>NZ_JBAKHW010000001.1:0-528045 GCF_036906815.1 Micromonospora sp. CPCC 205539 | reverse complement strand
CTCAACGACCGCCCCCGCATGACCCTGGGCTGGGCCACCCCAGGTGAGAAGATGACCCAACTCCTCGGTGTTGCAACCACCGGTTGAGCCCACCGGTGCTGGTGTACCTGTCCAAGCATTCGGGATCCTGATCGCTTACGCGGTCCGGCTGGCACGTCTCTTGGTGATGAAGCTGACGCCAGCGAGCACCATGGGGTTAGCCCCCGGGCCCGGCTGATCGAAGCCGCCGCCGACACCGCCCACCGCCGCTTCGGCGCCGCCGCCGTCATGCCCGCCACCCTCGCCACCCGCCGCACCCCGTAGACAGGAACCTGAGACAGGCACTGCTCGGCACTCTGATCTCGCGCAACCCGCTGGCGGCCGACTCGTTGGTGCGACGAGGGGCGGATGGAGGCGAATGATGGCGGCGGGACGCGGCGCCGAACTGCTGCGCCCTCCCACGAGTTCGGGTCGCGCCACGTTCCTGGAACTCTTCTTCGATCTGGCCTTCGTTGTGGCCCTCACCCGGGTCTCGCAACGATTCATCGACCTGACCGATGACACTGGCTGGGCGCTCGTCGCAGGGTTCGGTCGTACCTTGCTGCTCTTCCTGGCGCTCTGGCTGATCTGGTCGCACACGACCTGGATTACCAGTCGCTACGAACCAGAGCGGTCGATCATCCAGGCCGTCGTGGTCGGCACCATGTTCGCCGGCCTGGTCATGGCGGTAACGCTGCCACGCGCCATGGAGGAGCGAGCGCTGCCGTTCGCGGCCGCATACCTGATGGTGATGCTGGTGCGGCCGCTGGTGGTCGCTGCCGCGCTGCGGCGCCATCCACGACGGCTGGTGCCATTCCGGCTGGCCGCGTGGGCTGCCGCGAGCGCGCCGCTCTGGCTGGCCGGCGCGTTGGGCCCGGACCGACTTCGTCTGCCGCTGTGGGCCGCCGCCCTCGCTGTCGACTACCTCGCCTGGGCCCTGGGCTGGCCATTGCCATGGGTCGGGGCGTCAGCGGTGCGCAACTGGCGGATCGCGGGGACACATCTCGCCGACCGCCACCAGCAGATATTTCTCATTGCACTGGGCGAGTCGATTCTGGTCATCGGCACGGTTTTCAGCGGCACGGACTACTCCGCGGAACGGGCAGTCGCTTTCGGGGTCGCGTTCACCACCAGCGCGCTGCTCTGGCGGATCTACTTCCATCGCGCCGGTCTGCTGCTGACCGAGGCGTTGGGTCGGGCGCGTATGCCCGGCCGGCTCGGCACGGCATCGGAGCGGACGCATCTGCTGATCGTGCTCAGCGTGCTCGTAACCTCGGTCGGCTACGAACTGGTGATCGACCATCCGTACGGGCCGCCGCGGCCCAGGTGGCTACTGTTCGTGGTAGGCGGGCCGGTGCTCTTCCTCGTCGCCCGTATGCGGCTGGAGTACGAAGTCTTCGGCCGGGTCTCCCGATCCCGGGTGATCGGCTTGGCGGCCCTGCTGTTGCCCACGGCGGCGTTGGCCCGGTGGGCACCGATGGTCGGGCTGAGCGTGGTGGCCGTAGTGCTGGCTCTGGTCGTGCTGCTCGACGCGCTGCGGAGCCGGGGACGGCCGCTGGAGGTTTCCGCCTCACCGATCGGGCGGGAGGCGCCCGGCGGCCGCGACTCCGAGGCGTGACCGCGCACAGCGACCAGCCCGGCTCGGCTCGGCTCGGTTACTAGTGGCCGGAATCGGTCGACTCGCGCCCGGTGTTGACCCGGAGGAGTCCTTCGATCCCGCGGAGGAAGGTGTCGGACACCAGCGCCGGGTCGAACAGGCATCCGGCTGCCATGGCACCGTCGCGGAGCATGACGAAGTGGCGCGCGGCAGGATCCGCCGTTTCCTGGTGGACCTGCGCCATCAGCATGGTGAGCGTGTCCAGGAACCATTGCCGGTGGGCGATGATTTCCTGGCGCACCGGATGGTCGACATCGGAATACTCCGCTGCGGCGTTCAGGAAGGCGCACCCGCGAAACCCGGGGGACTGGATGTTTTGCGCGATGGAGTCGGCAATGGCGAGGAGGGGGGCGGCGGCCGCCGGGTTGTTGGCGATGGCCGCCTCGACCGTGCCGCGTTCCATCTGATGGACTTCACGCAGGTAGGTGAGAATGAGGTCTTCTTTGCTGGGGAAGTGCCGGTAGAAGGTGGCCCGGGTCACTTTCGCCTCGGCGATGATCCGGTCGACGCCCACGGAGTGGATGCCCTCCGCGTAGAAGATCCTGGTTGCCGTGGTGAGCAGCCGCAGTCGCGCCTCAGAAGGCCGGGTCTCGGGTTCGCCGCGCGTCATACCACCACTTTAGCGATAGAACGTTCGGTCTGAGCTGAGCGCGTGTCATCAGGGGCCGGCAGCCGGGGTCTTCGACAGCACGACCGAAACCGGTATGCAACAGATCACTCTGACGGATAGAACGTTCGGTCTTGCACGCGAGCGCCGTGGTTGTCATGCTGAGGTGACAGAACGTTCGGTCTCTCACGCCTCCACTGGAAGGGTCACCGTGACCAGCATCGCAGCTCCGCCCGGCATCTCCCAGACCGCTTCCGCGCTGCGGCGGCTGTACTTCACCCGCTTCGCGTTCGCCATCGTGTGGGCACTCGTGACGATCGCGACCGCCAAGGAGATCGGCCCGCTCACGGTGGCGCTCTTCGTGCTCTATCCGCTGTTTGACGTGGGCGCCGCCGGCTACGACCTTCGTTCGTCGCGGACCACCGGCTCGCCGGCCCTGCTGTACGTGAACATCGCGGTCAGCCTGATCGCCGCCGTCGGCGTGGGCGTCGCCTCCGCGTCCGGCATCCCCGCTGTTCTGCGGGTGTGGGGCGCCTGGGCGATTGTGGCCGGGCTGGTCCAGCTGATCGTGGGTGTCACCCGTCGCAAGATGGGCGGCCAGTGGCCCATGATCATCAGTGGCGGCATCTCTGTGCTGGCCGGCGGGTCCTTCATCGCCGGTGCTTCCGCGGACAACCCGTCGCTGACCAACGCGGCTGGCTACGCCATTCCCGGTGCCATCTTCTTCCTCATCGCCGCCTTCCGCCTCGGCCGCAGCGCCAAGGGCCACTGACATGACCACCATCGAGTACGACGTCGTCGTCATTGGTGCGGGCCCGGCTCGGCGGCATGGATCCTCACGGCGCCGGGCGCTCGACCACGGCTATCGGGGGTCACGCAACGCATAGGCGTCACGCGCCTTTGTTGGTGGACGGTGTTGTCTGGTCATCGGGGAAGGCCGAAGTGGTGGGTGAGCGAAGCGCGCAGCGTGTCGGCGTCCCCGGCCGACCAGGCGACGAAGCAGTCGGGACGAACGAGCAACGCGGCCGCGGTCGTGCCCTGCAGTGCTCCGGTGACCACGTCGACCCGGTCCCGCCACGGCGCGGCGACCGCGGCGTAGGCACCCGTGGAGTCCAGCAGCAGCGGTCGGGCAGCGCGGGTCAGCTCGGCGAGGCGTACCGGGCCGTGGTCGCCGTGCACGACCACGTCGGGGGCGCAGCGGCCGGCCAACGGGTCGGCGGGGTCGGCGGGGTAGCGGATGTCCGCGCCAGACATCAGCGCGGCGATGTGCCCGGTCACCTCCGGCTTGCCCAGCAGCTCGGCGAAGAGCTTACGCAGGCCGGTGATCTCCTCGCCGGGGCCGATGAGCGCCGACTGCGCCTGGGTGGACATGACGACCCGTTCGGCGACGGGGCGGCGCTCGGTCTCGTACGTGTCGAGCAGGCCCTGCGGTCCCCAGCCGCGTACCGTGGCGGCGAGCTTCCAACCCAGGTTGACGGCGTCCTGCAGGCCCAGGTTGAGGCCGGGGCCGCCGATCGCGGGGTGCACGTGCGCGGCGTCGCCGACCAGCAGCACCCGGCCGGCGCGGTAGCGGGCGGCGATACGGGTGTTGCCGCCGGCCAGCCGCCGCAGCAGGCCAGGGCCGTCCGGCACGCCGAGAAAGATGTCGGTGCCGAGCACCCGGGCGACGCTGGCGCGTAGCTCCGCCAGGGTCATCGGGGTCTCGTCACTCGTTGGCGCGTCCGGCCACTCCGTCGTGCTCAGGATCGCCGGGCGGCCGGGGAACGGGGCCCAGACGATCAGGCCGCGCGCGGTGCGGGTGTGCTGAAACGGCGGGACGACGCCGTAGCCGGGGGCGCGCAGGCCGCCCGTCTCAGGGTCGAGGGATGACGCAGGGACGGTCACGGTTGCGGTGCGGGAGATCGACCGGTCGAAGGTGACACCGGGGAACTCGATGCCGGCGAGGCGGCGCACCGCGCTGCGGCCCCCGTCGGCACCGACGAGGAAACGGGAGGTGAGCTGCGTACCGTCGGCGAGGTGGACCTCGACCGCGTCGGCGCGTTGGCGGAGGTCGACGACCTCGTGGCCGCGGCGCAGGTCGACCCCGAGCTCGGCGGCTCGGGCGGCGAGAGCGGCCTCGAGCTGGGCTTGCGGGACGCCGAGCACGTAGTGCGGGTTCTCCGCGAGCATCGTGAGGTCCAGCGGGAACGCGCCGAAGGTGAAGGCTGGTCGGGGGACCGGCGGGGTGCTCTCGCCGCTGAGCCGCGCGTAGAGGCCGCGCCGGTCGAGCAGGCGGACGACCTGGCCGACGAGGCCGTTGGCGCGGGGCTCGCCGGTGGGCGCGGCGTGGCGTTCGAGGACGACGGGCTGGACGCCGGCAAGGGCCAGCTCGCAGGCGAGCATGAGGCCGTTGGGGCCGGCTCCGACGATGAGGACATCGATCACTATCGTGATCCCTTCGGGGCGTGCGTCATCGCCACGGCAGGCGCGGCACGCGGTCGGCCCGCCGCGGGTGTGACGCGGCTGGAGAGGTTGGTGAGGCTGTGCCTTGAGTGAGGTCGGGGTTTCAGCGGGGCGGCGCCGGGAGGCCGGCGGCGACCTGGGTGAAGGCGTCGGTGATGAGGCGCTCGATCGGGGCGGGCGGGTCGGCGCTGTCGAGATAGTGCTGCATGGCGACGGCGACGGCGGCGCTGGCGGCGGCCGCGACGAGCCTCGGATACATGTCGGTGGCGAGGTCGGTGCCGGTGCGCTCGGCGACCGCGGCGGCAAGCTCGGCCTCGGCGACCGCGACGGCGCGCAGCCGTTCGCCCTGCAGCGCGGGCTCGGCGAGCATGGTGCGCACGCCGGCCACCCACTGGGCGTGTGTGGGAGAGGGCATCGCCTCGACCTCGGGGCCGCGCGTGAACTGCTCCAGCGCGGCCTGGGTGAGCGCCGCCCAGAGCGGTTCGTCGACGGGGCGTTCGCGCAGCGCGGCGGCGGTGCGCAGGCTGCGGTCGAGGTGGCGGGAGGCGATCGCCTCGGCCTTGCTGGAGAAGTAGTTGTTGAAGGTGCGCGGGGAGACGCCGGCCGCCTCGGCGATGTCCTCGACGCGGACGTTGTCGTAGCCGCGCTCTGCGGTGAGGTGGATCGCGGCCCAGCCGAGCGCCGCCCGCGTCTCGGCCTTCTTGCGCTCCCGCAGCCCCGTCATGCCACCACGCTAGCACTAATTGCGTGCCACGCAAAGATGCGTGCCCCGCAAAAATATCCCGGTCCGCGTCCCCGTCGGGCTGTTCGCCGGACGCGACGCGGTACGGCGCGTGCGTGGACGCCGGGGTGCCGAGGCCGAGGCCGAGCAAGATCGAGCCGCATGCCGGCGAGTGCGTCGCCCGCATTACGGTTGCTTAGGCGGATCTTGGTCGGGAGGATGCGGGACATGCTCGCCGACCTGTGGCCGCTGTACGGTCTCACCATCGTCACACCGCGCCTACAGCTGCGTCTGCCACGCGAGGAGGAACTCGCTGAGCTGGCTGATCTCGCGGGCCGGGGCGTGCATCGTCCCGACGAACGGCCGTTCCTGACTCCATGGACGGATGGCACCTACACGGACCGGGCCCAAGCCGTCCTGCAGGGACACTGGCACCAGCTCGCCTCCTGGGACGCCGCAGCGTGGCGGCTCGGGATGGGGGTCTTCCGGGCCGATCAACCGATCGGGGTGGTCACGCTTCGCGCACAGGACTTCACGGTGGTGCGGCAGGTGACGACCTCGGCGTGGCTCGGCTTGGAGCATCAGGGCAAGGGCTACGGCACGGAGGCCAGGGCAGGCCTACTGACCCTTGCCTTCGATCATCTCGGCGCCGCCGCCGCACTGACCGAGGTGTTCCAGGACAACCACTCCTCGCAAGGCGTGTCGCGCAAACTCGGCTACGAGCCTGACGGGATCTCCGTCGACGCCCGCGACGGCGAGGCCCTCGTCTCCGACCGCCTGCGTCTGACTCTGCAGCGGTGGCGCGAGCGCAAGCAGCCCGCCGTCACGGTCGAGGGCATGGACGCCTGCAGGGTCTTCTTCGGCCTCTGATCCAGCATCCGGAACCGCCGCGCGCCCTGTCCTCGACCCGCGACCGGACGACGATGGAAGGCGTGCCGGTCGCTCCCCGACGTCACCGGTTGTTCGGGCGACGTTCGCCCGCGATCATGATCTTTGTTTGCGATTCGCGCGCCTACTTGGCCGAGCATTCGCGAACAAGGAGCCACCATGTACGAGACACCGAGCCGGCGCAACTTCCTTGCCGGCGCCGGGTTGGTCGGCGCGGGACTTGTCGGCGCAGGAGCGGGCATCGGGGCGTTCACCCCGACGCCGGCCAGCGCGCAGAGCCGCCCGAACACGGAGGACCCGAGGTTCACTCTCGCCGTCATTCCCGACACCCAATACCTCTTCGACAGCGACCGCGGCGATCCCGCGCCGCTGGCCGCCACGCTGCGCTGGATCCAGGACCGGCAAGCCGACGAGAACATCGTGTTCACCACCCACCTGGGCGACATCGTGGAGAACGCGCAGGCCTCGGAACTGGCGGCAGCGGGCGAGGTGTTCCGCATCTTCGACCGGCGCCGCACGCCGTACAGCGTGCTCGCCGGGAACCACGACATCAATCCGAGCACCACGGACCAGCGCGGCCCGAGCCCGTACCTCGACGTCTTCGGGCCCAAGCGGTTCCGCCCGCTGGCCACGTACCGCGGCGCCACCCCGGACGGCTACAACACCTACCACGTGTTTCGCGCGGCCGGCCGCGAATGGCTGGTGCTCGCGCTGGACTGGCGGCCCTCCGACGCCACCCTCGCGTGGGTGAAGCAGGTGCTCAAGGCCCATCCGCGTACGCCCGTCGTCCTCACCACCCACGACCTCGTCTCCGCCGACGACAGCGGGGTCGCTGGCCTGTCCGACCACGGCCAGCGGCTCTGGGACGGGCTGATCAAGGACAGCGACCAGATCTTCCTCACCCTCAACGGCCACTACTGGCCGCCGGGACGAACCGTGCTGCGCAACGCCGCGGGCCGTGACGTGCACCTGCACATCACCAACTACCAGGACCGCTACTACGGCGGCGGGGCGATGCTCCGGCTCTACCACTTCGATCTGGCCCGCAACACCATCGACGTCGAGACCATCTCGCCGTGGATCCTCGGTCGGGAGCCGTCGAAGCGCAACGAGCTGGAGCAGCGCGAGGTCGAACTGACCGACCCGGCGAACCGGTTCAGCCTGCCGATCGACTTCACCGCACGCTTCGCCGGGTTCGCCCCGGTGCCGCCCCGCGCGCCGCGCGGCCCGGCCGCCATGCTGACCCGGGGCACGCTCGCGTACTGGCGGTTCGACCAGGGACGCGCCGACGGCAGCGCCGTGCCGGAGGGCATGCGCATCCAGGACCTCTCCGGCCGGGGCAACCACCTCGTCCGGGTCACCCTGCCCGGCGGCGCTCCGGACGCGCTGCGCTGGTCGGCCGAGCACGACGGCGATCAGCCCGCGCACGCCAGCCTCTTCTTCGACGGGGGCAAGCAGCCCGCCCGAGGCGCCTACCTGCGCACGGTGGACGGCGCGCCGATCAACGACGCGACGTTGACGAACGGCTACACCATCGAGGCATTCGTCAAACTGCCGGCCGACGTGCTCGCCACCAACCACGCCTGGATGAGCATCCTCAGCCGCTTCGGTGCCGGCGCCGACGCGGGAAAGACCGGCGACGACCCGGCCGAGCCGATCGCCACCCTCAGCATGTCCGACGGCATGGCGTTGCAGTGGGCGGTCTTCCCGCTCAACCGGAACGGCATGTCGACGAACTGGGGCCACGAGATGTCCGCCGGCCAGTGGTTCCACGTGGCGGTCGTCAACGACGGCCGGCTGACCACCCTGTACGTCGACGGCGCCGAACTCCTGCGCAACCCGTCGACACCGGCGACGGGCCTGGCCACCTCGCACGAGCCGTGGTTCGTGGGCGCGTACCACTACAACCGCATCGTGGAACAGGGCTTCTACGGCTGGCTCGGCGACATCCGCATCGTCGACCACGCCCTGCCGCCCCGCAAGTTCCTGCGAGCCTGACACCAGCGGGTTCGCGGCCCGGTCCCGGGGCCGCGAACCCGCACCCACTCGGGCCGCGCGTCGTCCCGTCGTGGGCTCGTCAGACGGGCCGGGTGCGGAGGCCGCGGGCCAGGACGGGGATCATCACCGCCGCAGGGACGAGGTGTAGCCCGACGAGGGCGATGACCGTGGCGGTGTCTGCCCCGGAGAGGAGGGGCGGAATCAACGAGATCGCCGTCAGCGACACTGCCGTCCACACGAATCGCTCGGCGGGGCGTGCGCTCCACCGGAGAAGAGCGACGGCAATGGCGATGCCCACCACCGAGAAGACGCCGGTCACCACGGCGAACCCGGACAACGGGATCGTCTCGCCGCCATCGGGGATCTCGAAGTCGACGCCAGCGGCCCGGGCAAGCGCGGCGGCGAGGGTGGTGACCGCCATCGCTGCGAGCGCGGCAATGAGGCCGATGCCGCCGAGCTCGCGGAGTCGGCGGGGGTGGCTGGCCTGGCCCGATCCCGGGCCCGCGACGACCCCGGTGTCATTCCTGCTGCTCATGTCGTTCCTCCACCATCTGGTAACTGGCGTTCGGTGTGTGGTGACTGCCATGTGGCGGTCCTGGCCCGAGGGGTGACGATGCGTATTGCACGGTCACCACCGCGGCGCGCGCATCCACACCGGGCTACTCCGCGCCCTCCGCCGGCAGACGCTCCGGCAGCCCGAGCCGCGGGAACTGGTCGTCGTGGAACGTGACGATCTCGGTGATCGCCCCGCCGGTGACGCGCAGGACGTCGATCGTCAGCGGCAGGTACGCGCCCTCCTGGTCCCGCCAGAGGTAGAAGGCGACGGCGGGCTGCCGGTTCACGGCGGTCGGAACACCGCGCAGGCGCCCCATGTCCGCGAAGCCATCCTCGACCCAGTCGTTGACCACCGCGTCGCGGCCGACCTGCAGACCCGGCGTGGGCGGCATCGAGCAGCGGACGTCGTCGCGCAGCATGGCGGCGAGCCCGTCGACGTCCTTGGCCACGCTCGCGTCGGTGAAGCGGCGCACCAGCTCGCGTGTCCCGGCGTCCTCCTCGCCGCCGGTCCAGTCCTGCCGCTCGGCGGGCAGGTGCTCCCGCATGCCGGCGCGGGCCCGCTGCAGTGCACTGTTCACCGAGTTGACCGAGTCCCCGAGGAGCTCCGCGACGTCCTTCGCCGGCCAGCCGAGCACGTCCCGCAGGATCAGCACGGCCCGCGGGCGCGGCGCGAGATGTTGGACTGCGACGAGGTACGCCAGCTCGATCGTCTCCCGCGCGACGGCGACGGTCTCCGGCTCGTCCGCGTCGCCCGCGGGCAGCTCGTCGAGCAGCCGGTCCGGGTAGGGCTGTAGCCACAGCACCTCGCCGCCGGTCGCAGGCTCCGGACGGCGTTTGGCGAGCAGGTCCAGGCTGGCGTTGGTGGCGATCCGGTACAACCAGGCGCGGAACGTCGACCGCCCCTCGAAGGTCTCCCGCCGCCGCCAGGCACGGAGAAACGTCTCCTGCACCGTGTCCTCGGCGTCCTCGAACGACCCGAGCATGCGGTAACAGTGCACGTGCAGCTCCCGTCGGTGCCGCTCCGCCAACCCCGAGAACGCCGGCTCGTCGACCTCGCTCAGCCCGCTCACGCCCAGCTCCTCCAGCCGCATATCCGCACTCATCACCGCATCCTTCCGTCTCGTTTTATCCCGTCCCAGGTGTGACGGGTACGGGCGCAAAAAGTCATCACCAGGGCGTGCATCAGAAAGCGGACGTTGACGGGTTGGCCGGTCGGGGTGGTCGCCGTCGGCGAGCCGTCGACTGCGGCGCTCCCGTGTTGCTCGACCAACCGTCCGATCACGGTTCGGTCTCGAAGTCGGTTCGCGTCATGACGGTGCGTGAGCCAGACAGTCGACCCCCGGGCGCGTCCCCGGATGGCTCTTAGTGATCTTGGCTGCTGGCGCGTCGGCTGCCCGGGGCCGACAGCGTGCCGCCGCGTGTTCGCTGCGTGACGAGCCCCTCCCGGTGCCATTACTGGGCGGTACGACGGGGACGACGGCGAAGAACGATCCTTTGTACTGTCCCACTCAGTCCATCACGGGGGGACTGCCGGAGTCGCGTGGCGCGAGCGGGACGTTGTCCTGCCTCGCCGATCGCCCGTGGACCGGCAGGTCCACATCCTCTGGCCGAACCGCCGCGAATCCGGGCTCATTCGGTTCCATTCGTGAGGACGTGTTGTGGACATCAGACTGAGCAGGAAGGCCGACCGCTCGATCCGGCCGGTGAGGCGACACGGCACCGGGCGTGCCCTGGCCGGGCTCGCGGTGCGCGGCGGTCTCGTCGGGGCGCTCGTCGGCGGGGTATTGGCGGGTGCGCCCGCACATGCGGCGCCCGCGCCGACGCACCTGGCCGCTCAGGTCGAGAAATTCGACCGCGACGGCGGGCCGGTACGGACGAAGGCGTGGCCGTACACGCGGCAGCGGCAGGAGCCGGCACCGGCGCCGGTCTGGCCCGCGGCCGGCTCGGCCAGCGTCAGCCTGCCGGTCGGCGCGGCGCGGGCCACGAAGGTCCGTGCCAACCGACTCCCCGTTTCGGTGGCTCGTGCCGCCGGATCCGGCGGTGACCGGCTGTCGACCGTGCAGGTCGCACTGCTCGACCGGACTTCGGCACCGAAGGCGTGGCAGGACGGCCTGTTGCTCCGGGTAGGCGGGAATCACGAGAGCTCGGCGGCCGGGATGGCGCAGCTGTCGGTGGACTATCGCGACTTCCGGTACGCCCATGGCGGGGACTGGGCATCCCGACTGCAGCTCTGGCGGCTGCCCGACTGCGCGCTGACCACGCCGGGCGCGGACGGCTGTGCCGCGACCCCGCTGCCGTCGGCCAACAACACCAGAGAGGGTGTCGTCACCGCTGACGTGCCAGTGCGGTCCGCGAGGTCGACCGCGGCTGCCGGCACCCTCGTCGCGCTGGCTGCGGGCCCCTCCGGGTCCTCCGGCGACTTCACCGCGACCTCGTTGGCGCCCTCGGCCACCTGGTCCGCGGGCGGGTCGGCTGGTGACTTCAACTGGTCCTACGAGATGGGGACGCCGCCGGCGATCAGCGGCCCAGCGCCCACCGTCGAGATCTCGTACTCCTCGGGCAGCGTCGACGGCCGCTCGGAGACGACCAACAACCAGCCCTCCTGGCTGGGGGAGGGCTTCGAGTACGCGCCGGGATACATCGAACGGCGATACGTCAGCTGCCTCGACGACATGGCCAACGGCGCCAACAACACCACGAAGACCGGCGACCTGTGCTGGCGATCCGACAACGCCACGCTTTCCCTCAACGGAAGCGGTTCGGAGCTGGTCTACGAGGCGGGCAAGGGCTGGCACGCCCGTGACGAGGACGCGTCCCGGATCGAGAAGCTCACCGGTGCCGGCAACGGCGACAACAACGGCGAGTACTGGAAGGTGACCGGCGCGGACGGCACCCAGTACTTCTTCGGCCTGCACAGCCTTCCCGGCCAGACCGCCACCACGAACTCGGCCTGGGCCGTCCCGGTCGCCGGCAACCACTCCGACGAACCCTGCAACCAGGCCTCCTTCGGCTCGTCCTTCTGCGACCAGGTGTGGCGCTGGAACCTCGACTACGTCGTCGACGTCCGCGGCAACACCATGTCCTACTGGTACGACAAGGAGAGCAACAAGTACGCGCAGAACCTGACCAACAGCGACGCCACGTCGTACGTCCGGGGCGGCCAACTCGCCCGGATCGATTACGGCACCTGGGACCGGGGTTCGACCGACCGGTCGGTCAAGCCGGTGACGCAGGTCCTGTTCGCCACCGCCGACCGCTGCGTGACCTCGTCCTGCGCCACCCACAATGCCGCGAACTGGCCGGACACCCCGTGGGATCAGGAGTGCACCGGGAGCAGTTGCTCCGGTAAGTACTCGCCCACGTTCTGGTCGACCCGCCGGCTCGCGAAGGTCACCACCCGTGTCTGGGACACCACAAGGTCCACCCCGGACTGGCAGGACGTCGACTCGTGGACCTTCGGGCATTCGTTCCCGCCCACCGGCGACGGCTCCGATCACGCCGGACTGTGGCTGGACAAGATCGTGCACGCGGGTCTGGTCGGGACGGCCATCACTCTGCCGCCGGTCACGTTCACCCCGGTCTCCATGCCCAACCGGGTGTTGACCGCCAACAACACCTCGAACAACTGGCAGCGTCTGGACCAGATCGTCACCGAGACCGGCGCAAAGATCGACATCGACTGGGACCGGTCGGAGTGCTCGTCGAGCAACCTGCCCTCCGCGCCCAACACCAACACGATGCGCTGCTACCCGGTGCGTGTGCCCGACCCCGACGACCCAACGGGCAAGGCGCTGATGACCGAGTGGTGGCACAAGCATCGGATCAAGTCGGTCTCCGAGTCGGACCTGCCCACCTGGCAGACCGGACACCCGGCGCCCAACAAGTACACCTACTACGAGTACGTCGGGACGCCGGCCTGGCACTACGCCGACGACGACGGCCTGACCAAGACCGACCGCAAGACCTGGGACCAGTTCCGCGGCTACGCCACCGTACGGACCCGGGTGGGGGATCCGGGCGACCAGACCCTCACCGAGACCCACTACCTGCGCGGCATGCACGGTGACCGCCTCGCGCCCTCCGGCGACACCCGCTCGGTCACCGTCCCGGCCTCGCTGGGCTCGGAGACCGTGTACGACGAAGACCAGTTCGCGGGCATGGTACGCGAGGAGATCGTCTACAACGGGGACGAGTCGAAGCCGGTCTCCAAGAGCGTCTCCGTGCCCTGGAGGTCCAAGGCGACCGCCACCCGCACGATCAACGGTGACACCGTGACGGCTCGCTTCACCGGGACCAGGGTCAGCTACGCGGCCCAGGCTCTCGGCGTCAACGGCGCGCGCGGCTGGCGCACGTCACGCACCGAGAACTGGTTCTCCGACACCTACGGCACGGTCGACCGCACCCAGGAGGACGGCGACACCGCCAAGGGCGGCGACGAGAAGTGCGCCACCGTCCTCTACAACCTCGCCACCGGTGCCAACCTGGTCAAGGCCGTCAAGCAGAGGACCATGACGGCGCTGCCCTGCGGTACGGCGCCGACCAGCACCGATCAGGTGATTGCCGACGCGCGCTACTACTACGACGGCGCCACGAGCGTCGACACGGCACCCGTCGACGGGGCGGTGACCCGGACCGAGAGCCTCAAGGACTGGTCCCCGACCGGCGGCACGACCTGGCAGACCACCAAGCAGAGCACCTTCGACGCCTTCGGTCGCGTCCTCACCAGCACCGACGTCAAGGGCAACATCACGACGACGGCGTACACCCCGGCCAGTGGCGGCCCGGTCACCCAGGAGACGATCACCGGTCCGGCACCGTACAACTGGGTGACGACCAAGCAGCGCGAGCCGTACCGGGGAAACACCACCCGCACGACGGACCCCAACGGCGGCGTCCTCGACGTGGCCTACGACGCGCTGGGCCGGAACTGGCGGATGTGGAACATTGGTTGGCCGTACGCCGACCACGAGGCCAGCCCGTCGGTCGAGTACACGTACACGTTCGCGCCGAACCGGGACGCCTACCCGTACACCACTACCAGGACCCTGCACGCCGGCGGCGGGTACCGCGTTACCTACAACGTCCTCGACTCCCTCCTGCGCGAGCGGCAGACCCAGATCGCCGGCGTGGGCGGCGGAACCGTGGTGACCGACACGATCTACGACAAGCTGGGCCGCGCCGCCACCACCTACGGGGCACACGCCGAGCCCGGCAGCCCGTCCGGGACTCTCTGGTGGGAGCCGGAATGGTCGGTGCCGGCGGTGAGCAAGACCGTCTTCGACGGTGCCAGCCGGCCGACCGCGCAGATCTTCTTCGGTACGGACGGCGTCACCAACCTCGTCGAGAAGTGGCGGACGACCACCAGCTACGAGGGTGACCTGACCAAGGTCACGCCTCCGGCGGGTGGCACCCCGACGACGACGGTCACCGACATCAAGGGCCGCAACGTCGAACTGCGTCAGCACACCACCGCCAACGGGGTCAACGGGGCCTACCAGTCCACCTGGTACACCTACAACCCGAAGGACAAGCTGGCGGCGGTCACCGACCACCTCGGCGACAAGTGGTCGTACGTCTTCGACGTCAAGGGCCGGGTCACCCGCATCACGGACCCGGACAAGGGCACCTCGCAGAGCCAGTACAACGAATACGACGAGCTCGAGAAGACCACGGACGCGCGCGGCGAGGTGATCTGGTACAGCTACGACTCGCTGGGCCGCAAGACCAATCTCCGTGATGACTCGGCGACCGGCGCACTGCGGGCGGAGTGGAAGTACGACAAGCTCTACACCGGCTCCACCACCGGAGCGAAGGGCCAACTGACGGAGGCCTACCGCTACGACTACCCGAACGCGGTCACCAACACCTACAAGTGGCGGGTCAGCGGTTTCAACACCCGGTACCAGCCCACCGGTGTGAACTACGTGATCCCGGACGGGGAGGGCACCGGCCTGGCGGGCACCTGGTCCTACGGATACGGCTACTCGCCGTACGACGGCAGTCCCACGTCGGTCACCTACCCGGCGGGTGGCGGCTTCACCACCGAGAAGGTCACCACCGACTACGACTCGGTCACCGGTCTGCCGACATCGCTGAACACCAACGCCATCAACGTGGCGAGCTACGTGATCGGCCAGCAGTACACCGCGTACGGCGAGCCGACCATCACCACCCGCAAGACGGCCGGCGGGGTGTACGTGGAGGACGCCACGTACTACGACCTCACCACCCGTCGGGTGACCCGCACGTCGGTCAAGCCGGAGACGGCGACGGGGACGGTGTCGGACCGGAACTACAGCTACGACGACACCGGCAACATCACCTCCATCGCCGACGTGCCCCAGGTCGGCTCCGCCGACACCCAGTGCTTCCGGTACGACGCGCTGCGCCGCCTGACCAGCGCGTGGACGCCGAAGGCGGGCGTGACCTGCGGCACCAGCCCCTCGGTCGCCAACCTGGGTGGGCCGGCGGCGTACTGGCTGGACTGGACCATCGACGAGATCGGCAACCGCCGGCAGGAGGTGAACCACACCAGCGGCGGCGACACCACCCGCACCTACGGCGTTCCGACGGCCGGAGCCGGCGCGGTGCGTCCGCACGCCGTCGACCAGGTGACCGGCACGGTCACCCAGAAGTACGGCTACGACGCTGCCGGGAACATGGCGTGCCGCCCGGCGACGGCGGGTGCCAACGACTGCACGACCGGCACCGGATCGCAGAACCTCACCTGGGACGCCGAGGGGCGGCTCGCGACGGTCACCGCGGGCGCCAGCCTGCTGGAGTCGGTCATCTACGACGCCGACGGGGCTCGCCTGCTCCGCCGGGACGCGACCGGCACCACGTTGTACCTGCCCGGGCAGGACATCCGACGCGACAACAACTCGGTCGTCAGCGGGACGCGGTACTACACCTTCGCCGGCAAGACCGTCGCGTCCCGGAACCCGAACGGACTCACCTGGCTCTACACCGACCACCAGGGGACCCAGCACACCGCCGTCAACAACGCCTCACAGGCGACGGTCCTCCGCCGCCAGCTGCCCTACGGCGGCGCCCGGGGCAACGTGCCGGCGTGGCCCACCACCCGCGGGTTCGTCGGCGGGGACACCGATCCCGTGGGTCTGACCCACCTCGGTGCCCGGGAGTACGACCCGGCTCTCGGGCGGTTCATCTCGGTCGACCCTATTCAGGATCTCACCGACCCGCAGCAGTGGAACAGCTACACGTACGCGAACAGCAACCCCACCACGTTGTCGGACCCCAGCGGGCAGAAGTGGGAGGAGGAGACCACAGCTGCCTACAACGAGAGGCTGCTCAAGCACTACACCGAGCAGAGGGACAAGCCCAAGGTCCCGACCGTCAAGAACACAAAGCTTCGAGGCCTCTTGGATCAGGCCTACAACCGGGAGGTCTCGCAGAGCTGGAAGGGGGACGGCAAGACCGCGACGGCGGTACGGATCGAGATCTCCTCAGGTCAGGTCGTGGGGTCCAAGGGTTGGCACTACAAGAAAGCCGCGGCAGCCTTCAAGGGACTCACGGACCTTCTTGAGGACGACCGCAATGCGCGGCGTAAGGGTCAGCCACCTCTGCTGACCGATCGCGAGCGGCAGATTGCGCTGGACGAAGCCAGGGAGTTGTTCTCGTCGCTCCAGACCAAGGACACGAGTGGCAGGTTCATGGCCAACGTGACGTCCACGGCGCAGGGTCGGGAGATGCTCAACGAGGCGAAGCAGAACATCGAAGAGGGGTCTAAGGCGTACTCCGTGAGAGAGATCACGGGGACGAAGTTCGACGTCCGGAAGCGCGACGGAAAGGTCATCAGGATCGCCCCTACGAGTGGCCCGAAACTGGCCGGCGTCGCGGGCATGCTGAGCGTCGCGGGTGATCTGGTCATGATGTACGAGTTCAGCAAGGCGTTCGCGTCGGACGACCCCGCCGCGATGAACGATTTCCTCTGCGGCCTGGGCTCCCCGGCGTGCAGTCCCTATCTGGGCACCACGGACAATGGTGACTCGTATTTCCGCGGCGAGGACGGTGGTGTTTTCGTGGTGCCGGGGGCCTGACCTGCACCACTGAACACCGCCTCCGGCCGTCACCGGTAGAGTCCGCTTCTACCGGTGACGGCCGGAGGTTTTCCCCCTGTCGGATACAGCCTTGCCTGGAGATGGTGGATGTCGACTCAGCCCTGGGCTTTCGGCCCGGTGGGAGACCTCGCGTGGCAACACTTCCCGGAGGCCCGGGAGCAGATCATGGAACTGGTCTGCGACGAGCTGCAACGCGCGATCGACGCTGACCGAATGCCGCATCCCGTGGACCAATTCGATTACGCGACGCACGCCGTTGGTCCACTGATTCGGGACCTCGGCCGGGTCGACCTCGACCGTGACCTGGTCCGGCGCTTCTGCCTGTTCTGCCGTGACCTCCTGGCCTACCCCGGCCCGGACGGGTCCAAGGCCTCCTACGCGCTCGGCATGTACGTGCTCGACGGATTGGACGGCCCACCCGTCGTCCGGGTCATCCGGCAGGTCGACCCGGGTCTGATCGACCTGGTGCAGGCCCGCTTCCCCGGCACGTGGGCCGAGGAGTAGGGGAGTGAGCCAGCCCCGGGCGTGAGGCCAGTTCGCTGGTAGGTGCAGCACGCAGCGGCTTCGGTAGCGGGCTTCGACGGTTATCGCCGGCGGGGTCACGCAATGGCGGGCGGTAGGGCTGGCGGTCGCCGACAATGCTCAGCGTGGCACCCGCCTTCGTCCTACACCACCACCGCAAACCACGCCCGCACTTCGACCTTCGGCTCGAGGAGGGCGGTGTGCTGCGTTCCTGGGCGGTGCCGCGCGGTCTGCCGGACAGGCCCAGCGACAATCGGCTCGCGATCGCCGTGCCCGACCATCACCTCGACCATCTCACCTACGAGGATGCCGACAAGTCGATCGCCGACATCGGCACGTGGGAGGAGCACGACCGCACCGACAGCCGGATGCTGTTCACGTTGCATGGCCGCACCGGTCGTCGGCGATACGCGCTCATTCGTACCGGAGAGGGGTGGCTGCTCCACTTGACGAAGGAGCAGCCTCCGGCCGAGCGCGGATAATCGTCGCCCGATGTCCGTCCGTCCCAATACCTAGAGCACCTCCAGGCCGATGGCCTGATCTGCGGCAGTCTGGTCAGGTGGAGCTGCTGCGTAACAACTCGTCGACGAACTGCGCCTGGTCAATTACCCTGTCGTGATGGTCGGTTGCGTGGGCCTCTTCGAGGAGCCGGGCGAGCCGGCGATTCTCCGGCTGGTCGGCGCGCAGGCGATCGACGCGAGCGTGGCCGTCTCGATCAACCCCGTACCAAGACGCGACCCTCGGCTACCCCACGTTCGGCAAGCCCATGCTCCTCAGCGATCGAACACTGATGATGGAGAAGACCGTGAACAACGACGTCACCCAGTACATCAACAAGACGCAGCCATGGCAGATCGACGTATGTGAAAAGCTTCGTGCGATGGTCGAGCAGGCCGTTCCAGGTGTCGAGGAACGACTTCAGTACGGCAAGCCGCACTACCTCAAGAACGGCCACTACGCGGCCGTCATCGCCGTAGCCAAGTCCAAGGTCTCGTTCATGGTCTTCAACGCGACGGACATCCCTGAGGTCAAGGGATTCCTCCGCGCGATGGGCAACGGCGAACGCAAGACCGTCGACATCACCGAAGGGCAAGACGTCGACTACGGCGTACTCGCCAGCATCCTGGGGAAGACCACGGCTGCCTTGTAGTGCTGACCCCGTCAGGGCGATCCGTCGATCACCTGCTCGCCGGCCCGGTACACGACGAGCGGGCGGCGCAGTACCGTGATGTCGCTCGTCGGGTCGCCGGCCACGAGCAGCAGGTCGGCGTCGAATCCGGGGCGGATACGGCCCTTGCGGCGCCCCAGTCCACACACCTCGGCGCCGACCGAGGTGGCCGCGGCGAGCGCGGCGGTGGCGGGAATGCCGCACGCGACGTACTCGACGAGCGTCTCCGGCAGGATCCCGTGCGGCTTCGCGGGGCCGAGGCCCGCGTCCGACCCGGCCACCAGGCGGACCCCGGCCCGGTGCAGGGTGGCGACGCCCTCGCGCAGCGTGGCCTCGCTGAGCCCGGCCCGCGCCGCCATCGCCACGACCTCCGGCGGCGTGACCACGGCCGGGTCGGTGCCGAGCGTCGCGCAGACCGCCACCGTGGACGTGGCCAGGCGCTCCGCGATCGCGTCGGGCACCTGGGCGCCGGTCGCGGTCACGCACGTGCAGTGCTCGATGCCGTCGACACCGACACGCAGCGCCTGCTCGACCGCGCTGAGCGCGTGCGCGTGCGCGGTCACCGGCAGGCCCAGTTCGTGCGCCCGGCTCACTGCGGCGGTCAACTCCTGGTCGGTGAACTGCGGCCGGGTGGTGTCGGTGCCGGGGGTGAACACGCCGCCGCTGGCCATGATCTTCACCAGGTCGGCTCCGGCCGCCGCCCGCCGGCCCACCGCCTCGCGGATCCCGTCGACGCCGCTCGCCTCGCCGCCCATCGACCAGCAGTGCCCGCCGACGCTGGTGATCGGCGCGCCGGACCCCACGACCGTTGGTAGGTCGTCGCGCACCTCCCGGTCCCGCCATCGGAGCACGGCGTCGCGCCGGTCGCCCAGATCCCGGACGGTCGTGACACCTGCCGCCAGGTGCGCGCGCAGTGACGCCTCGACGACCGCGTCGAGGTCCGTCTCGGGACGCTCGGCCAGCCGGCCGAGCGCGTCGGACCCGGCATCGGCGCACAGGTGCACGTGCGCGTCGACCAAGCCGGGCAGCAGGGTGCCGTCCGGCTCCTCGCGCACCGGCCAGCCGTCCGGCGCCTCGGCCCGACCCCGGTGCACGTCGGCGATGCGCCCGTCGTCCACCAGGATCAGCACCCCGCCATCCACGAGCCGCTCGCCGTCGAACATCCGCGCCGCCCGAACAGCATGCTTCGTCATCGACCCCCCCGTTGCATTCAACCGCTTCGGCCAGACCCTCAGCTGACGGCGCTCCGCGAACACGGGGCTCTGGTCAGCGTGAAGTACGACGCGGAGGCCACCAACAGTCCGACGCCCCAGAGTGTGTAGCCCCCCATTTCCAGCAGCAACGGCAGGAACGGACCACCGAAGTCACCACGGACCCACGCGGTCATACCGGCGATGCCGAAGTACGCGGTCAGGCTCGCGCCGATGAACAGCCCGACGCCGAGTACCAGCCACCGGGGCACCGGTCGCCCGCGCATCGGGCCCAGCCACGCCGGCCAGAGCCGGCCCCACCGGTGCGCCAGAGCCAGCGGCAGCATCGTGCCGGCCAGGCTCATCAGCGCGAGGAAGACCACCATCGCGGTCCAGGAGAATCCGTCCGCCCTGCTCGCCGCCGACGGCCACTCACCCGCGACCGTGTCGTCCAACCACACGCTCATCCGTGCCAGGAACCCACCGACGGCGAGGTAGGCGCCGGCATAGGCCCAGCCGGGAGACCCCTCCTCCCGACGCTCCGGCGACCTGCCGTGGACCCGCCCACAGGACTCGCAGGGGTGCGCGGCCCGGCGTCGTTCGCTCGCGGCGATGACCAGGCAGAGGACGCCACCGACGGCACCACCGCCGGTGGCCAGCAGACTGACCACGCTGTCGGTGCCACCGCCCTCGAACAGAATCGACACGATGATCACCGGAAAGAGAAACGAGTACACGCACAGGCCGACGCCCGCGGCGGCGTTGAGACCGGCGAGCACGTAGTGGCCAGCGTCGCTGAGCCCTCGGCGTGTGCTCAGGACGACGGCCGCGCAGCTGAACATGGCGGCCGCGGCAATGACCACGGGAATCCAGCCGCCGGGAAAATAGGATTCTCTGCCCATCAGGAAATCCGGCACGCCGTCGATGGCCCACCACAGATGGACCAGCCCGTAGGCGGTCTGCCACGCCACTGCGAAGAGCCCGAACCCGATCGCCGGTTCGCCGGCGACACCTGTGGGCCGGCCAAGGAGATCGACGTTCATGACGGCATCACCATGGCCGAAGTCTCCCGGCCCCGCCTTTGACAATGCTGAGAGAACCTGAGAGACCGCTCAGTCACCGGACCCATCGGCCCGATTCGCCTGCCCTGCCCCGCCCCGCCGCCGACCAGACGACGCCCGTGGTCCCGATCAGCGAGCCCGGCGCCGACGGGCCGTTCGTGTTAGGCAGCCGTAGTGGTGGCGCGAGCGGGCCCGTTCCGGGATATCCTTGACGCATATGGCTACCTATCGCAGCGCCTCAGTGCTCCTCTCGTCCGACGGCACCAGGACCCCCGGCACCGCCGCGCTCTTCGCCGAGCCCGCTCGCAGGGGCGGGACCCAGCCGTGGGCGGGTGACTTCCGCCCCGCCAACAGCGCCGGCAATGGCCCGAAGAACGCGGTCGGGAAGACCTTTACGTTGGAGCTGCCCGACGGCAGCACCGGCAAGGTCGTGGTCCAGAGCCTCAAGAGCGGGAAGGGAGGCGTCGTTCTGGCGCTGATGGGCGAGGACGCACCCCCCTTCTGACCAGGAAGGGCTTCCCTCGGTCGGCGGCCCCTGTCAAGCGGGGCCTGCCGGTCGGCGGCCACCCCCCGAGCAGGGCCACCGGTCAGCGGCGGCCGGCGGCCAGGGCGATGAGGTACTGTCCGCCGCCTGCGTCGACGCTTGCGGTCACCGGCAGTCCGGGCACCAGCCGGGAGAACCGGTCGACCAGCCAGTCCGCCGCCTCCTGCGCGTCCCTCTTGCTCGCACAGCGAGCGACCAGCTCGCGGCCACCCTTGCGTTCGAGTCGCTCGGCGACGGTGATCAGCGGCGCGGGCTCCACGACGTGCAGACGGTCCGGCCAGGCGATGACCACCTTGACCGCGCCCTTGCGGGTGTTGCAGGCGCGGTGCGCGAGTCGCTCGGCGACCTTGGCCTTCTTGTCGGTGGTGCGGCTGTCGACGCTGGGCCCACGTGGGTCGTTCACCGACCTGTCGGCGTCGACCGGCTCGTCGCACACCCAGCATCGCCAACCGTCACGGCTCGCGACGTCATCGAGGAGACTCATCCGAGCAAAATAGCCTGTCAGCCCCCGGGCAACGACAGCCCCGGCCGCGGCGAGCGCCGCCAGCCCGACAAAGGGTGCGAGGGTCGACCTACTTGATCCACGGGGTACGGGTGGTCGAGGATCGACGTCATGGAGGACGCGGAATTCTCGCAGGAGTGGGTCCCGTTGCTGGCCCACCTGGACCGGCACGTGTCTTCCGGGCGTCTCTCGCCGGACACGGCGGCGTTGTCCGATCTGATGAGCATCTATCAGGTGCCGGGCGTCAGCATCGCCGTCGGAGACGTGAGCGGGCGGATGTGGACGGCGGGGTACGGCGTCACTGGTGGCGAGACGTCGACGCCGGTGACCGCGGGCACCGCGTTCGCGGCCTGTTCGATCAGTAAGCATGTCGCCGCGTTCGGCGCGCTGCTGCTGGTCCAGGACGGCGTCCTGGATCTCGACACCGACATCGGCGACTATCTCACCTCGTGGCACCTGCTGGACCTCGAGGGGCAGCGACCGAGAGTGACGGTACGCCAGTTGCTGGCGCACACGGCGGGGTTGTCCGACACCTGGTACCGCGGCTACGCCGCAGATCGCGCCCCGTCGCTGTTGCAGGTCCTGGAAGGCAGCGGCTCGACGACTACTCCACCGGTGCGGTCGACCCTGTTGCCGGGTAGCCGTTTCCGGTACTCGGGCAGCCACTACTCGGTGCTCCAGCAGCTGATGGTGGACGCGACCGGAACCCCGTTCGAGGATCTCCTGCACACTCTGGTGCTGGCGCCATTGGCCATGGCCGACAGCAGCTTCGACCAACAGTTTCCGCACCGGCGACCGCACCTGGTGGCTCGTGGACAGCACGGTGTCGGTACCGGGATTTCCGGCGGTTGGCGCGTGCAACCGGAGATGGCCGCGGCCGGGCTCTGGAGCACGCCGACCGACCTGCTCCGGCTCGACCTGGAGATCGCTCGGGCGGCCTCGGGACACTCGAAGCTGCTCGGCCGCGACCTGGCCACCGAAATGTGGAAACCGCAGATTCCCGGCGGCAGCTACGGGCTCGGCACTGAGGTCGACGACCGCGCCGGGCTTCGGCGTTTCGGGCACACCGGGTCGAACGTCGGCTATACCTGCTTCTCCTACGTGTGGCCCGACAGCGGCACCGCGGTCGCTGCGATGACCAACTCCGAGGACGGATGGGAGCTGCTGACCAGCATCCGTGCCGCCGCGGACCGTCGGTACGCCACCAGTGTCACAGCCGCGCCACCTGGTGACGTGACGGGCCGCTACGTCCTACGCGACGACTACCCGATCGACATCACTGTCACCAACGGCCAGCTGACCTTCTCCGCCGCTGCCCAGCAACCGGTTGTACTACGGGCAGCCCCAGACGGTCGCTACCTGCACCCAGGACTCGATCTGGAGGTCCGGTTCCTCCAGACCGACGACCAGCCCTACGTTCTGGAACTGCGGCAGGAAGGAGTCGCGCAAACCGCGATTCCGGTGAACAGGGAGAGCGCCACGTCCCGCAGGGCCGCAGATCAGGGCCGACGACACAGCTAGGGCCTGTGTCGGAGTCGGTCACAGCCACCCGTTGATGGCGGCTTCGTAGCGGACGGCCAGCTTGTCGAAGTGCGGGTCGAAGGCGGTTGGCCGGCCACCTTTGGATCCCTTGGCTCGCCGGTGGGCGTCCTGGTCGGCCTTGCTCGGGATGGTCGCAGTGATGCCGCGCCGACGTAGGTAGGCCCGGTTCGCTTTTGACGTGTATGCCTTTTCGGTTTCGGCTGCTAGGCCGCTGGACCTAGACGCTCTCCGCTGGGTCTGAGCGCGTGCGCTCGCCCCACCGGACGACTGCCGGGGCGGCCAGGCCAACCGCGACGAAGATGCCGCCCATCAGCAGCCAGCCGGGGGCGCCCCAGGCGATGCAGAGCAGGGAAAGCATGGAAGGAGCGGCGATATTGGCCAGGCCTGTGCCGAGCCCGAAAACGCCCGTGTATTGCCCCTGCGCGTGTGGAGGCGCGAGTCGGAACTGCAGCTCGAGCGAGCCAGCCGCGTGCCAGAGCTCGCCGACGGTGTGCGCGGCGACTCCCAGCGTCATCACCGTGACGGCGAGCCATCCGGGGATCGTCGATGTGGCGGCGATCAGTGCCATCCCGATCAGGAACGCCAACCCGGAGCGGCGCATGGCTCGCCCTGCCGCTGGGCTGGTGTCGATGCCCCGGCTGGCTCTGACCTGGAGCGCCGCGACGAGGGCGGTGTTGACCAGCACGGCCGCCCCGACGAACCAGCGCGGGGCGTGGGTGTGCGAGATGATCCACACCGGCAGTGCGAAGACCAGTACCTGGCCGTGAATTCCCATGATGGCGTCGAGCATGGTGACTGCCATGTAGGGCTTGTCCTTCAGGGCGATCCAACGCCCGACCGTGGTGGGCACTGGGATGGGCGGCAGTGAGGGCAGACGGGTGATGATGGCGGCGCATGCCACGAAGCTGGTGGCGTTGCCGACGATCAGGGCCAGGTAGGCGGCGCGGGTGTCCAGTTGCACGGCGGCGCCGGCGGCGAGGGCACCGCAGCATCCGGCGAGGTTGGCAACCGACCGAAGATAGGCACGGTACGAGGCCGGGTTGGTGCCGGCGAAGCCGCGCACCAGCGGGCCGCGACACGCCCCGCCGGCTGATTGAGCGAGCTGGGTCAGGCATACCAGGACGACGAACAGCCAGAATGTGTGGACGAAGGCCAGGGCGGCCATGGTGGCGGCTCGGATGATCAGAGTCAGCAGATAGACCTCGCGCGGGCCGCGCCGATCGGCGAGGTGCCCCGCCGGGATCCCGGCGAGCATCCCGACGAGAGCTGCGATACCCAGGCCCAGGGCGACCTGCGCAAGGGGAAGCCCGACGGAGCGGGTGAAGAAGAGCACGGCACTGGCCATGAAGATGCCACTTCCGAGCATGTTGACGAAGGTCGCGATGGCCAGGACGCGGCGAGGGCCCTGATCGGGGATGAATCCTCGCGCAACGAGCCATGAGCTGCTCGGCGGTGGGACGGGAACGAACGACGTAGTCGTTGTCTGCAAAGTGCGGGAGCCTCTCGTCGACGGTCGTGGACTCGTTGCAGGGCTGCCCTGCCGGGTGCCGCTAATCGAGGCTGGCCAACTCCTCGGGAGACAGGCGCAGCGTCCCGGCGGCCACGTTCTCCACCAGATGATCGGGGTTCCCGGTGCCGGGGATGGCCAGCAGGTGCGGCCCGCGGCTGAGGGTCCACGCGATCCGCACCTGCGCCGGCGTCACGCCGTGCGCGCGGGCGATGGCATGCACCGCTTCGTTGGTGGCCACGCCGCCGGCCTCACGTTTGTCGCCGGCGATCGCGAAGAACGGCACGAAGGCGACACCCTGCTCGCCGCAGGTGCGCACTAACTGGTCGTGCGTGCGTCGGGTGTCGACGCCGTACGTGTTCTGCACGCAGACCACCGGGGCGATCGCCTGTGCCTGCGCGAGGTGGTGCGGGCGAATGTTGGACAGGCCGAGATGCCGGATGAGCCCGGCGTCGCGCAGGTCGGCCAGCGCGCCGAAGTGCTCCGCGACCGATTCCAGGCCGTGTTGGCGCAGGTTCACGACGTCCAGATGGTCGCGGCCGAGCTGGCGCAAGTTCTCCTCGACCTGCCCCCGCAGCTGGTCCGGCCGGGCCAGCGGCAGCCACTCCCCCGAGGGGTCGCGGCCCGGCCCGACCTTCGTGGTGATGACCAGGTCGTCGGCGTACGGCGACAGCGCCGTGTTGATCAGTTCGTTCGCCGACCGGAGCGGCGAGAAGTAGAACGCCGCCGTGTCGATGTGGTTGACGCCGAGCTCGACCGCCCGGCGCAGCACGCCGACGACCATGGCGCGGTCGCTCGCCACGCTGCCATTGTGCGTCAGGCGCATCGCGCCGAATCCGATCCGGTTGACGGTCAGGTCGCCGAGCGTCCAGGTGCCTGCGGACCCCGCACTGATCATGTTGATGGGCATTCGGCGAATCTAGCCATGCCTGCTGACCTGCGCAGTCGGTTGTCCGCCCGATACCGCGCGGGCAAGATCACTGCTAACTTATCTATCGTGGGAAGCGCTCCGCCGGACATCGCAGCCCGCAGTTCATTCCGGTCCTGACCACATCCGTGATCCGCCTATGCGGCAGCTGGCCGTCGGAGGACGAGGCCCGATCGGTCCTGGTCAGCTTCGACTCGGCGTCCGCTACGAAGCCACGTTCACCTCGCTGATATCAACGAGTGGCGGTGACCGACTCTGATACAGGCCCTAGTGCTTTTTTCACCGAGGGCTCTCCTTGATCTTCGGGATCGGCGTGCCGTCGTCGCACTGCACCTTGATCTCGCTCTCGTTGCTCGCGGACAGCAGCACCACCCGGATCTCCTTGGCGGGCCCCGAGTTGTAAATCTTGACGCGGTAGCCGGGCGCGGGAACGAGGCTGACGGCGCGAGCTTGATCGCCGGTGCAGAGCACAGTCACCGCGCCGCCGAGCGCCTGGAAGGGTGTACCAGGCTTCGCGGAGGTCGGCGCCGGTGCGGCACTCGGCGGGTCCGCCGGCTGCCCGGCGCCGGGTGGGGTGGTACGGCCGGGGCTGGCCGAGGAACCGGCTTCGGCGGTAGGTCCGGCCGGCCCAGCCGGAGCGGCTGACGTGCGGCGTGGTGGCGAGACTGGTGCGGGTTCCCCCGAGGGCTGCCGGGAAGCAGATGGCTCAACGGCAAACGCGTCGAAGGTGGCGCCGGGTGGGGTGGCACCGGAACGAGGGGCGATCCCGCCTGATCTGCCGTCGAGGGGCAGGACCTGGGGGAGCATGAGTGCACTGATCCCTGCCACCGCCGTCAGGACTAACGGAATCAACACGGCAGGTGGGATGCGGCGACGCCGACCGGTGGAGGGAGCGGCGCTGGCCGGGACTGACGCAGGTACGACGGGCTGCGGCACCGCCGGTTCCGCCCGCCGCTCTGCGTCATCGGAGAGACCGTGCAAGGCCGTCGCCACCTCCGCGGCGTCCGGCCGATCGGCGGGATCCCTGGCGAGGCAACGGTCGAGGAGGCGGTGCACCTCGGGTGACACTCCGTCGATAGCAGGCAGCGGTGCCGGATCGACGTACACGTGCGCGATCATCATCTGTGTGGGGGTCTCTGCCGACCAAGGCAGCTCGTTTGTCAGCGTCCGGTACAGCAACAGCCCGAGCGCGTAGACGTCGGAGGCCGGCAGGACGGTGCCACCGGTGAGCCTCTCGGGCGCGAGGTAGGCCGCGGTACCCAAGAGTTGTCCGTCGGCCTCCAGCTCCGGGCGACCGACCGTGGTGGCAATGCCGAAGTCGACCACCTTCACGCCGGCGGGTGTCAGCATCACGTTGGATGGCTTGATGTCCCGGTGCACAAGATTACGGTCGTGCGCTGCGGCGAGCGCCTCGGCGACCTGCGCGCACGTCCGCATCGCGGCGGCCGGCGGCAGCGGACCGGCGGCAAGTCGCCGGGACAGGGTCTGGCCGGGCAGCAACTCCATCACCACGTATGACACGGGGCGGCCGCCAGGATCGGTGTGCTCGCCGTAGTCGTACACGCTCGTCACGTGGGGGTGCCAGAGGCCCGCCGCCGCCCTGGCCTCTGCCTGGATGCGTCGACGGGGCCCCGGCGCGGCGTCGGCCAGGACCTTGATCGCCACCGCACGTTCGAGGACTCGGTCCCACGCCTGCCACACGATCGACATGCCACCAGCGCCGAGCCGGGTCTCGATCTGATACCTGTCGCCCAACAGATCACCGACCATCACTGGGACAGCTTGCCAGAGCGGAGCCGCAGCGGCATGGCGAGCGAGTCCGCGCCGGTCAGGGCATCACGCCGTCCGCAGCCGTCGGGGGCGTGAGGCCGCACGCTCACGCCGCAGACAGCTCGCCGGGCGGCGAGGCAGGGCCGAATCGTCGAGCCGTTCCGGCCCTGCCCGCCCGTTGCGACCCGCCGCGA
The DNA here is from genome assembly GCF_036906815.1 of Micromonospora sp. CPCC 205539. Classification (NCBI taxonomy): domain Bacteria; kingdom Bacillati; phylum Actinomycetota; class Actinomycetes; order Micromonosporales; family Micromonosporaceae; genus Micromonospora; species Micromonospora sp. CPCC 205539. The sequence continues at coordinate 500,150 of NZ_JBAKHW010000001.1, read as the reverse complement.
CCGTCAGGCCCTGATCCGCTCGGCGACCCGTGTGGCGAGGGCCTTGAGCTGCTCTGCGGAGAGCGGCGGCTCCGGCTGCGCGGCGACGGCCTGCTCGTCGACCCCTACCATGTTGCTGACGCTCGCGTTGAACGCCCGGTTGCCGGGCAGTTGGATCGAGACGATGTGCTGCACACTTCCGTTCCGCTTCCCGGTCAGCGTCTCGGTCTTCATCCGGAGGCCACCGGGCGTGGCCCCCTCCACGCAGACCCGGTGGTAACGGGCGTCCCCGTACCCCGCCGGCAGCTCGCACGGCCAGTGGTATCCGGCGGGCTCGAAGGGGTCACCGGGCCGGCCGCTGGGCCCGGGCTCGACGACGTCCGGGGAGATCGACACCGCCAGTGGACCCTTCCGGCCCTGGTACGACACGCCGGATCCGCCGCTGACCATGTCGTCGCGGCCGTGGTGAGTGAACACCGGCGGCCGCCCATCGGGCTTGCGGGCTTCGCCGACAAAGTCGGGGATCCAGAACCACGTCGACCCGGGCGCCACCGCACGCAACGCCGCGTTGAACTCCGCGCTGAGGCGCCTCGCGCTGGCCTCCGCGCTCTCGTCGGTGTCGAAGACCAGGCGGAAACCGGGGTCCGCGGCCGTTGAGGTGGGCGCGGTCAGCGGCGGGGCGGGCGTCGGGCCGGGCCCCTGATCGTGTACGGCGACACCGACGCCGACCGTCAGCGCCAGGACGACGGCCAGCGGGCCGCCGATCAGCCGGACGCCGCCCGCGCGTCGTTCCCGCCGGACGATGCCTTCCACATCCACCCGGGGCGGGGGTGGTGTCCCGATCAACTCGTCGAACAACTGGTGACCCATTATCTGCTGCCTCTTCCTCAAGCCTGGCCGGTGACGACGGTCCGCAGGTTCGCCAGCCCGCGTGCCGACTGACTCTTGACGGTGCCGGTGGAGATGCCGAGGATCTGCGCGGTCTCCTCCACCGAACAGTCCAGGTAATAGCGGAGCACGAGCACCGCCCGCTGCTTCGGGCCGAGCGAACGCAGCAACGCGGCGAGTCCCTCGCGGTCGGTGACCGTCTCCGGGGCCGCCGCAACCACGTCCGGCAGCGTCGCGCTCACCTGTTCCCGCCGATTCCAGGGCCGGCGCCGCTCGTCGAGCCAGGCGCGGGTCAGGACCCGCTGGGCGTACGCGTCGCGGTTGTCCGCCTGACCGGCCGTGCGCCAGTTCCGGTAGAGCTTCGTCACCGCGGCCGACACGACGTCGTCGGCGGTGTGCCAGTCCTGACTGAGCAGGAACGCACTGCGTCGCCAGCGATCCATCCGGCACGCCACGAAGTCGCGGAAGTCGTCCTCGTCGGCCCGCCTCACCTGGGTTCTTCCCCACCGATGACCATCACGGGTCTGTTCTCTGCGCTGACTGTCACGGCCGTACGACGCAGCGGCCGCGCCCCGGGGTTGCACCGCCCGAGGACGGGGTCAGACGAGCCGGCCGTCGTGGGCGAGCAGAGCGATCTGGGTACGGTTGTCGAGGTCCAACTTGGTCAGGATGTGCGATACGTGAGCCTTCACCGTGGTGACGCTCATCAGCAGTTCGGTGGCTATCTCGGCGTTGGCGCGTCCCTGTGCGATGGCCAGCACGACGTCGCGTTCCCGTGGCGTGAGCAGGGCCAGCCGGTCACGCGCCTGCTCGAAGGACTCGGCCCCGGACGCCACCCGCTGCATGAGGCGACGCGTGACGCCCGGTGACAGAATCGGGATGCCGGCCGCGACGGCGCGTACCGCCACGCTGATCCGCTCCGGCGGAGTGTCTTTGAGCAGGAAGCCGCTGGCGCCGGCCCGTAGGGCCCGCACCACGTGTTCGTCGGTGTCGAACGTGGTGAGCACGATGATCTCGGGTGGCCGGTGGCGACGACGCAGACGCTCGGTGGCGGTGATGCCGTTGACGCCGGGCATCCGGATGTCCATCAGCACCACATCGGGCATGTGCCGGTCCACCGCGGTGATCGCCGCACCGCCGTCGGCGGCCTCGCCCACGACGACGATCCCGTCGGCGCCGTCGAGCATCATCGTCAGCATTCCCCGTACGAGGGGATCGTCGTCGACGATGACGACCCGGACGGGGCTCACCTCGGCCACGGCAGCCACGCGTTCAGGTGGAACCGGCCCGAAGCGTCGATGTGGTGGGCGACGCGACCACCGGTGAGGGCGGCCCGTTCGGCGAGACCGATCAGGCCGGCACCGCTGTCCCCGGTGGCACCGCTGTCGGGCGTGGTCGGGTTGCTCACCGCGATGGTCAGGCCGGAGCCGGGCGCGCCGCCGAGAGCGAGCCGGACCGGCTGCCCGGCGGCGTGCTTGCGGGCGTTGGTCAGCGCCTCCTGCGCGATCCGGTAGGCGGTGCGGCCGACCGTCGGGGACACCTCGACCGGCGGGCCGAGTGGGTCGTCGACCTCGATCTGCTGCCCGGCGGCTCGAGCCTCCTCGACCAGGCGGGGCAGGTCGGCGAGGGTCTGCCCGGGCGGTGCGTCGGCCGGCGACTCGGCGTCGTCGCTGCGCAGCAACGTGATCACCTCGCGCAGCTCGTCGAGGGCGTGGTGTGCGCTGGCCCGGATCACCCCGGCGGCGGCGCTGAGCCGCTCGGGCGGCGCGTCCGGTCGGTACTCCAACGCGCCGGCTGCCGCCGCCAGCAGCGACAGCCGGTGGGCCAGCACGTCGTGCATCTCGCGCGCGATCCGGCTGCGCTCGGCGGCCCGCGCCTCGACGACCCGCCGTTCCTGCTCCTGCTCAGCCCGCCGGGCCCGGTCCCGCAACGCCGCCAGCAGGGCGTGCCGGGCCTGCGCCCAGGTGCCCCAGCCGAGCAGGGCCGCGTACGCGGCCGCCATCAGCACCAGCCGCCACCCGTACGGCAGGCTGGGCACCGGTCGCCAGAGCGCCTGCACCGCCTCGCCCGCCACGCCGACCACCGCCACCACTGCCGCCTGTCGAAACGGCCGGTTGCGGGCGGTGAACAGCACCGCGAAGCTCGCCACCGGTGTGGCCACCGGCGACAGCGCGACCAGCAGGCCGGCCAGCACGCCGCCGACCTCCGGGCGGCGGACGACCACCGGGACGAGGGCCAGGGCGGCCACTGCCAGCGCGACATCGGCGCGGACCAGGACGGCGGGGCCAGACCGGGTGGCGGACCACAGTGCGGCCGCGACGAGGATGCCGATCGCCACGGTCGTCACGCCCACCGGGGCGGTACGCCATGCCCGCGGCGGGTCGACTGCGCACGTCGCCGGATCCACCAGCGCAGGCTACTGGCCTCTTACCGGGCCGGACCACCTCCTTTGGTAGTACGCGGCGCCGCCGAGGGATGTACCCGCTTCGGCGTCCGGACCGACGTGCCCGGCCCGGCCCGCTCCACAGACTCAGGGCATGACGAACAACCTTCTCCTGCGTCGGGCCGCGGTGGCGGCCGGTGCGATCCTGGTGGCCGCCGCCGAGTTCACGATCCTGCGCTCGGGGGCCGGCGTCGACCTGGCGGCGACCTCCGGAAACTCGACCCGGCAGATCACCGTGACCGCGGTCGTCGTGGCCGCCGCGGTCGCGGCACTGGCCGGTTGGGGACTGCTCGCGGTGCTGGAACGCTGGACCGAGCGGGCCCGTGTCTGGTGGACCTCGATCGCGGTCACGGTCCTGCTGCTGTCGCTCCTGGGCGGGCCGCCGAGCGGTGTCGGCGGGGGAGCGAAGGCCGCACTCGCCCTGCTGCACCTGAGCGTCGGCGTCGTCCTCATCCTCGGCCTGCCCCGACCGCGTCCGGCAGGGCTGAACCGATGATCACGTCGACCGTACGCAAGCAGGACGGGGTCTTCGTCCTCGACTCCGCTGCGGGGCCTCGCGCCTCGCTGCGTACCGGCTGGACCCGGCGGTGCGGGGAGATCCGCACCGCCGCGGGCATCTGGACGGTCCGGCCGACCGACCGCCGGCGCATCGGGTTCACCGCCCACGCCGAGCACGGCGTGGCGGTACGGCTCGACCCGCGCCGGTCGCACGTGCCGGGGCCCGGCGGGGTGGCGCGTTGGGCGCCCGGTCGCTGTGGCGGTGAGCTGGTCCGCGACGGGCAGCGGCTCGCGGTGCGTCTCCCCGGCCGCTCCGGCGGGCCGATCCGCGTCGACGTCACGGGCGTTTGGGCCGAGGTGGAGCTGGTGACGCTCACCGCCTGCTTCGCGCTGCTGAGTCGACGGCGGCAGCGCACCTTGATCATGATGGCGGTCGTCAGTGGAGGTGCCCCGGGTTGACGGCGGGCGCGGCGGTGCCGCCGCGCCCGCCGCGGTGACCGGCTCAGGAGCCGAGGACCTCCAGCTCCCACAGCGAGTAGCCGTACGCGGGCAGCGCCCGTTGGGTGCCCTGAACGCGCAGGTAGCGGCCGGTCGCCGAGACGGCGATGTCATCCACGCCGCCGTCACCCGTGGTCGTGGTGTGGATCGGCGTCCAGGTGACGTTGTCCGGCGAGACCTGGATCTGGTACGCCCGCGCGTACGCCGCCTCCCAGGTCAGCCGGACCCGGTCGAGGGTGTGGGACGCGCCGAGGTCGACCGAGATCCACTGCGGGTCGGCGTACGCGCTGCCCCAGCGGGTGGCCGTGTTGCCGTCCACGGCGTTGGCCGCCAGGTGCGCGCTGCCGGGCTCCACGCTGGACGCGGTGACCGGCCGACCCCGGGAGAGCAGGGTGCCACCGGTGGCGGTGCCGTAGACGTTGAGGTCCCACAGCGAGTAGCCCCACTGGGTGGCGCGCTGGGTGCCGTACACCCGCAGGTAGCGGCCGGTGCCGGTGACCGTGAGGTCGTCGACGCCACCGTCTCCGGTGGTCGTCGTGTGGACCGGTGACCAGGTCACGTTGTCCGGCGACACCTGGACCTGGTACGCCCGCGCGTGGGCCGTCTCCCAGGCCAGCCGCACCCGGTTGATGGCGTACGTGGCCCCCAGGTCGACGGTGATCCACTGCGGGTCGGCGTAGGCGCTGCCCCAGCGGGTGGCCGTGTTGCCGTCCACGGCGTTGGTCGCCACGTGCGCGCTGCCCGGCTCGACGCTGGAGGCCGTCACCGGCCGGCCCCGGGCCAGGTCGGTGGCGGGCGGCTCACTCGGGCCGTCCGTCTTGATCCGCACGTTGCGGTAGTTGATGTCCATCCCGGCGCCGTCGTTCTGCAACCCGATGTAGCCGTTGGCGATGGCCCGGCTGCTGACGTAGTCGTTGATCTTGACGCCGTTGAGCCAGATCTCGACCCGCTGGCCGTGCACGCCGATCTCGTAGGTGTTCCAGGAGCCGGGTGGGTTGAGCGCCGCCGCACGGGCGGCCTGGTTCGGCGCCTGGAAGCTGTAGACGCTGCCGGTGGTGCGCGTCGCGTCGCCGTCGGTGGCGTCGATCTGGATCTCGTGACCGGCGTTGACCGGCCCCCAGGGGTCGCCCTGTGGATCGGGGAAGCCGATGAAGACCCCGCCGTTGTCGTCGCCCGGCATCATCCAGTCGACCTTGAGCGAGTAGTTGCCGAAGGTGCGCACGGGGTACCAGAGCAACCCCATGCCGCCGTTGGAGGTGAGGGTGCCGTCGGTCAGGGTGAAGCCGCCCGGCCCCGCCTGCCGCCACTGCCCGAGGCTGGCCTGGGTGCCGTCGAACAGCGGGGTGTAGCCGGGCTCCGGCCGGCAGTCGGCCGCCACCGCCCCGGCCGCCACCTGGATGCCGCCGAGCAGCATGCGGGTGAAGTTCGGGTCGCTGTAGCTCTCCTCGGTGTGGCCGAGGCCGGTGTACCAGGAACGTCCGCCGCCGTAGCTGTGGCACCAGGTGATCGGGTGGTCACCGTTCATGGACCCACCGGAGTACGACGACTCGTCGAGGTTGGCCAGCACCTTGACCGCGGAGCGGGGGTTGGCCCGGTAGTTGTACCACTCGTCGGTGCGGGTCCAGGTCGACGGCAGGTGCGCGGTGGAGGCGTTGGCCCGGTCCTCGACCCGGACGGTCGCCTGCTGGGTGGCCGGGTGCGAGGCGAAGTACGCCCCGACCAGGCCGCCGTACCAGGGCCAGTCGTACTCGGTGTCGGAGGCGGCGTGCACCCCGACGAAGCCACCGCCAGCGGCCATGTACGCCTCGAACGCGCCCTGCTGGCCGGTGTTGAGCACGTCGCCGGTGGTGCTGAGGAAGACCACCGCCTGGTACTGGGCGAGGTTGGCCGTGGTGAAGGTGGCCGCGTCCTCGGTGGCGGTGACGGTGAAGCCGTTCGCCGCACCGAGTTGTTGGATCGCGGCGATGCCGTTCGGGATGGAGGAGTGCCGGAAGCCGGCGGTCTTGGAGAAGACCAGGACCTTGCCCAACGGTGCGGCCTCGGCCGGGGTCGGGGCCACCGTCGTCGCGCCGGCGGCGACGGTGATCCCGGCGACCACGGCGGCGGCGACCGCGGCGATGGCGCGTCTGCGCATGAAAGCTCCTTGGGGTTGGATGGGCGGACGGGTCCGGGGGCTGCGGCGTCAGAGGGCGATCAGGTCGAATTTCTCCCAGGGGCCGATCGCGTCCCGGTTCGCGATCAGTGCCTCGGCGCCGCCGTTCTCCGCGACCACGTACTTGTTGTTGACCGTCGCCCGCAGGCTGACCGAGCCGTCCGCGTTGCGCACCAGGGCGAAGGTCTCCCAGGACCCGGCGGACGGCCGGTTGGCGATCAGCGGGTTGGCGCCGGCGTTCTCGGCGCAGGTGAACTGGTTGTTCACCCGGGCCCGCAGGGCGACGTTGCCGCCGCCGAGATCGATCTGGTCGAACTGTTCGGAGCCGCCGACGCTGGTGGCGGACGCGACCAGGTTGCCCGCCCCGGCGTTGGTGGCGCTGACGTAGCGGCCGTTCGCCTGGGCCCGCAGCGCGACCGCGCCGGTCGGCGGTGGGCTGCCGCCGGTGAGGATCCGCAACGCGTCGACCATGCCCACCGAGGTGGTCTTGTTGACGATGCGGATCGTGTGGGAGCCGTTGGTCAGCCCGGTCTTGCGGTACACGACCTGCTGGGCCTGACGGGCGCCGCTGACGTTCAGGTTGACGTTGGTCTGGAACACGTTGTCCAGGTAGACGTCGACGTTGCCCATGTCGCTGAACCGTTCGGACAGGTACTCCACCCCGGTGCCGGTGAAGGTGTAGCTGGCCGCCGAGCCGACGGTGGTGCTGTGGTGGGTGTCGTCGTTGTAGTCGCCGTACCCCCGGGCGGTGGTGTGGTGCCAGTTGGCGTCGTAGGTCAGCATCGTGTCGTTGACCAGCCCGCCGCCGCCGGCACCACCGAGGCCCAGGGTCGAGGCGGTGCCGGACAGGCTCTTCTCGCCCTGGTTGGCGGTGCCGGTCAGGGTGGTGGTCGCGTACGTCGTCAGCGGCTTGGCGGTGCGCTCCACCACGTACACCGTGTTCGCCGCGGTGGCGAAGCTGATCTCGGCGGCCGTGGTGGTGGTCAGCACGGCGTTGTCCGAGGTACGGCGGACCCGAACCTCCTGGCCGCCCCACGGGTTCACCACCCGGGCCGTCTTGCCGTACTGGCTGCGCAGTCCGACGTACTTGACCTCGCCGGCCTCCCGCTCCGAGCTGACCAGGAACCCGTCCTTGGCGAGCAGCGTGAACTTCCCGACGAAGCTGGTGTCGGTCGGCACGGCCGGAAAGACACGGATCTTGTCGTTGTACGACTGAAGCAGCGACTCGTTCATCGCCGTCAGGTGCACGCCGAGGTACTCGAAGACACCGTTGGTGTTGTTGGTCATCCCGTTCGGGTAGTTCTGGTACCTCTGCAGCATCGTCCGCATGCCCTGGAACGCCTGGTTGCCGAGGCCGAGCCGGGCGGCGTGCACGTGGTCGTTGGACCAGACGTTGCCGTACGGGTGGGGCCGCACGTTCCAGGTGGTGATCGCGGTCTGCTGGTCGGGGTAGCCGATGCCGGTCTGGTCGTAGGGCCAAGCCAGCTCCAGCGCCACGTTCTCGTTGTTGCGGGTCTGCGAGATCGGCGGGTCGTGCGGCAGGTACGCCCCGTTCTGCACCTGGTACGGGGCCAGGTTGTTGACGACGGTCTGCCAGTTGGCCCGCAACCCGGCGTCGAGGCCGAGCTGCTGGCTCACCTGGATCGCGAGCGGGAAGAGCAGCCGCACCGCCGCCAGGTCGGTGATGGCGTTACGGACGTCCCAGTACGTCTCGTGGGCGTTCGAGTTGGCCATGTACCACCGGCCGGTGGCGCTGTCGTAGTCCAGCATGTCCTCGTAGAACTTCACCGCCTCCCGCATGTAGGGGTAGGCGGTGTTGCGCAGGTACGTCTCGTCGTTGCTGTACCGGTACTGCAGGTACATGTTGTAGGCGGCCTCGGTGCCGGTCGAGTAGAGGTCGTTGACGTAGTCGCTGTTGATCGTGCCCCGGGCGTTGCCGTCCCAGCCCATCGTCTCCGGCACCCAGAGCCCGTCGCTGCCGTAGCGGGTGGTGGTGTACGACTTCAACGCGGAGAGGTTGCGGCTGTAGAGCCGGTTGAAGCCCGCCAGCAGGTCGACGTGGTTGCTGGCCAGGAACGAGTTGTAGACGTCCCGCTGGTTCCAGTACCAGTACCCGTTGCTCCACTTCGAGTTGTCCTGAGTGGCGCGGAAGACCCCGTTGATGAAGTGCAGCGGATAGTTGCCGTAGCCGCCCGCCGAGATCATGTAGGTCGCCAGGTAGTAGACGTTCTCGAGGTAGTCGGCGTCGCCGCCCGCGTTCGAGTACTGGACGAACGACTTGGCCCAGAAGTCGTGCCACCAGTTGCGGTAGTTGGTCAACGTGGTCGAGTAGCCGGTGGCCTTGGCCGCCGCCAACTGGTTCTTCGCCTGGGTCACCGAGTTCAGGCCCGGTGCGTTGATCCGGCTGGCCGCGGTGAACCACACGGTGTAGCTCGACGTGGGGGTGATCGTCAGCCGGACCCGGGTGCCATTGACCACCTGGGAGGAGTACGACGCCCCTTCGACAGTGGCCGCGAGGGTGTACCCGAAGTTGTTCGCGTCGGTCTGCCCACGGCTCAACCCGACGCCGCTGGCGTCGGCGAAGGTCGAGACGGTACGCCAGGTGTTGAGGTCCGGGACGTCCGCGATGTTCTGGACGGTGTTCATGTCCCAGAGGCTCAGGTCGAGCCCGACGCTGCTCACCCCGGGTCGGGTGTCCTCGACGTGGATGCCCATCACCTCGGAGTTGGGCGCGCCCAGCACCGTGACGGTGCGATTGTTGTCGTACTTCGTGGTCAGCGTCCCGTCGTGCAGCGAGAGGCGTTGCTGGAAGGTGGTGTAGCCGGTGTCGAGCTGCGGATTGCTGTACAGGTTGACCAGCCCGGCGGCGTAGGTCGACTGCTGCGCCAGGTCGACACCGGAGACCTGGGCGGTCAGGCCGTTGTCGTTCCAGACCATGGCGCCGGTGCGCCCGTTGCCGACCGTGAGCCCGTGCAGCGGGTTGGTGTTGGGGCGGTTGTAGACGATGTCGTGCTTGGCCAGGTAGCCGGCCCGGTCGACGTTCAGCGTCCCGGTGCTGGTGCCGAACGCGGCGTCCGTGGGTGCCGCGGCTGCTGGTCCGGCCGGTCCGACGGCGACGACACCACCGGCGAGTAGGACAGCGAGCGCGATTCGTAGCGGCGTCGTCATCTTCATCGACACGATCTCCTCTGGATCGTCCGTGCGGATGCAGGTCTCGCACCCCGGGAAGCGCCCCGGTCTGCCCGCGTCCGCCGAAACGAGGGCGATGTCGAGACGACGTGGCACGATGCCACCATGCCGGGTTGACGGCAGTCAGGTGAACATCGACCCACATCGTTGACATGCAGTTAACATCGGACGTCTTCGAGGGTCAATCCCTGGGCAGGGGAAATTCCAGGATCGCCCCATTAACGGGCAGCGCGAGACATCCGACCTATTCGCCGCGCCGGGACACCACACTCGCTGACATGAGTCCGCCGGATCGGGGCATGTCGACAACATGTCGACCACCACGCAGCTGACCTTGAACAACGGTGTCGAGATGCCCGCTCTCGGCTTCGGTGTCTTCCAGACCCCGCCCGAGGAGACCCGCACGGCCGTCGAAGCGGCCCTCGCGGTCGGTTACCAGCACATCGACACCGCCGCGGTCTACGGAAACGAACGGCAGGTCGGCGAGGCCGTCCGCACGTCCGGCGTCGACCGGGCCGACATCTTCCTGGAAACCAAGATCTGGATCAGCGACTACGGCTACGACCAGACCCTGCACGGCTTCGACAAGGGCGCCGGCAAGCTCGGCGTCGAGCAGATCGACCTGCTGATCCTGCACCAGGCCCTGCCGTCGGAGTTCGACAAGACCCTCGAGTCCTACCGCGCCCTGGAGGCGCTGCTCGCCGACGGCAAGGTCCGCGCCATCGGCGTCAGCAACTTCATGGTCGAACACCTCACCGCGCTGCTCGACAAGGCGACGGTCGTGCCTGCGGTGAACCAGATCGAGGTGCACCCCTACTTCGCCCAGCGCGAGGTGCAGGCCTTCGGCGCCGAACACGGCATCCTCACGCAGGCGTGGTCACCCATCGGCGGCGTCACCTTCTACCGCGACGGTGAGCACAGCAGCACCCTGCAGGACCCGGTGATCGGTGGGATCGCCAAGGCGCACGGCAGGACGCCTGCGCAGGTGATGTTGCGCTGGCACCTCCAGCAGGGCCGCTCGGCGATCCCGAAGTCGACGCGCCCGCAGCGCATCGCCGAGAACATCGACGTGTTCGACTTCGACCTGACCGACGAGCAACTCACCGCCATCGACGGCCTGGACACCGGCCGGCGCGGCGGCCCGGAGCCCGCCGACATCACCCTCGAGACCTTCGGCAGGCCGATCCCCGAAGCCTGATCGGCCCACCCCGCCGCCTCGGCGGCACCGAGGCGGCCCGCTCCAGCGGCGGCGCGGTCGCTGCGGTCGATGCCCTGCAGCCAGCACGAAAAGTGCTGGCGATGCACGCGTGCCGGTGTGTGGGGCCCGGCCGCTCGCGGTCGGAACCCCACACGGACCTGCTAGCTCGCCGTCAACCGGTAGGCGCGGATGATCGTCTGGGTCACCGTTGTGCCGCCGGCGTCGACGGCAGTTGCCCGCAGCGACGCGAAACCCGCGCCTGCGGGGTGCCGGACAGTGGCGGTCCAGCCGGCCGGTGTCGCTCGGAGTGACACCTTCGCCCAGGTGCCGCCGTCGTCGTAGGAGACCTCGACGGTCAGCCCGGTGACCCGTGGTGTGGGCGCGCCGGGTTGGCCCTCGACAGACACCGGCAGTGCGAAGGCGCGACCCGCGGGCGCGGCGTCGTTCGCGTCCAGGGCCGGAGTGAACCGCACCGCCGACAGGGGCAGCCGGACCGGAGCGGTGCCGTCGGCTTGACGTGAGCGGAACGTCCACGCCGCGTCGAACCGGGTGGTCAGGTCACCGTCGCCGCGGGTGTCGGCGACCTCCAGACGGTAGTCGGCGGTCTCCGCCGGCACGGTGAAGGATCCGCTCCCGGACCGAGGGGACTCGCCGACGAGAGCTCCGTCGCGATAGAGGGCCGTGCGGGAGCTGTCGGTCGGCACGAGCGACCCGCTGTGCCCGGCCCGGTCGCCGTACAGGGGGAGGTTGACGTCGATCGTGTCGCCGGTGCGGCTCGCCCACTGCCACGCGGTCTCGCCCTCCTGCCCGAAGGCGGGACCGGTCGGGCCGGCGTTCCACTGGTCTCGGTGGACCCGGCCGGGGCGGTAGGCGGTCGGCTGCCGGTACAGCCGTCGCTGCGCGACGAAATGCCCTTCGTCGTCGCGGGTGCCCGCCAGCAGCTCGGCCGTCCAGCGCACGCCGACCTGGTGGTACTCCACGCGCGTCCCGGGCAGCGTGGTCGGGACGACCAGCGCGGAGACGCTGGCCGGCGCTGGGGTGATGGACGGCGACACCGTACGCTGCGCGGATTGTTTCGGCGCCGACGCGGCGAACTGCTGATGCACGGCCACGAAGTCACCGGCGCGGTAGTCGCGGGCATACCCCGCCGGCAGCCTCCCGGGGAACGTCTCCGCAACGCCATACAGGTAGGGACTGTCGGTGAAGTCGTTCCCGCCGTCGGGCTTCGCCCACTGCGCCAACACGCTGCCGACCATCGCCTGCGGGGCAGCCGCGGCGCCGATCTGCCCGATGCGTACGCCCGACACGTCGTCTCCGACCAGGAACATGCCCGCCGGCCAGGACTGGTACGACGGGTAGAAGCTGTAGCCGGCTTCGACGAAACCCATCCGGGCGGACGGCTCCGGCACGGTCAGGGCGACCGGCCCGGCCGCCCTGGCGTCCAGGGTGACGGTGAGGTCCCCGGTCAGGTCGACCACGGGCTGCACCAGCAGGGCGGTGTCCGGCCCGAAGCCGAGGTACGCGCCCAGGTTGTACCGGCCTTCGGGCAGCCGCACCGTGGAGGTGCCGTCGGCGTCCACCGAGGGCCAGTCCGCCACGTCGTGGTCCCAACCTGAGACGGCGACGATCGCGTCCTGGGTCGGCGAACCGGTCCGATCGAGGTAGCGGATGGTCAGTTCGTGGGTCTCCTCCTCCGCGCCGTTCGTAGCGGCCGGGATCTCGGCGGGGACCTGTAGCACGCCCCGATACCGGGCGCGGACGAGGCTGGCGACGTCGAACTGCCGCCGGTCGGCACGGGCCTGCGCCATCGTGTCGCGGGGCAACACGTACAGGCTGTCGCCGGTACGCACGATCGCGAACCGCATGCCGGCGCGGCCGGGGCCGGGCCGTACCGACACGTTGTTCCCGTGCGGGTCGGCGAGCGTGACCTGGTCGCCGGTCCGCAGCGTCACCGTGTACGGCCCCGGGGGCGTCGTCGCTGTCGCGGGCGTCGGCGTCGTGGTGGCCGCGCCGTGGCCGGCCACCGTTAGAGCCAGCGCGGCCCCGATGGCGAGCACCGCGGTCACGGCTGTGATCGATCTGGTCAAGGTCGAACTCCTTCTGCGCGTCAGGAACGGGGCGGTGCGACGTCCGAGAATCGGGCGTCCACCAGAACGGACGCCTCGGACTTCTGCTCGCGCGCGAGCAGTGATCCCGACTCCGGGTCGATGACGAGCCGGGTCTCGACGGAGGTGCCGTCGGCGTTGCGGTAGGCGTAGCTGATCCCGGCGCCGGCCCGGCCCTTCGCGTCCCGGACGGGCCCCGCCGTGGTGAGGCCCGGCAGGGTGGCCAGCATCCGGTAGGTCGCGGCCCGCACCGCGGGGGCGACCGGCAGCTCGCTCAGCAACGCCCAGGACTGCGAGAAGAGCATCTCCACCCGCCATCCCGCGACCTGGTCCGGCGTCCAGCTGCCGTTGCGGCCCGCCGCGTCGTCCAGCTCGATCAGGTACGCCTTCAGCTTCTCGGGATCGGTGGGTAGGGCCCTGATCTGGGCGTACGTGACGGGCGTCCCGCCGATCTCGAACAGGCCGCCCGACCTGACCGAGACCTTGCGCGGGCTGGATGTGGCCAGCAGCTCTCGGCCCCCGCGCTGCTCACCGTCGGGCCCCTTCAGGAGCCACCTCGTCGGCGACCCCGCGGCCCGCCAGGCGGCCCTGTCGGCGTCGGTGGCCGGAGCAGCGCCGAGCGACCGGGCCACGGTGGTGACCGCCCGGTCGGATCCCAGCGCGTACCAGGTCTCCACTGTGGAACGCCCGAGGACGTGGTAGTTGCCGACGTCGTAGACGTGGTGGAGCTCGACCTCGGTCACCCAGTAGTCCGCTGATGCCGGGGCGACGGTGGTGGTCGTCTTCTCGGCCGCGGCCAGCAGGATGCCCTGGGCCGTGACGGGTCGGATCGGGTCGACGGACTGGTCAACGGGCGGCGACCCGGCCGGGGGATTCGCCAGCGACACGACGACGGCGACACCAACGGCGACGGCGGCGACCGTCGGGAGCCCGGCGAGGACGAGGCGACGGCGGGTGCGCCGAGCGGGACGGCCCGGCGCCGGCCGGTCGGGGAAGGGCGGCACGGGCCGGTCGGGCGCGTCGTCGAGCACCGCGGGACGCGCCTCAGCGATCAGTTGCAACGCGCGATGATGGCGGTTCATCTGCGGATCTCCTCTGCGGAACGGGATGGGACAACGACGGCCGACTGGTCGGCGAGAGCCTGCTCGAAGCGCCTGCGGGCGCGGTGCAGCCGTACCAGGAAGGTGGGCGCGGCGCAGCCGACCACCTGCGCGGCCTCCCGGGTCGAGAGGCCGTGCCAGCCGATCAGCGTGAGAACTTCGCGGTCCGCGTCGCCGAGCGCGTCGAGGGCCGCGAGGGTCGCCGCCCGCTCCGTAACCGCCTCCGCGACATCGCCCTCGATCTCGGCCGAGGCCTGCGACAGCAGACGTAGCTGGCGGGCCGCGTCCCGATGCCGCTCGTGCACGACGTTGCGCGCCACGCCGAGCAGCCACGGGAGGGGGTCGGCGGGGATGGCGTCGAGCCGCCGCCAGGCCACGAGGAACGTGTCACTGACGATGTCGTCCGCGAGGTCACGCCCGGCCCGGCTGACCGCGTAGGCGTACACCTGGCGGTGGTGCTGGCGGAAGAGCGCCGCGAACCGGTCACGCGTTGAAGGGGGTGTCACTCGCGCTGCTCCTTGCGAAGGGTGAGCCGTCGGCCAGTAGTGACGGCCGAAGCGCGATCCTTACCGCGATCGCCAGAAAAATGCGTCAATCATCGTCGTCAGCGGCCCAGCAGGGGAGGGATAAGGTTCTGCGCGTGACGCGTCCCGTACTGCTCGACTGCGACCCTGGCATCGACGACATGGTCGCCATCCTGATCGCGGTGGCCAGCCCGGAGGTGGAGCTGGTCGGGGTCACCACCGTCGGCGGCAACGTGGGGATCGACACGACCACCCGCAACGCGCTGGACGTGCTGGCGCTGGCCGGCCGGGCCGACATCCCGGTGGCCCGCGGCGCGGACCGACCCTATCTGCGCTCGCTGGCTGACCGCGCCGAGTCGGTGCACGGCGACAATGGGCTGGGTGGCGTCACGCTGCCGACCTCCGGCGCCGACCCGGTCGACGCCACCGCGCTGGAGCTGATCGTCGAGACGGTCCGCGCGGCCACCGAGCCGGTGACGCTGGTGGCGACCGGGCCGCTGACCAACGTGGCCCACCTGTTCGCGGTGCACCCCGCTGTGGCGTCACGGTTGGCCCGGCTGGTGGTGATGGGTGGCTCGATCGGGGCCGGCAACCGGACACCGGCCGCCGAGTTCAACATCTGGGCCGACCCGGAGGCTGCCTATCGGGTGCTGACCGAGCCGGGGCTGCCCCGGCCGGTGCCGACCACGCTGGTCGGGTTGGACGTCACGTACCGCACCGCCTACGGTCCAGACGACCTGCGCCGGCTGCGCTCGGCGGGGGCCGTGGCCAGTCTCTGCGCGGACGCGCTGGATGGCTACCTCTCGGCGTATCGGCGGGACCACGGGATGGACGTGGTGCCGCTGCACGACCCGCTGGCGATGGCGGAGGCGATCCGGCCCGGCCTGGTCACCGCCGACCCGGCGCACGTCGAGGTGGACACCACGACTGGACCGAGCCGCGGTAACACTCTCGTGGACCTGCGCGGCCTGCTGCGCCAGCCGACCGCCGAGATGGCGGTGGACGTCGACGTGCCCTCCGCGTTGGAGTTCATCACGAGTCGACTGGAGTCGCTGGGGCCCCGCGCCGCGGCGGACGCGGGGCTCTAGAACCTCAGATCAAGACCGCGGCGAGAGCGCGGAACGCGTCGGCGGGGAACGTCGTGGCGTCGCCCCCGTTGAGGACCTGGATCGCCACCTCGTCGGCGCCGGCCTGGTAGTGCTCCTCCAGCCCGGCCGCGACCTGCTCGGCCGTGCCCCAGGGGATCAGCGCGTCGATGAGGCGGTCGCTGCCGCCTCCGACGAAGTCCTCGTCGGTCCAGCCGAATCGCCGCAGGTTGTTGGTGTAATTCGGCAGTGCGAGGTACCCGCTCGCGTACTGCCGAGCGGTGGCGCGCGCGGTGGCGGCGTCTGCGTCGAGAACCACCGCGACCTCGGGCGCGAGCAGCCGGTCGGGCCCGAGTGCCGCCCGGGCCTCGGCGGTGTGCTCGGCAGGGACGAAGTACGGGTGAGCCCCGACGGAACGGTCGCGGGAGAGCTGGAGCATCCGTGGGCCGAGGGCGGCCAGGATTCGCCGCTCCGGAGGAAGCCCGGCCGCGTCGAGACCATCGAGGTACTCCACCATCCTCGAGTACGGCTTGCGGTAGTCGGTGCCGCTGCCTTCCACCAGCACAGCGTGGCTGGCACCGAGACCGAGCAGGAACCGGCCGGGGTGGGCCTGCTCCGCGTCCCGCGCGAACGCGGCCACCTCGGGGGGTGACGAGTGCCAGATGCTCACAATTCCCGACGCGACCCCGATGCGTCCGGTCCCGTCCAGGATCTCCCGGAAGCGTGGGGCGACGTTCTCCCCGAAGCCGCCCGAGAACCAGAGCCGTGCGTACCCGAGCTCCTCCAACTCGGCCGCGGCATCGATGGCCGCGCTCTGACTTCCGCTAACGAGGAAGAACGGTTGCCACACGCTGACGAGTCGTTGTGCCATGCCGAAACACTACGACCCGTCAGCTCGCTTTCGCGGGTACGCGGGTCACTGGGCAGTTCGGCGTCGTTGGGTGAGCCACCGCATGACGTCCAGTGCGTGGGAGGCCGGCGCCGGGATCGGGTGGAACACGTGCTCCACCACCTCGTCGGTGACGATGAGTGTGAGCCGCTCGTAGAGCGTCATGTCGCCGGCCGTGAACGTGGGCAGCCTGAGTGCGGCGGCCAGGGTCAGCCGTGGGTCGGGTATCAGCGGGTACGGCAGGCGCAGCCGGTGCACCAGCTCACGCTGATAGCCGGTCGACTGCGCGGACAGCCCGTAGACGCGTGCTGCTCCGGCGGTGCGGATCTCCGTGTGGTGGTCGCGGAGCCAGGTGGCCTGCTCGGTGCTGCTCCGCGCGCCGTGGATCTCCAGCAGGCTCTGGGGCAGGTCGACACCCGGTCGTCCGGTGAGCGGATAGACGAATATGACGCTGCGTCCCGGGCCGAGCGCTCCGAGGTCGACCGGTCGCCCGACGGTGGCGTAGAAGCGCAGCGGCGGCAGAGGGCTGCCGACCAGGTTGCTGGGGTTCGCGCCGACGGCCGGGGCCCTGGTCGTCACCTGAGTCGCGGCCGCGTCGAGGCGCGCGTCGAGGGCCTCGCGCTGGGTGGTCAACTTGCCGATGCGGTCCTGCACGGCGGCGACGGTGCTCCGATAGGTCGCGAGCGCGGCCGCGCACACATCGGCGTCGTCGGAGCCGTCGGCGATCGACTCGACGAACGGCCGGGTCTCCTCGACGCTCAGGCCCAGCGCCATCAGCTCGCGGATCTGCGCGACCAGGCGGAGCGCGATCGGATCGTAGTCGCGGTAGCCGTTGCTCAGGCGCCGTGGCACGACCAGCCCCGCCGACTCGTAATACCGCAGGGCGCGCACGGTCGTCCCGGTGCGGCGCGCCAGCTCACCCACCCGCATCCGGCCACCATAAACCCGCACCTCAGGGTACGGGTCAAGGTGTTCATCGTCGCGGTGGCAAGGCCGCCGTTTCCTGCCAGTCTGGCCCTGCACACACCACGAGAGCAGGGAGTACGCGATGACGGTTATCAGCCAGGTGATCGGTCGGCAGGTCCTCGACAGCCGCGGTAACCCCACCGTCGAGGTCGACGTGGTCCTGGAGGACGGCTCGACCGGCCGGGCCACCGTGCCGTCCGGCGCGTCGACCGGGGCGCACGAGGCGGTCGAACTGCGCGACAGCGACCCGGCCCGCTTTCACGGCAAGGGCGTCAGCAACGCGGTCGCCGCGGTCACCGGCGAGATCGCCGAGGCGGTGCTCGGCCTCGACGCGGAGGACCAGGCGCTGGTGGACGAGACGATGATCGAGCTGGACGGCACGAAGAACAAGGGCCGCCTCGGCGCGAACGCGATCCTGGGTGTCTCCCTCGCCACGGTGAAGGCCGCGGCGCTCGCCCACCGCCAGCCGCTCTACCGCTACGTGGGCGGAGTCGGAGCCCGCCTGCTGCCCGTGCCGATGATGAACATCGTCAACGGCGGCGCGCACGCCGACAACCCGCTCGACTTCCAGGAGTTCATGATCGCCCCGGTCGGCGCGCCGAACTTCTTCGAGGCCGTACGCATGGGCTCCGAGGTGTTCCACACCCTGCGCCGCTCCCTGGCCGCGGCCGGACACAGCACCAACGTCGGTGACGAGGGCGGCTTCGCACCGAACTTCGCGACCGCCGACGAGGCGCTGCAGTTCGTGCTGAGCGCGATCGAGGAGACCGGCTACGAGCCCGGCAGGGACATCACGATCTGCCTGGACCCGGCCAGCTCCGAGTTCTTCCGCGACGGCGTCTACGACTACGCCGGCGAGGGCCGGACCCGGGCAGTGGACGAGCACATTGACTACCTCCTCGACCTGGCTTCCCGGTACCCGATCAGCTCGATCGAGGACCCGATGGCCGAGGACGACTTCGCCGGCTGGAAGCGGCTCACGGCCGAGGCCGGCGATCGGATCCAGTTGGTCGGAGACGACGTGTTCTGCACCGACGTCAACCGGCTGCGCGACGGTGTCGACGGTGGTTACGCCAACGCGATCCTGGTCAAGGTCAACCAGATCGGCACTCTCACCGAAACCCTCGAGACGGTGGACGCCGCGCACAAGGCGGGCTACCGGGTGGTGATGTCGCATCGCTCCGGCGAGACCGAGGACACCACGATCGCGGACCTGGCGGTGGGCGTCGGCTGCGGTCAGATCAAGACGGGTTCGTTGTCGCGCTCGGACCGGACGGCGAAGTACAACCAGCTCATCCGTATCGAGGAGGAGCTCGGTGGTCGCGCGCTCTATCCCGGCCGCCTGTGAGGCGTGGTGGTTTTTGGCGGCGGGTAGCGGGCAGCCCACCACTGACCCTATTCTACTAGCTAACTAGTAGAATGAGGTGGCGAGGTGATCGAGTTTCACCTGGACTCGCGGTCCGGGGTTGCGCCGTACATGCAGCTCATCCGACAGGTACGGCACGCGCTCCGACTCGGCGTCCTGAACGCAGGTGACAAGCTGCCCACCGTCAAGGAGGTGGTGGCCCAGGTCGCGATCAACCCGAACACGGTGTCCAAGGCCTACCGCGAACTGGAGTACGAGGGCCTGGTCGCGGCCCGGCCGGGGATGGGCACCTTCGTCACCCGCACACTGGGCGGCGACTCGCTGAGCAAGCACGAACCGCTGCGGCAGGACCTGGCGCGCTGGCTGACCGAGGCTCGCGAGGCTGGCCTGGACGACGAGAGCATCGAGGCGCTCTTCCTCAGCAGTTTTCGTGCGTTTTCGGAGGCCCGAGCATGACTAGTGCGCTGCTCGCGGACGGCTTGACCAAGCGGTACGGACGGCGTACCGCGTTGAAGGACTGCACCCTGGACATCCCGGCCGGCCACGTCGTGGGCCTGGTCGGGCCGAACGGCGCCGGAAAGTCCACCCTGCTCCAGTTGGCCTGCGGGCTGCTTGAGGCGACCGCGGGGCGGATCGAAGTGCTCGGCGCGCGGCCCGTCAGCGGGTCGTCGCAGGTCGGATTCGTCGCGCAGGACACTCCGGTGTACGCGGGTCTCACCATCGCGGACCACCTGCGGATGGGCGCGCACCTCAACCCGTCCTGGGATGCCACGCTTGCCGACCGGCGGATCGCACAGGTTGGCCTGGACCCGGCACAGAAGGCAGGCAAGCTCTCCGGCGGCCAGCGCGCCCAGTTGGCCCTGACCGTCGCAGCAGCGAAGCGGCCCAATCTGCTGTTGTTGGACGAGCCGGTGGCGGCACTCGACCCGCTCGCGCGGCGCAACTTCCTGCAGGGGTTGATGGAGCTGACCGCCGAGCAGGGCATGAGCATCGTGATGTCCTCGCACCTGGTCGCGGACCTGGAACGGGTCTGCGACTACCTGATCGTGCTGGTTGCCTCTCGGGTCCAGGTGGCCGGTGACGTGGACGATCTGCTCGCCACCCACCACCGCCTGGTCGGGCAGCGGCGCGACACCGCCGACCTGGGCGCCGGGCGAGCCTTGGTGGAGCAGAGCCACACCGACGTGCAGTCGACCCTGGTGGTACGCAGCACCGCGCCGATCGACGACCCGTCCTGGCAGGTCGACCAGCTGGACCTGGAAGACATCGTGCTGGCGTATATGAGCGGAGCCGCCGACAACGGGTCGGACCAGGTGCGGGAGGGACAACGATGATCTGGATGACCTGGCGGCAATTTCGGACTCCGGCGCTGGCCACCGGCGCCCTGCTGCTGGTGCTCCTGGGCGGTCTGGCGCTGACCTGGGCGGAGGTGACGGACTTGGCTGCGCGGACCGGATACACCGGCTGCCAGGGCGATTCTTGCCGCGCCGCCGGCGAAGCATTCCTCCAGGCGCTGCAATCGGGATGGGCCAGCGAGATCCACCTCGCCGCCATCGCGGCGCTGTACCTGTTGCCCGCCCTGGTGGGCATCTTCTGGGGCGCGCCGCTGGTGGCTCGAGAGTTGGAGTCCGGCACGTACCGGATGGTCTTCAGCCAGTCCGTCAGCCGGGGCCGCTGGCTGCTGGTCAAGCTGGCGGTCGGCGGCGGGGCCGCGGCGCTCAGCGCCGGGGTGCTCAGCCTGATGCTGAGCATGTGGGCGCAGCCGATCGACGGGGCCTCGGCAGACCGGATGAACCCGCTGGTGTTCGCGGCCCGGGGAATCGTGCCGGTTGGCTACGCGGCCCTGGCGTTCGTGGTGGGTGTCACCACCGGGCTCCTGCTGCGGCGGACCCTCGCCGCGATGGCGGTGACCCTACTGGTGATCGTCAGCCTCCAGATCGCCGCGCCGTTCGTGGTGCGCCCCTGGCTGGCCCAGCCAGCCACCACGGTCAGTCCGCTACAGGTGGACGGGGCCTACGGGATCTCGATGAGCGCCGACACCGGGCGGATGACGCTGCACGTCGAGCCCGAGCGCAGGGGTGACTGGGTCGTGTCGAGCGCCACGATCACCTCGACCGGAGCCGAGTTCAGGGGGCCGGCGGACATGACCCAGTGCGGTCCCAACGCACCGCGTGACCGCGAGACGTGCCCGAGGTGGCTGGAAGAGCAGAACCTCAGTCTGAAGGTGACCTACGTGCCCGGCTCGAAGTTCTGGAACCTGCAATGGCGGGAGGTCGGCGTCCTGTTCGCGTTGACCGCCGTGCTGTCCCTGTTCTCCCTCTGGTGGATCAGGCGTCGGTTGGTCTGACGACAGAAAACGTCGCGGCGACGACAGCCCACGGTCGTGGGTCGTCGTCGCCGCGTCGCCGCAATTGTTGGCGAGCCACAACCGCTACGGGATCGGACGCCCCAGGCGGGCGCAGGTGTTGGTGCCGCCAGCGAGGCTGGGGAACTTCAGGGTCGCCCGTGACTGCGGCCCGAACTGGCCGTCCGAGCTGATGCCCGCCTTGCTCTGGGCGAACTTCAACGCGTTGAAGGTCAGCTCGCCGAACGACGCGTCCGGCTCAAGCAGCCTCCTACCCGCGGGCTTCAGATAGCAGTCGTTCAGGGCCCACTGAAGGGCCAACGTGCCTGGCCCATCGTCGCCCCAGAGCAGCGAGCACGGCAGCGCGCCGTACTGGCCGATGGGCGCGGCAACCCGGTAGCCCGCCTGGTTCATGGGGTACTCATAGGACTCGCACTCGGGTTGGCTGCGAGCGTAGGCCGGATTGGCGGCCACCAACGTGCCTGCGATCGCGGCCGCGAACAAGGTGCACAGTGCTACCAGACGTTTCATGGAACTCCCGTTCATCGCGATGGTGTGCAGCCCTTGCCCTCTTAGCTGCCGTGGCTCGTGTCGGTCCACGAGCTGTCGCCAGGCATCCTGAACCAGGCGACTCCGTCCGAGATCCTGTCCCGGATGAGGAAGGTTCGGCCGGCCTTACGTCCGAGGTACGTGTAGTACAGGTAGGTGCCGTCCGACCTGTCAAAGCGGTAGCCCCACAGGGAGTTCATGCTTGCCGCTTCCCAGGTCTCCGGACCAACCCAGCCGTCAGCGTCGATGTCGACCGCGTGTGCGGCGTTGTAGAGCTGCTGCCAGTGGATCGTGGCGTTGTGCGTGTTGGGCCCGAAAGCCCCGTCAATGTCGCTGTAGCCTTCATCCGCCCAGAGGTGCCGCTGCCAGAAGCGCACGAGATTGCCGCTGTTGACGCACGGGGCGGCTTCCTTGCAGAGCATGTGAAGACCGGGGTAAGTGGTGTGCGCCGACGCGGGACTCGCTGTGACCAGTGCGGCTCCCAGCACCACGGCCAGCGCGAGGACTACTTGCGATGCGATTATCCTGCTGCGCAGCCTGACCGTACTCTCGGTTTGATTCATGTAGATCCTGTTCTCGCAAGGTGAGCGGACGCATGATGCTGCGCGTGTGTCGCTGGCGCCCATGTTCCTGTCGCGCAGCTCCTCGATATCCGTCAAGTCCATCGAGGTTGATCGCCGGGTTCACCGTGGACCAGGAATGCGTTGACCGGTAGCGCGGCGCGCACCGGACAAACAACGTCGGACAAAGGCCTGGCGGCTGCGCTGGTCAGACGCGTACCCGCGCCCTCACTGTCAGCCGCCGACTTCGCTGCCGCGTGCCTGATGCGCAGGGCTGATACCCCAACGACCGCTCGCGAACGTGGCGAGTCGTGATCGTTGATCCTTGTGGCGGCGATCTGCGCAGGAGCAGTCGGCGACCTCGCAGGCACGCGGGCGGCGCCGCCATCATGTGAAGAGTGCCCGGCACATTACGACTTGACTAACGGCATGTTATCGCTCACAGTCGATGCTTAAGGACGACGGCACCTGTGGCTTTCCGGGCAAGCCCGCATCGTCGACCTCGAATCAGACGTGCGCCAGGGCATGCAGACGTCATGTTGACGCTAACACTCTCGACGCCTGCGATCGGCCACGCCTCGCGGTGCGCCCATCTCCGGGCAGACCGTTCAGCTCTTGGTCATTGGAGGAGCGTCATGCCTGTCAGAGATAGACGTTCATCAATTATATTGCCGCCGTCTGGACGGCGCCGTTGGTTGCTGCGGACCGTCGCCGCTGGCGTGGCAGCGGTGGTGGTCGGAGCTGCCGCCGCAGTGGCGACGTCGGCACCCGCCGCCGCAGCGACCGTCGATACGAGCGCGTGGTACGTGTTGATCAACCGCAACAGCGGCAAGGCCCTGGACGTGTACAACCTGGCCACGAACGACGGCGCGCGGATCACGCAGTGGGCGCGGAACAACGGCAACCAGCAGCAGTGGCAGTTCGTCGACTCCGGCAGCGGGTACTACCGTCTGCGGTCGCGGCTGTCCGGCAAGGTGTTGGACGTCTACAACTTCTCGACCGCCAACGGCGCCAGCATCGTGCAGTGGACCGATGGCAACGGGACCAATCAGCAGTTCAGGTTGGCCGACTCCGACAGCGGCTACGTCCGGTTGATCAACCGGAACAGCAACAAGGTGGTGGAGGTGCAGGGCGCCTCGACCGCCGACGGCGGAAACATCGTGCAGTACGACGACTGGAACGGCAACAACCAGCAGTGGCAACTCGTCCGCGTCGACGGTGGAGGCAACCCCACGCCGCCGCCAGGCACGTGTGCTCTGCCGTCGACGTACCGCTGGGCATCGACGGGGTCGCTGGCGAACCCGAAGTCGGGGTGGGTCTCGCTCAAGGACTTCACCACCGTCCCCTACAACGGTCGGCACCTCGTGTACGCCACGACGCACGACACGGGCTCGACGTGGGGCTCGATGAATTTCGGGCTCTTCACGAACTGGTCGGACATGGCCTCGGCCAGCCAGAACGCGATGGCCTCGGCCACCGTCGCACCCACGCTCTTCTACTTCGCTCCGCGAAACATCTGGGTGCTGGCCTACCAGTGGGGCGGGACCGCTTTCTCGTATCGGACGTCGAGCGACCCCACGAATCCGAATGGCTGGTCATCGCCGCAGGCGCTCTTCACCGGCAGCATCTCCGGCTCCGGTACCGGACCCATCGACCAGACGCTCATCGGGGACAGCACCACCATGTACCTGTTCTTCGCCGGGGACAACGGCAAGATCTACCGGGCCAGCATGCCCATCGGGAACTTCCCGGGCAACTTCGGCTCGACATCAACCGTGATCATGAGCGACACGACGAACAATCTCTTCGAAGCGGTTCAGGTCTACAAGCTCCAGGGCCAGACCCAGTACCTCATGATCGTCGAGGCGATCGGCTCGCAGGGCCGCTACTTCCGCTCGTTCACGGCCACCAGTCTGAACGGCTCGTGGACACCGCAGGCCGCCACCGAGAGCAATCCTTTCGCCGGCAAGGCCAACAGCGGTGCCACCTGGACCAACGACATCAGCCACGGCGAACTGATCCGTAGCAGCGCCGACCAGACCATGACGGTCGATCCCTGCAACCTGCAACTGCTCTACCAGGGGCGATCCCCCAATTCGGGCGGCGACTACGGTCTCCTGCCGTACCGGCCGGGTCTGCTGACGCTGCAGCGCTGATGGTGTGACGTCGGCTTGGATGTCTGTGTGACGTCACGGACGGTGGTGTGAGCGTTGGCGCGGGGTGCGACCCGGATCGGGTCGAGCTGAAGGGGCGGGCACGGTGCGAGGCCGAGCCCGTCCCCGTCGCCACTGCCCTGTGAGCGGTAACAGTGCCCACCTTCGGTGGGCCTGCGCTGACGCACCGATGCGGCTCGTCTGCTGGTCGCCGATGATCGGATAGGCCGGGTCAATCTCGGATGGACCGGCCCGCTTCATGCCAGACATAGAGCATCTTCTACGCCTTGACGAACGGCATGTTATCGCTCACCCTCGATGTCGAGGATGACCGCGCTGCGGCTCACCGGGCGAGCCCCGCTGGTCGATCCTTGCGATCACGACGTCCCTCAGGGCATGCGGACGTCACCTCAGGACCTCAGCAGCTGCCGGCGGCAGTGTGCGGGCCTGCACGCGCCAGGTCGATCCGGGCAGTAACGACCCGCCCCGGACGCCTCGTCTGGCGGCAACTGGCGCGTCACCACCACCACCACCGCAACAGTGAGAAGGAATGACATGAGAGTGAGAAAGACACTGCTGTCGACGGCGACCCTTGCCGTCGCATTGACCGCAGGTATGACCGTGGCTATGGCCTCGACGGCCAGTGCCGGGACGACCCTGAAGGCGTCCGCCGCCGAAAAGGGTCGCTACTTCGGAGCTGCCGTCGCGACGGGCAAGCTCTCTGACGGCCAGTACGTCGGCATCCTCAACCGGGAATTCAACAGCGTCGTCCCCGAGAACGAGATGAAGTGGGACGCTACCGAGCCGCAGCAGGGGCGGTTCACCTACACCGGCGGCGATCGTCTCGTCAGTCACGCTCGGGCCAACGGCATGAGCGTGCGCGGCCACGCCCTGCTCTGGCACGCGCAGCAACCAGGTTGGGCGCAGGGTCTGTCCGGCAGCGCGTTGCGAAACGCCGCGATCAACCACGTCACCCAGGTGGCCACCCACTTCCGAGGGCAGATCCAGTCGTGGGACGTGGTGAACGAGGCGTTCGCCGACGGGGGCAGCGGCGGCCGGCGTGACTCGAACCTGCAGCGCACCGGCAATGACTGGATCGAGGCCGCGTTCCGCGCCGCCAGGGCGGCCGATCCCGGCGCGAAGTTGTGCTACAACGACTACAACACCGACGGCATCAACGCGAAGTCGACCGGCATCTACAACATGGTGCGGGACTTCAAGGCCCGCGGCGTGCCGATCGACTGCGTCGGTTTCCAATCCCACCTGGGCACCTCGCTCGCGGGGGATTACCAGGCCAACCTGCAGCGCTTCGCGGACCTCGGCGTCGACGTACAGATCACCGAACTCGACGTCATGACCGGGTCCAACCAAGCCAGCATCTTCGGTGCGGTCACCCGTGTCTGCCTGGCCGTCACGCGCTGTAACGGGATCACGGTGTGGGGAGTCCGGGACAGCGACTCCTGGCGCGGCAGCGACGACGCCCTGCTGTTCGACCGCTCGGGCAACAAGAAGGCGGCGTACACCGCCGTTCTCGACGCCCTGAACGCGGGCACCAGCCCGCCCTCCACACCTCCGCCGGGTTCGGTGGACACCAGCGCCTGGTACGTGCTGGTGAATCGGAACAGCGGCAAGGCACTGGACGTGTACAACCTCGCGACCAATGACGGTGCGCGGATCACCCAGTGGGCCAGGGGCGACGGAGCGTGGCAGCAGTGGCAGTTCGTGGACTCGGGTGGCGGCTACTACCGGCTGAAGTCCCGGCACTCCGGCAAGGTGCTGGACGTCTACAACTTCTCGACCTCTGAATCTGCGCCAATCGTCCAGTGGAGCGATGGCAACGGCACGAACCAGCAGTTCCGCCTCGCCGAGTCGTCCGGGGGTTACGTGCGCGTCATCAACCGCAACAGTGGCAAGGCCGTCGAGGTGCAGGGCGGCTCGACCGCCGACGGGGCGAACATCGTGCAGTACACCGACTGGGGTGGCAACAACCAGCAGTGGCAGTTGATCCGTATCGGGTAGCCCCGCATTTCTTCCGATCAACGGAATGGCGGGGGAAGTCCTGCCGAGGGCTGGGCCTGGAGCGCGGCGCGTGGCGGAACGACGACACAACCGTTCAACTCGGAATCCCGATAGCACTGCGAAGGAGGATCATGGTTGCCATCGGTAGGCCCGCCCGGGCCGTGTCCCGGCAACAGGGGTGGCTGTCTCTGGTCGCGGCCGCTCTGGTGGCAGTACTGGTGGGGGGCGCGCTCCTTGCGTCCCCTCCGGCACCGGCGTTGGCCGCAACGGTGGACACGAACGCCTGGTACGTGTTGGTGAACCGCAACAGTGGTAAGGCGTTGGACCTGTACAACATGGCCACGGGAGATGGCGCGCGGATCTCGCAGTGGTCGCGCAACGACGGCAACTGGCAGCAGTGGCAGTTCGTCGACTCCGGTGCTGGTTTCTACCGCTTGAAGTCGCGGCACTCGGGCAAGGTGCTCGATGTGTCCAACGCGTCGACGGCCAACGGCACCGCAATAGTGCAGTGGTCTGACCACAACGGGAGCAACCAGCAGTTCCGGCTCGCGGATTCGTCCGGTGGGTACGTACGGCTGATCAATCGAAACTCGAACAAGGCGGTGGAGGTGCAGAACGCCTCCACCGCTGACGGCGGCAACGTCGTCCAGTACGACGACTTCAGCGGCAGCCACCAGCAGTGGCAGTTGATCCGGGTCGGCGACGCCGGCAACCCCGGCGGCCAGTTCACCAACCCGGTCGTCTGGCAGGACTTCGCCGACGTGGACATCATCCGTGTCGGCGACGTCTACTACATGTCGGCCTCCACCATGCACTACTCGCCAGGCGCCCCGGTGCTGCGCTCCTGGGACCTGGTGAACTGGGAGTTCGCCGGTCACTCGGTGCCTCGGCTGGACTTCGGCGCAAAGTACGACCTGACCAACGGAAGCCATGGGTACGTGGACGGCATCTGGGCCTCGACCCTGAACTATCGGCCGAGCAACCGGACCTTCTACTGGGCCGGCTGCATCGACTTCGCCCAGACGCACATCTACACCGCCTCCGCCGTCGACGGCACGTGGAGCCGGCACACCACCATCCCCAACTGCTACTACGACGCTGGAATGCTGATCGACGACAACGACACCATGTACGTCGCGTACGGCAACGGCACGATCAGCGTTGCGCAGCTCTCTGCTGACGGACGTAGCCAGGTCCGAGCACAACAGGTGTACCAGACGCCGTCGAGCATCGGCACCCTGGAAGGGGCCCGGTTCTACAAGCGCAACGGTGCCTACTACATCTGGCTGACCCGCCCGGCCAACGGTCAGTACGTCCTCAAGTCGACCAACGGCCCGTTCGGCCCGTACGAGCAGCGGCAGGTGCTGCTCAACCTGCCGGGCCCGATCACCGGCGGAGGGGTGCCCCACCAGGGCGGTCTGGTGCAGACCCAGACCGGCTCCTGGTACTACATGGCGTTCACCGACGCGTACCCCGGTGGGCGAATGCCCACGCTCGCGCCGATCAGCTGGACCAGCGATGGCTGGCCACAGGTGCAGGCCGTCAACGGGAGCTGGGGTGCCAACTACCCCAACCCGCTTCCGCTGCACCCGGTCAAGTCACTGATCGGCACCGACACCTTCGCCGGCACCACCCTCGGCCCGCAGTACGAGTGGAACCACAATCCGGACGACAGCCGGTGGTCGGTGAACAACGGGCTGCGTCTGCAGACCGCGACGGTGACCAACGACCTCTACCGGGCCCGCAACACGGTCACCCACCGGATCCAGGGCCCGGCCTCGACGGGCACCATCGAGTTGGACTACTCGACGATGCGCGACGGCGACCGCGCCGGGCTCGCGATGTTGCGCGACACCTCGGCATGGATCGGCGTCAGACGGGACAACGGCACCACGCGTGTCGTCATGACCAACGGCCTGACGATGGGCACCAACAACTGGAACACCGTCGGCACCGGCACCGAGATAGCGAGCGCCGCGGTGTCCGGTGGGCGGATCTGGTTGCGGGCCAACGCCGACATCCGACCCGGTTCGGGCCGACAAGCGAGCTTCTCGTACAGCACCGACGGCGTCAGCTTCATCCCGCTCGGCAACGCCCTGACCCTCAACAACGCGTGGCAATTCTTCATGGGATACCGCTTCGGCATCTTCAACTACGCCACCCAGGCACTGGGCGGCGCGGTGACGATGCGCCAGTTCACCCTGGCAACGCCATGAGGTCGGTCGCGGCGCGGCGACGCACGGGCGCGAGGATCCGGTAACGGCGATCCGCCCCGGGGTAGGAGCAGCCGCTCCTACCCCGGGCACCCGGACAGGGGTTTCGCGGCCGGCACCCGCCCAGCACGCCGGCTAACGGCTGGCCCGGTTCCGCTGTGCTGCCAACCACGTGGATCACGGCTTACGGCGTAGCTCGCGCAACACACCGTGCCGGCGCACGGCCCACACGAGGCGCCGGACGCTCGGGTGCCGCACGAACAGCACCGCCGCCCGGCGGATCAGGCCCAACCGGTTGTCACTCACCTGGTTCTCAATCGCCTGCCAGATCAGACCGCGCGCCTTGGCGCTGTCCAGCACCGCCCGTACCTCGCGCCGCACCACAGGGTCCTCGGCCGCCGAAGTGATGGCGGCGACCTGACCCGGCCGGTCCCCAAGCGGCTCTAACGCGGCCGCGACGAGAGGCCGGCGCACCTCGTCCTGATCGAGCAGAAGCAACACCGCTTCCCGAATCTCGATCGTGTCCAGGCCGGACCGCAGCAGGCTCAACAGGCTGCGCTCCACCTCGCGGTCATGATCGGCCACGGACAGGGTGGCCAGCAGCACCGACACCTCCTCGAGATCAATGAGGTGTCGCAGCCCGCTGCGGAACTCCGGTAGCCCCCACGCAACCTGCAGAGCCTTGAGGAGATTGCGGTTCATGAGCCAACCGCTACCCGGAGGCGATAGTCAGCGAAACCCCGGAGACCTCTCCATCCGCAGTGACGTCGCCGCGCTCGACGTGGTGATGGCACTCGGTGGAATCTCACTGATCACCGGCGAGCCGGACCAGCGGGCGCAGGCCGCCCGCCAGTTGGACCTCCTCAGGTACGCCCTGCGACCCCTGCCCTCCGATCCGGCTGCTGGCCTTCGGTAACCCACGATCGTCGGTGCGACGATCAGCTCCCGGCTCGCCCCGCGAGCGTGCGTCGACCAGGAGCCCAGGTCACGACGTCACAGACCGTTGGCCTGACGGAGATCGGCCGCCATCTGCGATGAGTTGTGGTCGGGCTCGACACCGCCGACAAGGATCAGCTCGCCGACGAGGTGCCTCGTCCGCAAGGGCTTGATCTCCTGGTAGAGGCTGGAGCCGTACCAGGAACGGGCCTTGGTCAGGTCCGGAAACTCGATCATCACCACATCGCCCGGCCAGTCGCCCTCCAGCACGTCGACGGCTCCGCCGTGGACGGCGAAGCGCCCACCGAAGGGGTCGAGAGTGGCCTGGATGCGCTCCATGTACTGCAGCACCTCATCGTGAAGGGGCGCTCGGCGCAGATGAGCGATCGCGTACCCGGTCATGGAACTCCGTTCGTTGCCGGTGAAGGTGCGGGGTATTCCTTGTCACGAGGGGGGCAAGCGTCCGACGCGCGGCGTCGCCCGCGGTCCCCGGGTCATCACGCCTGTGGAACTCGGTCCAGGAAGCCCAGAACCTGGGTCAGGCGTCCGTCGTCGTCGGTTGTGGCCACGTCGAAGCCCACGATCGGAGCCTCGACGTCGTCTGGCCCGAGTTCCCAGGTGAAGCGGACCTGGTTGTGGTGGCCGTCGACCGGTCCGGCCAACCGGAACGTCATGCCGGGAAACTGGCCCTGCACCGCGGCGACCGTGGCGTCGATCGCATCCCGTCCCTCGGCGACAGCCAGCGGGTCAACGTAGCGGCCCTCGCGAGCCCACAGGTCGTCGATGCCCCGGCGCCGCCTGGCCGGATCGGTCTCGTTCCAGACCGCGATGTACCGCTCGGCCAGCTCATCGAACGTCGTAGCCATGGCTTCGTCTCCTTGAGTCGGGGACGGGGTGGTGCTGCCGTCACCCCGGTGGAGAAGATCCTTCCCGGCGCCGTGGCGGACTGTCGATTACCTCGCAGGTAATGGTCCCTGCGCCGGCCCGATCATTAGGGTCGGCGGCGTGCAGACCATGACCAGACCAGCGCGGCCAGTCGGGGAACTGCTCCGCGACTGGCGCCGAAGTCGCCGGATGAGTCAGCTCGACCTGTCGATCGAGGCGGGAGTCTCAACGCGGCATCTGAGCTTCGTGGAGACCGGGCGATCTCGGCCGAGCCCCGAGTTGATCCTGCGGCTGGCGGAGCAGCTCGACATACCGCTGGACGAGCGCAACACGATGCTGCTCGCCGGCGGCCACGCGCCCGCCTACCCCAGCCACGAGCTGAGCGACCCGGAACTGGCTCCGGTCCGTGCCGCCGTACGCCAGATCCTGGACGGACACAGCCCGTACCCCGCAGCGCTCGTCGACCAGCACTGGCACCTCGTCGACGCGAATCCAGCCGTCGCCCTGTTCACCGCCGGTGCCGGGCCCCATCTCCTGACCCCGCCGATCAACGTGCTGCGGCTCAGCCTGCACCCCGACGGCATGGCCCCGCGAATCCTCAACCTGCCGGAGTGGCGCGCCCACCTGCTCAACCGGCTGCGGCAACAGGCCGCGACGACCAACGACCCTGTCCTGTACGAACTGCACGAGGAGCTCCGCGGCTACCCGGGCAGCAACGGCCATCCGACCCCGATCAGCGACGCGGTCTCGAGCGTCGTCATCCCACTGCACTACCGCCACGACGACCAGGTGCTGTCGTTCGTCAGCACCACCACCCTCTTCGGCACCCCACTGGACGTCACCGTTGCAGGGCTGGCCATCGAGGCGTTCTTCCCTGGCGAGGCGGCGACCACCGAAGCGCTCCGCGCCTTCGGCACGGCGTGAACCAGCGTGGGCAGACGCACCGACATCACTCGCGCCGCAAGGGCGCCTCACGTCATGTCGCCCGCCCGCCTGGCAGGTACGGCCCGCCCCCCATTGCAGGGGGACGGGCCGCAGACGTGCGCAAGGAGGACGGGACGGCGGCGAGTCGACTATCAGATGGTGAAGCCGCCGTCGACGTTGAGCGTCGCGCCGGTGATGTAACGGCCGTTCGAGCTGGCGAGGAATGCCACTGCGGCGGCTATGTCGGCTGGCGCGGCGTAGTGGCCGAGGGCGGTCAACCCCTTGACCGTGTCGGCGTTGGGGCCGTCGGCTGGGTTCAGGTCGGTGTCCGTTGGTCCGGGATTCACCAGGTTCACGGTGATGGCCCTGTCGCCGAGTTCGCGGCCGAGCGCCTTGGTCAGACCGATCAGCGCTGTCTTGCTCATCGCGTAGAGGGAGAAGCCGGGGAAGACCGCGCGCTCGGCCACGTTACTGCCGATGTTGATGATCCGCCCACCTGCCGACATGTGGGGCACCGCTGCCTGTGCGGCCACGAACGGCGCCCGGACGTTGACCGCGACGGTCTGTTCGAAGTCTTCCAAGCTCAGTTGGTCGAGCGGTCCGAGCAGAAACGCCCCGGCGTTGTTGACCAGGATGTCCAAGCGACCCAGTTCACCGGCGACCCGGTCAACTGCGGAGATGACCGCCGCCGGGTCCGCGCTGTCCGCCTGCAGGGCGATCGCCCGCCGTCCTGCGGCCTTGATCTGGTCCACCACGTCGTTGGCGTGTTGTTGATTCTGCTGGAACGTCAGCGCCACGTCGGCGCCTTCCTCGGCCAGGCGCAGCGCCACGGCGGCGCCGATGCCACGACCGCCGCCCGTAACGAGAGCTACCTTGCCGTCAAGTGCGTTGTTCATGACGCAAAGCCTGGTCGATCAGAGCATGGTCGTCTGGCGGTGATCGGACGCGGCGTTCGTCGCCCCGGTGCCGGCCCACGTCGCGAAGCGTGCGACCGGTCGAGGTCCACCGGCACGGTGCCGTCGCGTCGTCAGCGTCAGCGTCAGGGGATGAGCAGGTCGAGCAGTTCGAATCGCTCGTACGGCTGGTTGTAGTCACCGAAGTGCCCGTCGTCGCGCACGATCTGGGTGCCGCCGAGCCGCTCGAACATGGCGCGGCCCTGTCGGTCGTCGCAGCCGTACGGATCCTCGCGTGAGTTGATGAAGGAGATGTCCCGCACGTGTGACCGGATCGCCGACCAGTCGTAGGCGGGTTGGAGGACCGGTTCCTCCGCAGTGTTGGGACGGGTGCAGTACCCAGCGACCAGGATCGCCTGGGCCACGGTGACGTCGAGATGCTCCAGGAGCGCGAGGAGGAGGGCCGCACCGCCGGAATGGCCGACGAGGACGGTGTCCTGATCGAAGGTGTGCCCGTTCAGCACCTTCGGCAGAAACGTGGCGATCGGCTCGACGTTGATGCCCGGGTAGTGCGGCACCTCGACGGCGTACCCCCGGGCCGCGAGCCGCCCCGCCAGCCAGGGATACCAGCACACGTCGGGGTTGCCGCCGGTCCCGTGCAGGATGATCGCGCTGCGGCCCACCATGTCCCCCTCGGATCGACTACATGATCAAACCACGTGATCCGCGCACGTGGAGCCCTGTGTGTCAACGCCCGGCAGGTGCGGGCCGGGGTCGGCTGCAAGGAATTCGGCGATCGAGTCGGCCAGCGCGTCTGGATTTTCGATCATGGGTACATGCCCGGTGTCGAGGCGGTCGGTCCAATCGGGGCCGAGTCGCTGAGCAGACCGCCGCTGCACGGCCATCGGCAGTTCGCGGTCCCGATCGGTGAAGACGTAGCCGCGCCGGCCGTTCCAGGAATGGCGGGCGATCGTGTCGTGGTAGAGGCCACGTGACTCGGTGGCGAAGTCCGCGATGATGCGGTCGGTGGTCTGGGCGTCGAGACCGTGAGCGAGACCGCGCCGGATCGCCGCGTTCGGTGGACGAGTCCCGGCGAGCCGCATCACCGTGCCCAGCACCCACCGGTTCGGTGCCGGCATCGCAGAGAGGAACGATCCTCGGGGCTTCGGGATCACAGCGGTCACGGCCAGCAGCGCGCTGACGCGTTCGGGTGCGAGCCGGGCGACTTCAGTGCCGATCACACCGCCGGCCGAATGCGCGACGACCGCGAATCTGCCGCTCGGCGCGGAGCCGATGGCAGCCTCGGCATAGTCACGCAAGCCGGCCCCGGCGAGCCGAGTCGGTCGAGCGGCGACGCTGACGTGGTGCGACCGGTCGAGGAGCTGCTGGACATCGTCCCAGATCCACGCCGGTAGGCCGGCGCCGCTGATGAACAGGATCGCGTGATGGGTGCTCATGACTGCATCCTCGCCAACAGTCGTGTCACTGGTGTGTCACCATTTTCGGATGAACCGCACGGACCGGCTCTACGCGCTGAGGGAAGAACTACGGCGTGCCGGCAGCGCCGGGCGCACCGCCGAACGTCTCGCCGAGGTCTTCGGGGTCAGCGCACGGACGATCAAGCGTGACGTCTCGACCCTGCAGCACGGGGGTTTCCCGGTCTGGGCGCGTCCTGGGCCCGGCGGGGGCTATGTCGTCGACAAGGCCGCCACACTGCCGCCGGTCAACTTCACGGCCGCCGAGGTCGCGGGGCTCGCCGCGGCCGTGGCAGCCCACCGGGGACAGCCCTTCGATGGTTACGCCCGTGCGGCGCTGGTCAAGGCCTTGAGCGTCATGGACACGCCGGCCCGAGAACGCGCCACCGTAACGAACGACCGCGTATGGATCGACCACACCGAGCCGGCGAGCGACGCCCGAAGTCGCCGCGCCGTCGAGCGTGCGCTGCACGAGCAACGGGTCCTCGTCGTGAACTACCGCGACCGACACAACAGGCAGACCGAGCGGCGCATCGACCCGGTGGCACTCGCCCGCACCGCGGGACAGTGGTATCTCGTGGGGTACTGCCGCAGCCGCGAAGCGATCCGCTGGTTTCGCCTCGACCGCATGATGGCCGCCCGTCTGACCACCGAACCATCCGCCTCGATCGCAGTCGACGACATCGGCACTCCGCCGGCAACCGCACAGGCCATCGCCGCCTTTTAGCGCCCGTGACGTGAAGTCACCGGCCCACCACGACCGCCGTAAGGGTGCGGCGCTGCCGCTGGCTATGCGAACCGGTCAGCGAGTCTGGTCAGCTTGGTGACGTACGCCGGCCAGTCATAGTCGTCCGGGATGTTGGTGTTGTCCCGCCGCAAGCCGATCGCGGTGTCGTGCTGTTCGCGCATCACATCGGCGTGACCGGCGTGACGAGCGAGGTCGCCGGTCACGTGGATGATGATCCTTTGCAGCGTCACGTCCTGACGACCAGGCTGCCACCACGGCACTCGCCCCGGCGCGTCGAGCGGTAACTGGTCGATCGTCTGA
Source organism: Micromonospora sp. CPCC 205539 (assembly GCF_036906815.1). Classification (NCBI taxonomy): domain Bacteria; kingdom Bacillati; phylum Actinomycetota; class Actinomycetes; order Micromonosporales; family Micromonosporaceae; genus Micromonospora; species Micromonospora sp. CPCC 205539. Next base: position 465,271 of record NZ_JBAKHW010000001.1, on the reverse strand, counting down.
TCCGCGAACGCCCCGACACGGCGGTACAGGTCGATCAGCCCGTCTTTCGTCTCGTCCTCCCGCGCGTACCAGTCTGCCTGCGGATCGTCGTCGTACGCCTGCATCGGGACCAGTTCCTCGGGCGTCGGGAACTCGCGCCCGAAGGTGGGCCCGAAGTAGCCGGCTTCGACGTTGAGGCAGTGCTTGAGAACTCCCAGGAGGTTGTTGCCGGTTGCGGTGCGGGGGAGCCTGGCCTCGCGTTCGGTCAGTCCGTCGAGCTTCCAGATGAGGTCGTCGCGGTTCGCCTGCAGGTAGTGGTGCAGTGCTGCCTTCGGGTCACTGAGATCAGCCATGCCCGCCAGACTGCCCCACGGGTCGGACATTCGTGCGAGCTGCCGCGTGCACGATCAGCCCCGCCGGGTGAGCCACTTCCTCGTCTCCGCTGCCTGAGCGCTCAGTGGGGGAACGCGCGGGGGACACGTGCGCTGAGGAGTTCGTCGCGGAACGCTTGGATGCGTGTGATGACCTGTCGTCTGCCGATGGTGTTCTCGATGCGGTCGAGGTACAGGCATCGGGCGGCGAGTTTGTCGAGGTCGACGGTGAAGTAGATCGCCATCAGCGGGTTGACGAACAGTTCGCCGCCGCCAGTGCGTCGGGTGAATCGGACGTCCCCGAACGCACCGCTGGTGGCGGCGGCGATCTGTCCTTGAACGATGCTCGGGCGCTCCGGGGTGGCGGTCTGCGCGTCGGCGACGGCATCGCGGTAAAGCTCGGCCTCCCGGCTGGAACCGGGGATGGACAGAGCGCCGAGGTAGCCGCCATCGCGGTCGAGCGCGGCGAGGTTCTCCAGCACCTGGACGTGATTGACGCCGTCGTAGGCGTCGATGCCAAAGCCGAGACTGGTCACCAGTTTGACCGGCACGTCCAGCGCGGCCACGGCGGCCACGCTGGTCATGTCCTCCACCGGAGTGCCGAGATCGCTCTCGTCGCCACGCAGCAGGACATCGGTGCCGCCGTCCACCAGCACCACCGCATCGATGTCGAGTTGTTCCACCAGGTGCCGGTACGCCGTCCGTAGCGGCTGGACACCGAGCGGCGGAAAGGCGTACACCGTCGACGGCAGTTCCTGCGCCGCCAGCCATCGGGCGAGCGTTCGTTCGGGGAAGTACCAGTCGGGGCTGGTGGTGTCCGGCCGTACCGCCGCGACGTGCTCCGCTACCCAGGCGTCCTGATTGATCAACTCGAGTTCCGAGAAGGAGAGGCTGGCCAGGTGCACCTGCGCTCCGGCGCGCCAGAGGGCGAACGCCAAGGGTAGGCCCGCGTACACATCGAACCCCCCGCCCGCTCCGGCGATGAGGATGCTCCGCGCCGGTGCCAGCGCGGCAAACAGTGGTGGAACGGTCAACGAGAACGCGCCAGGATCGGCAGACAGCGCGGCAGGGGTCATCACCGCTCAATGATCACTGACGGGGACAGTCGGGTCAGCCGGGCTGGTCGGTGGTCTCCTTGTCCTCGCCGTACTCGCCGCGGATGGGTAGGTAATAGGCGGGTAGGAAGAGGGCGATGATGGTGACGCCCGCGATCGGCGCGAAAGCGCCGACGAGGATGCCGCCGCCGATCCAGAGCAGCGCGAGCGCGAAGCGGCGGCCGATGGCCTGGACGCCGGCGGGGCCAAGGCTGGGGTCCAGCAGTTTGGCGTGGCGGAGATGGGCCCAAATGACGTTGAACAGGGCTGCCGCGAGCCACAGTGTGGTGCCGTAGACGATGACCGCCGTCCGCAGGCCCTGTTCCGCGCGTAACGCGCCGGCGAGCAGGGATGTGGAGAACGGCAGGAACGCGATGACCATCAGGAGCAACGTGTTGAGGAAGAGGGCCGCACGGCCGACATGCCGGACGCGGTCGAACATGACGTGGTGATTGACCCACACCTGCCCGATGAGCAGGAAGCTCAGCGTGTACGCCAGGTACGACGGCCACAACGCCCCGAGCCCTCGCACGAGATGCCCGAAGTCCTTCGGCGGTTGGATCTCCAGCACGAGGAGCGTGACGGCGATGGCGAAGACACCGTCGCTGAAGGACGCGAGTCGGCCCGGACGACGCGCGAGCCGCGGGATGTCTCTTTCGGAGGGCATGCCCCAATTTAGGTCACAGGCCGGATTTCGCTGCTCTTGCTCGCCGTGCCGGGCGCGACCGGGGGGAGGGAGGGTGATTCTGCCCCCCCCCCCCCCCCCCCCCCCGGCGCCGCCGGGGCCCGAGTCGCCCTCGCCGCGGGGGAACTCGTCTCCAGGGCGGGTAACAGGGTCTACGGTCGGCGACGAGCAGTCCGCCGCCACAGCAGCCCGGCGGCCACCACCGAGAGCGCGGCCAGCGTGCCGCCGCCGACGAGGAGACCGACGCCCGGGCCGCCGCCGGGCTCCACCGCCGCAGTGGTCGACGAGCTGGCATCCTGGCCGGTTGCGCCGTCGCCGGATGGCGCGGCGCTGGCCGAAGGGTCGGCCACCGTGAACGGGTACGACCCTTGCACCGGATCACCGTCGGCGGCGACCACCCGGTAGCCGACCCTGTACGTGCCGTTGGGCAGGGTGCCCGTCACCTGGACCGTGCTCTTCACTCCGGCGACCACCGGGTCGCCGGTCGAGATCCTCCGCTTGGCCGAGTCGGTGAGGACGATGGTGGTGAACGCGGGATCGAGCCGCTGCATGAACTCGAGCATGACCTCGGTGGGTGCGCTGGGAAGTATCGCGTCCGGGGTGGGAGACGCCGACCGGAGCGAGTTGTGCGCCCACGCCGGGGTGGCCGGGATGAGCAGGACGACCAGGGCGGCGAGTGCCGCGGCACCGAGCCGGACGGCGCGGGGACGAGACGACGGGACGGTCATGGAGTGTTTCATCCGAGGACCTGCTCGCCGATCCAGCCGTCGGACGGGCAGCCGGGTGGGATGGCGAAGACAGCGGACCCGATCGGGGTGGTCCATTCGTTGAGTAGGTCGCGCTCGGCCAGCCGGCGTTGGATGGGCAGGAACTGTCGAGCGATGTCAGCCTGGTACGAGGTGAAGATCAATCCGCTGTCAGCATGGCCCTCCGCTGTCGGAGCGCCGTCGTAGTTGTACGGCCGGCGCAGGATCCTCTGTCGGTCGTCGGTGACGTGCGCGCGGGTGAGGTGGGAGAAGTCGGGGATGACGGTGAGCCCGTCCGCGTCGGTGGCGGCGAAGTCGGGTTCGTCGTGTTCGGCGGTGCCGGTGAGTGGAGCGCCGGTGTCGAGGCGACGGCCGCTGGCGAGTTCCCGATCGGGGCGACCGAGCAGGTCCCAGGTCTCCAGGTTCATGCTGATCCGCCGTACGACCAGAGTCGTGCTGTCGCGTAGCCATGCCGGGCCGTCCGGCACCCAGACGGCGGCGTCCATCGGTGTTCCGGGCAGGGGATTGGCGGTCCCGTCGAGCTGGCCGAACAGATTGCGTTGGGTGCGGCCGTCCGGCTCGACGCCGGGGCTGCGGCGGAAGCCCTGTTGGACCCAGCGGACGGTGGCGAAGGGCCGGCTGTCCTTGATCAGGACCCGCTGGGCGTGCGCGACGGTGATGGGATCGTCGGCGCAGATCTGCAGTAGCAGGTCGCCGCCGCACCAGGCCGGCTGGAGCCGGTCGATGCGGAACGACGGCAGGTCGGCCACCGATGCCGGCCGCCGGTCGTCAACCCCGGCGGCACGGTACAGGCCGGGGCCGAATCCGAAGGTCACGGTCAGTCGTGCGGGCAGCAGCCCGAGTTCGGCCTCGGTGTCGGCCAGAGCGGGCTGTCCCTGGGTGAGGCGGGCTGCGTCGTCGGTGAGCAGCCGCAGCATCCGACCCGCCGCGGCCCGGTCGACGTCGGGGCGCAGGGCGAGCGCCACGAACGACGCGTGGGCCTGCGGATCGGTCGCGACACCGGCCTGCCGGGGCCCATGGAACGGCTCCACCGTGGTGCCGACGGCGGCGACGGGCACGGCCCCGGTCAGGCTGTCGGCGCGATCCTCGGCCTGCTGGTCGCCGATCACGGTGACTCCGGCGACACCGGCGAGCGCACCTCCGGCGGCGAGGGCCCCGCCGGTGAGCAGGCCCCGTCTGCTCACCGGGCGGGGTGCGGGTACCTGACTCATGAAGCCGGGCTCATGCTCATCCCCGGCGTCGGGTTCGCCCCGTGGCCGGGCGCGTAGCTCTCCTGGGCGCCGGTGAACGGCTTGGCGACCGCGGAGAACGTCTGGGTCCTGCCGTCGGCGAAGGTGAGCGTGAAGGACAACTCGTCGCCGGCCTGTACCGGCCGCTTGACGTCCATCAGCATCAGGTGGTCGCCGCCGGGCTCCAGGACGTGGGTGCTCTTCGCCTTGATCACGATGCCGCCCGGCTTCGCCTGCATGACCATCTTCCCGTCCTTCATGGTCATCTCGTGCAGTTCCATGGGGGAGGCCTCGGTGGAGGCGCCGGTGATCGTGACGTCGGTGTCGGCGTCGTTGACCAAAGTGCCGAACGCCGCGGTCATGCCCTTGTCAGCGGCCTTGACCCACGGGTCGCGGATGCCGACCACGCCCGCGGTGGTGCTGGCCGATGCGGACACCGAAGGGCTGGAGGCGGCGGCCGTAGAGGCGTCAGACGACCCGCAGCCGGCGACACCAGCCGCCAGAAGTGCGGCGGTAGCGACCAGAGCGGCTGAACGGTGACGCGAGCCGAAACGGGTGGTGCTGGGCATGAACGGTCCCTTCGATAACGGGTCTGGCGTGAGATTGGTCGGTGCCACCCGCGGAAAAGTTCCGGTACGGCTGACGGAGCCCGGGTGCGGCGTGTCGTCGGCGGGCGGCCGCCGAGTGACCAGACCTCGGAACGCACTCGTCTGCATCGATGATCGGACGGGGCCGGAATCGGACGTCCGCGCAGCGGTGGGGGCGGCGGCGTCGATCACCGCCCCGGCGAGTGGGGCGCCGAGCGCCCCGGACGGCAGCGTTCTCGGTCGGGGATCACCGCAGCAGAGTGATCCAGTAACGTCGCACTGGGCCGTGCCCGGTGTCGCGGATGCTCTCGAGAACGCCGCCGTTGCGCTCGATCGTGCGTGCCGAGGCGCGGTTGTCCGCGAGGCACGGGATGAGGACACGGTCCAGGCCCAGGGCAGCCCGAGCCTCCTTGAGCATTTCGCCCAGCGCCCAACTGGCCAGGCCGCGACGGCGCGCGGACGGGCGTACGCCGTAGCCGATGTGCCCGATCCTGTCGTCGAATGCGTGCCGCAGGGTGATCCCGCCGAGAACCTGACCGTCTTCGACGATCCACCGAGGAGAGCCGTGCTTCTCGTCCGGGCACGGTGTCCCCGTCGGATGGGCCAGCCGGACCCGCTGGTGCACCCAAGCGGCGAAGCCATCGGGTGAGTCCACGTCGTCGTCGGCCCTCAAGCCGAAGCCGTCCTCGTGCAGGCCGGGGCCCCAGTCGTCGCGGCACTCCAGAAAGGCAGCGTGCAGATCGGTGGTAGGCAGTATCAGTTCGGGCATGTGGCCGACGGTATTACTGGCCTGGCGGCTCAGCCAGCCTGCACGCATCCAGATCAGTTGTGCGCCACAGTTGGTCCGTCCGAAGGGTCTGTCGGCGTCGGCAAGTGTGGCCGCGTCGGTCCGAACACCGTGCGAGCTGCCGGGTCAGAGGCCCTCGCCGATCAGCATCGGCACGAGGTGCGTCTTACGCAGGAACACCTCGCCGGTCCAGCCGACACCAGCGTCGAAGCTGATGCCGTGCCGCTTTGCCAGCCGGGCCTGCCAGGCCGGGTCGGAGACCGCGAGCACGCTCGCCGAGGCGGCGAGGTCCGCGAGGTTCACGACCAGGACGTCCAACCCTCTCGTACTACGTACGCGGTGATAGGCCGGCCAGAAGTCACTCCGCCGCGCAATCGTGGACGCGCCGGGGGCCTCGAGCTGGCTCAGGCCCAGTTGCAGACCCCGGTGGTCGAAGGTCTTGATGTCGGCCGCGATTATCGCCTCGGTAGGGCCCTCCACGAACCGGGCCCGTGCGGCGCGTAGCAGGGCGGCGAGCTCGTCGCCGCAGCCGGTGAGCACGTCGAGACGATTGATCGCGGCCCGGTCCCGGCCGGTGGTCGAGGGCGCCACGAATTCGAGGGTGTTGCTCAGGATGCCGCCCTGGAGCAGCACCGCGACCGGCACCTGGAGCGCGGCCCCGCTGGCGACGTACCGTTCGGCTATCAGCGTGCACGCCGCCCCGACGGCCTGGTTGTCGATGTGGGCGTTCGGGAAGGCTGCCGGATCGCCACCGGGATGGTGGTCGATCACCGCCCGCACCTGGACGGGCCGGACCCAGGCGGGCAATTGTCGCGGATGATGGGTGTCGACCAGCGCTATCCCGTCGTAGGTCTCCGGTGGCGTGGTGGGGGGCAGCGCCACGCCGGCGAAGGAGAACAACTCTTTGGTCTCGCCGTTGATGGCCCCGTCCAACACCACGGAGAGCGTGCCGGGAAACCCGAGGGACCCGGCGAGGCCGACCAGGGCCACGCAGCCGGCGACCCCGTCGGTGTCGGGATTGGCGTACGACGTCGCAACGCCCACCACGTGCGAACCCCTCTCCGTCGCGCGCTGCCGCTCGCCGTCACGACCCCGGCACCCGGTCGACGTCGAGGAAGGCCCGGTTCCGGGCGGGCAATCCGCCGGAGAGCGCGTCCACGTGGAGCACACCGACGCCCGACGACGTCAGATCACGCCATCTCTCCGGGCCGACGACGACGGCGGGCACACCGAGCTCCCGCAGCACGACGCCGACGTGACCGAGCACCGAGCCGTTGCCGAAGACGAAGCCGGTTCCCCGACCGCACCTGTATATCAACGGCAGCAGGTCGGTCGAAGCCCATTCAGCCAGGAACACCATGTCGACGAGGCGGTCGTCGTCGGCGAGCCGGTCGTGCAGGTGAGCGTTCAATGAGGTGCTCGCCTGACGGGCCCCGACAACCGTGGCCCGACCCCGGGCCCGCCCCGCCGAGATGACACCGGTGGCGATCAGGCCCGTGTCCAGTCGATCCGTCGGCCGATCCGTCTCGGCAACGTCGATCAGATACGCGCTGACCGAACCCCGATCCTCCAGAAATCCGAACTCCAATGCGCCGTCCTCGATCGTCTCGAAGATCGGTAGCAGTTGCGTGACACCGTCGACCAGTTGCGGGTCGCTGGGCAGGTGCCGGGCGGGCTGCTCCTCGCGCAGGACGTGCCCGTCGGCGAAGCGGTACGCGATCGCCTGGTCGGGGCAGTCCCGCGACGCGATCCGCAGCGTGGTGTCCAGGATGTAACGCGACGTGACTACGACACCCTTCGGTACGAAGTGGCCCTGCGCCAGCTCGACCAGGTACCCGTCGGCGGTTCTGCGGAGGATGCCCGTCCACGGCGCGTCGTAGATCTCCTGCACCAGGCAGACCGACAACCACGCGGTCCCGAGACCCTTCTCGAGGACGGCGCTCACGGTCGACGCCACGTCCCGAAATCCTGGGTATCGGCGGATCGCGTACCGCTGGCGTTCTTTGGTGAAAAGCTCGACATCGTCGTGGCGCGTCGCGGCGAACTCTCGTACCACGCTGTCGTCGACTCTCTCCGGAGAGAGCAGGACCACGCTGAGGCCGGCGGTTTGCGGGCTCGGCCGGAAGCCCAGGTCGTGGCCGTTGGCGCCGCTGTGAGCGACCAGCGCTGCAGCCCGCGACATCGGCACGCCGGCCCGCAGCGCCGTGCGACGCAGCGCCAGCTTGGAGTGCCCGGCGACGATCCTGGGCAGCGAGTCGATCGCCTCGACACTGGTGAGTTCGACCTCGTCGCGGGCGGGCAGGACCACCGGCCGCGCCTGTAGCAGCCAGACCTTCCCCGTCCCCGTCTCGACTGCCCATTCCAGATCCACCGGCGCCCCCCAGAGCGCCTCGACGCGCAGGCAGACCTGCCGAAGCTCGGCCACCTGCGAAAGCATCTCCGCGAAGGGGCCGGCGACCTGGTCCGGAATGTCACCGGTCCTCGGCAGCTCGACGTACTCGCCGGCGATCCGGCCGGCGACGAAATCGTCGCCGCGGCCGCGAGTCCCGGCAAGCACCAGGCGACGTCGGTCGTAGGAGATGGGATGCGCCGAGAAGAGGACCCCGGCGAAGGCGCAGTCGATCATCCGCTGCGCGATGACGCCGGTCTGCCTGCCTGCGGCGCTGCCCCGCACCGTCGCCATGGCCCGCACCGCCTCTGCGGCGGTCATCTCGTCGAGCACCGTCACGAAGGATCCCGCCAGGGACTGGCGGGAGCTGTCCTCGCCGTACGCGGAACTCCTGATGGCCAAGGGAGCACGGTCGGGCATCGTCGGGCCGTCGAAGAGCACTCCCAGCGCGGCCCGCAGCTCGGCCGGCGACGGCAGCGGCACGTCGGCGGGGACGACAACAGCGGGCGGCACGGCGATCCCCGCCTCGGCCAGGCGCCGCAGGTTCCACGCCTTCTCGCCCCAGCTTCGACGCTGCGGCGGCAGCTCCCGGCGCAGCGACCGGATCACGTGCGCACCGCCGACGTCAGATGTCACGGGCGTAGCTTTCGAGCAGCGGGGCGACCCGCGCGGGGACGTACCGCCTCCACTCCGACGAGCCGGCCCGCAGGGCCGTCCTGATCTCCGTGCCCGAGGTCAGCCGCTCCTCCATCGTGCGCCGCCACAGCGTCTCGACCGGGTACCCGAGTCCTTCCAGGCGGCGTTTCTTGGACTCGCCCCACTCGTCGTAGATGGTGACGAAGAAGGTGGCCTGATCGGGCGGGGGGAGATACTGCGTCAGCCGGTCGAGCTGGTTGATCGGCGCCGGGACGATGAGGTGGTCGCCGGACGCCCAACCGTCGTCCAGGCAGGCGGCCTCCACCATCATCGCCCGCTGGTGGTACGTGAAGGGGTTGTTCCGGCTGGCCCCGCGCGCCGGATCATCGGTGGTCACCCCGAGCTCATGCAGGTCTGGGTTGGTGATGCCGATGACGAGCCGCGTACATCGCTGCTTGGCCGCCCGCAGGTATTCGACGTGGCCGAGGTGCACAGGCTGAAAGCGACCCAGGACGAGACCAAACTGTCGCTGCGCTAGCACGGGTGCATCACCTCGAATCGGCCTGTCCTCGATCGGTCTGGCTCGGCGTCGGGTCGCGCCCGCCCCGTCGACGCCCGGTTGGCGGTTCAGGACATGTCCGCAATCGAATGCGGCCCTGCGGGGGTGCACCTGACGACGTGGTGGGGGTCGGCCCGGTGGCGCGGCGGCTCCCGTGCGCTTGGCCCCCGTGTGACACGATGTCCCGATCGTATTCACCGATGACGATCCTGAGTGATCGTCCGAACAGGCCGATCTGGCAGCGTCGCCGCTCTCCGCAGCGGGTCTGCCTGTCGGCCGTCAGCGTGGCGTTGCGGAGGCGGTGCGACCGCCCCCTAGCGGACGTCGTCGGTGAGGTAGCCGTGCAGCCTGGCCAGGGCTGTGGCGATCAGGCGGGACACGTGCATCTGGGAGACGCCGACCTGCTCGGCGATCTGGGCCTGGGTCATGTTGCCGTAGAAGCGCATAGTGAGGATCTTGCGCTCGCGGTCGGGGAGGGCGGCCATCGCTGGTGTGAGGGCGACGTGCAGTTCGACCAGTTCGTAGTCGTGCTCGGTGGTGCCCAGGGTGTCGCCGAGTTCGGTGGTGCTGTCGGTGCCGAGTGGGGTGGAGAGCGAGGTGGTCCGGTAGGCGCGGGCGCCCTCGATGCCCTCCAGTACCGCCTCTTCGGTGACGCCGAGGTAGGTGGCGATGTCGGCAACCTTCGGGGAGCGCCCCAGTGCGTGGGTCAGGGTGCTGTTCGCCGCGCTGATCGCCAGGCGGAGTTCCTGGAGGCGGCGGGGCACCCGGACGGCCCAGGCGCGGTCGCGGAAGTGGCGTTTGAGTTCACCCAGGATGGTCGGGATGGCGTACGCCGTGAAGTCCACGCCCCGGTTGTCGTCGAAGTGGTCGATCGCCTTCACCAGGCCGACTGCGGCGGTCTGGATCAGGTCGTCGATGTGCTCGCCGCGGCCGGCGTAGCGCTTGGCGAGGTTGTTGGCCAGCGGCAGCCACGCCTCGATCGCGCGTTCTCGCAGCGCCGGTCGGTGAGGATCCCCGATGGCCGTCGAGGCCACCTCCTGTAGCAGGTCATCCCCATTGGCCGCACTGCGGCGACTCGATCGGCTCGCGGGATGTGACGTGGCAGCTGCCGGGGGACTGGCGGTCACGGGAAGACCGGACCTCGCGCCCCGGGTCATGTGGTCCTCGCCGATGTGAGCGGCTGCTGGTCGTTGGTGTCCTCGCGTACCCCGACGGACGTGGCTACCGGAGGCGGCGCTGCGGGGTCGGCCTGCTGGTCGGCTCGGTCGGCAGCCTCTTCGATATCGGCCTGCTCGTCGTCGGTCGGCCGGGTACCCGGCGGTGTGCGATCGGGGGTCGGCTCGCCTGCGGGGTGGTGGGCCAGGTAGCGGATGGCGGTGTTGAGCACGGCGAGCAGTGGGACGGCGACCAGGCCGCCGACAATTCCGGCGACGAGGACGCCGGTGGCGATGGCGAGGATCACCGCGAGCGGGTGCAGAGCGACCGCGCGTCCCATGATGAGCGGCTGGAGCAGGTGTCCTTCGACCTGCTGGACCGCGATGACGACGCCGAGGATGATCAACGCGCTGACCGGCCCCTCGGTGACCAGCGCGACGAGGACGGCGACGACTCCGGTGATGGTCGCGCCGACGACCGGAATGAATGCGCCGAGGAACACCAGCGCGGCCAGTGGCAGCGCGAGGGGGATGCCCAGCACCGCGAGGCCGATGCCGATGCCGACCGCGTCGACGAGCGCCACCAGGACGGTGGCGCGTACGTAGGAGACCAGGGTGTGCCAGGCGTAGTGCCCGGCCCGAGCGGTCGGGATGCGGGCGTTCCGGGGGAGCAACCGGCAGAGGAAGGCCCAGATCTGACCGCCGTCGCGGAGGTAGAAGAACAGCGTGAACAGGACGAGGAAGAATCCGGCCGCTACTTCACCGATGGTGGCGGCCGTGTTCAACGCGCCGGAGGTGAGGGCGGCCTGGTTGTCGGTGACCGAGGCCTGGAGGCGGTCGACAGCGTCGCTGAGTTGGGTCTGGGACAGATGCAGCGGGCCCTGCGCCAGCCACGTCTGGATCTGGTCGACGCCCTCGCCCACCTGCGTGCTCAGGTCGTCCAGTTGCGAGATGAAGGTTTGCACGATGAGTGCGAGGCCGCCGAAGACCACGGTCAGACCGGCGACGAGAACCAGCACCGCGGCCATGGACCGATTCATGCCTCGCCGACGGAGCGCCGCGGCCATCGGCTCGAACAGCGCGGCCAGTAGCAGGGCGACCGCGACGGGGATGACCACTACGCGCAACGCGCCAACGACTCGGATGATCAGGTACGTCGCACCGATGAACAGGACGACCCGCCACGCCCAGGCTGCCGCCGTGCGGACTCCGCGGGGAAGACCGTCGTCGACGGTCGGTGCCTGCTTGACGACCATGACCGGCGCCGACGTGTCCCCGAGCTGCGGCCCGGCGGTGAACGGCGGCGGCTCCCACCCCCGCCGCGCTACGGCGAGGCGGTTGCGTGCGCGTCGCCGGGCGGTGTCCGCCCAGGTGGTGACCGGATCTGTGGGGCCAGGAGATGGTACGGGCATCGAAACTCCTCAAGGTGGTGTCCGCCGGACCAGCGTTTCGGTGCGGCGAGCGAGAGCTGGAAGCGGCGGCGGGCCCGGCAGAAAGAGCGCCGCCGAAAGGTGGAGTCAGCCGATGCGGCCGGAGACCGCCGGCGCGACATCCTCGGACTCGAGCCGTCTTGAGCCCTTGGTCGGCGCCCAGGAATCAGACGGTGGCAGATCGTCGCGCAGAGTCGCGATGTGCCCCGCGTCTGTCAGATCCAGCAACCGCTGGATGCTGGTCGTAGGACGGCACACGAGCAGTGCGGAGCGGTCGGGAAGATTGAGGTGCACCCGGGCCAGGAAATTCGGCAGGGTGGAGCAGGCGAAGGTGACCTCAGCCACGTCAACGACGATCTGGGTCGGCGCGATGGCGGACAGGCGGTCGGCCACGGCCGATAACGCCGAGTTGGCCGCCAGGTCGATCTCGCCCGCGAGGCAGACCAAAGCGGTGGGAACCTCTGGGGCGGCCAGGACGGTGATGGAGAAGTGATCGCCCGATACCTGGGCCATAGCCTCACCTCGGCATGATGTGACTATGCCGGGGGCTAGGGCAACGGCCCACCTCGGACCGTTTCTGAATGCTACCGCGCAACGACCCGCTGCGCGAAAGCTCAGTCAATGTCGAAACGGCTCGCCATGCAGTGCGGCCGATCCGCGCCTACGATGAGCTAACCGGATCTGCGAGTCCTGCTGCCCCGGCCTTCGGCGGCGCCTCACCTGGAAGGTGCCGTCGTGCTGCATCCACATTTCACAATTTCCTGCACGTCACCGCTCTGCCGGTGCGTCGGTGCGTCCCGCGACATCGGTGCGAGCCATGTATGACCGCGCTGCGGTCATCAAGGACCTCATCCTGCGGCAGCCCGACGGGTCTGGCGGCAGCGATGGCCTGCTACGCCGGGTGTGCGATGTCGCCGCGCAGGAGTTGGCGGCGTCCGGCGTCGGAATCAGCGTGATCACCGAGGACGGAGTCCGGGGGGCCTCCGCCGCGTCCGATCCGGTCAGCGAGCGTATCGAGGAGCTGCAGTTCGTGTTCGGTGAGGGACCCTGCATCGACGCCTTCGCCAGCCGTCGCCCGGTGTTGATTTCCGATCTCGGTGATCTCGTGAACGGCGCGGACGGTCGTTGGCCCTTCTACGCACCTGCCGCCCACGCGGACGGTCTGCGCGCGGTGTTCGCGTTCCCGCTGCAGATCGGTGCTGCCCGCCTGGGCGCCCTGGACGTGTTCCGTGACCGTGCCGGCCCACTGACCGACGCTCAACTCACCGATGCCCTCACCTTCACCGACGTCACCGTGACCGCCCTGCTCGACCGGCAGGCGCAGCGGGCCACCGGCGGTCACGCCGACATCGATGACGGGGCCGAGTACCGTGCGGAGTTGTTCCAAGCCCAGGGAATGGTCATGGTGCAGCTCGGGGTCACCCTCGCTGAGGCGATGGTGCGCATCCGGGCCTACGCGTACACCGAGGATCGCCGGCTCAGCGACGTGACCCGCGACGTCGTCGCACGCCGGCTGCGGTTCGACCACGACGAGCGGTGACTCCAGATGCCGATGACTGCGCGTATGAGGGCCGGACGAGCCGGGAGGCAAGCATGACCATCGTTTCCGCCGAACGGATGGCGAAGATCTTTGTCGAGGTGGCCGACACCCTGGTGGACGACTTCGACCTGATCGACTTTCTCCACATGCTGACCGATCGGGCGGCAGACCTGGTCAGCGCGGCCTCCGTCGGGCTCCTCCTGGCTGATCAACACGGCCGGCTCGAGTTCATGGCAGGCTCGAACGAGAACGTCAAACTGGTGGAGCTGTTCCAGCTGCAGAATCATGAGGGTCCGTGCCTGGAGGCCTTCCGGACTGCCGTGCCCGTCATCAACGTCAACTTGGGCGAAGCAGGTGGTCGGTGGCCCCAGTTCGCGCCACGTGCCACCGCCGCCGGTTTCCAGTCGGTGCACGCGTTCCCGCTGCGGCTGCGCCACCAGGTGATCGGAGCGTTGAATGTCTTCGGTGGCACCAAGGGTGGTGACCTGGAGGACACCGACGTGCCGGTGATGCAGGCCCTGGCCGATGTCGCGGCGATCGGGCTGCTTCAGGAACGCGCCATCCGGCGCGGCGAGCACCTGACCGAGCAACTGCAAGGCGCATTGAACAGCCGCATCGTCATCGAACAGGCCAAGGGGGCGGTCGCGCAGGCCGTCGGTGTCGACGTCGATGAGGCGTTCGCCCTCATCCGCGGTTACGCCCGCCGCCACAACCGCAAACTGACCGACGTGGCCCGCGCCTTCGTCACGGATCCGGCCGTACTGGCCCGCGTTCTCCGCGACTGAGGGGGCGCCAGGCACGGTCGCCGACGGACGGGCCGTCTACCTCGTGCCGGGATGCCACCCGGGGCAGCAGCGCAGACCAGATTGGCGTACGCGTGCCCGTGGTCAGCGAGGCAACGGGGGCAGCTCCGGGCTGTCGAGCCAGGCGCCGAACAGGTCGTCCAAGGGCTCGCGGGCGAAGCGCTGGGCGTGCGATCGGAACTGCTCGGTCGTCACGGTCGCGTGCCGGTGCTCGGCGACCCAGGACCGCAGGAGCGCGAAGAAAGACTCGTCGCCGACCCTCTTTCGCACCGCGTGCACCGTGAGCGCGCCACGCTTGTAGACCAGCGGGTCGAACATCCGGTCGACGCCGGGATTCGCGACGAGGACGTCCCGCGCGTGCTCCGCGATCCGCGCGTACCACTGTGCGGCCAGAGCGTCCGCCGGCAGATCGCCGCAGATGCCGGACCAGAGCCATTCGGCGTACGTGGCGAAACCCTCGTTGAGCCAGATGTGCCGCCAGTCCGCCACCGTGAGGCTGTTGCCGAACCACTGGTGGGCCAGTTCGTGCACGACCAGCCGCTCGTGCGTGCGCCGCCCGTCGACGTGGTTCCGCCCGAAGACGGCCATGCCCTGCGCTTCGACCGGATCGTCGAGCTCGTCGTCGGCGACCACGACGACGTACTCGCGGAACGGATACGGCCCGAAGAGCCGCTGCAACGCCGACATGATCTCGCCGTGCCGGCCGAAGTCGTGGGCGACCTCCCTACGCAGCGCGGGCGGGATCGCGGCACGCTGCACCACGCCACCGACAGCCAGGTCGACCACCTCGTACCGGCCGATCTGGACGCTCATCAGGTACGGCGGGGTGGGCTCGTGCCGCTCGTAGACCCAGGTCGTGCTGCCCGCGCCGCGCCGCCGCGACACGGGATCACCGGTCACCAGGACGGCGTACGGGGAGGAGGTCGTGACCGCCACCCGGAAGGTGGCCTTGGCGCCGGGCTGGTCGTCGCACGGGAACCACGAGGGTGACCCGTTCGGCTGGCTGGCCACGAGCACCCCGTCGGTGAGCTCGTCCCAGCCGAGGTCGCCCCAGCGGCCGGAGATGGGGACCGGCTTCCCCGCGTACCGGATGTCCACCCGGAAGGTGTCCTCGGCGCCGATCGGCCGCTCGGGCTTGATCTGCAGCTTGTCCGGCCGGTGGACGAACTTCGCCGGGCGCCCGTCCACCCGCACGTCCTGAACGCGGAACCGACCGAGATCGAGAGTGAACCGCGACAGCGGCTGCCCAGCCACTGCGGTGATGTCCGCGCGCCCGGCGAGCCGGTTCGACACGACCCGGTAGTCGAGGTCGAGGTCGTAGTGCAGCACCCGGTAACCGCCGTTGCCGTGTTCGGGGAGGTACGAGTCGCTCGAGTGGTCGGCACCGGGCGTGGCGAGCGCCTTCGGAGTCATGCCGGTCACGAGGCCGGCGCCGGCCAGGTGGCGATCGGATTGCCCAGCCACCGGCTGTCGGCCGGCACGGCATCACCGCGGGTGACCAGCGAACCGGGCCCGACGGTGGTGCCCGCGCCGATGCTCGCGCCGGGCAGCACGATGCCGTGGGGTCCCAGCGTCGCACCCGCGCCCAGGGTCACCTCGTCCATGCTCATGACACGATCATGGAACAGGTGGGTCTGCACCACACAACCGCGGTTGACCGTGGCGCCGTCACCGAGCCGAACCAGGTCGTACTCGGGCAGCCAGTAGGTCTCCAGCCAGACGCCTCGGCCGATCTTCGCACCGAGTGTGCGCAGCCACGCCGTGAGCAGCGGCGTGCCGGTCGCGAAGCGGACCAGCCACGGCGCGGCGAGGACCTCGACGAACGTGTCGGCGAGTTCGTTGCGCCACACGAAGCTGGTCCACAGCGCGCGCTCCGCGACCCGGAACCGCCCGACCAGCAGCCACTTCGCGGCCGTCGCGACGCCGGCGGCGACGATCGCCGCGCCCAGCAGCACCGGCCCGGCGGCGAGCGCGGCCACCCACCAGCCGGCGGTGCCCCAGATGAACGCGAGCACGGCCAGGACACCCAACGCCAGGGCGGCGGCACACATCACCGGAACGACCCGGCACAGCTCGATCGCGGCCCGGGCCAGCTTCAGCCGGACCGGCGGATCGAAGGTGCGGCTGGTGTCGGCCGCCTCCACGGTACGACGCAACGGCATCGGCGGCGCGCCGAGCCACGACGAGCCCTTCTTCGCCTTGCGTGGCGCCGACGACAGCACGCCGACAAGACCGCGCTTGGGCACCGTACGGCCGCTCGCCGCCATCCCGGAGTTGCCGAGGAACGCCTGCTTGCCGATGCGAGCCGGGGCGACACGCAGCCAGCCGTGACTCAACTCGTACGTGGCGACCATGGTGTCGTCGGCCAGGAAGGCGCCGTCGGCGACCGTGGTCATCGCTGGCACCGCGAGCACCGTGGAGGCCTCCACCCCACGCCCCACCCGGGCACCCAGCAGTCGCAGCCACACCGGTGTGAAGAGGCTGGCATAGAACGGGAACAACCCGACCCGGGCCAGTCCCATCAGCCGCTCGGTCGTCCACACCTGCCACGCCACCCGCCCCTGCACAGGGTGGTACCCGGCGCGCAGGCCGAGGCTGAGCGCCCGGACGGCCCCGAGCACCAGCAGCGCAAAGCCCACGACATAGGCGACGGTCGCCACCGCGACGGCAGCCAGCACAGTGCCAGCAGCCGGTCGGACCTCGAGCGTCCAGCCGACCAGGGCGAGCGCCGGCAGGGCGGCCACGACCGGCACCAGCCCGAGCAACTGGGCGGTCAGCCCGTACGCGGCCGCCCAGAAGCGCGCCCTCGTCCGCGTACGCGGGGGACGCTGCCGGGGCCAGTCGGCGGGGTCCTTGGCAGCGGGTGCGGCCGGTGAGCCGGCCCAGAGCTGGTTCGCCGGCACGGCGCCGGCCACGGTCGAGCCGGCGGCGATCCGCGCGCCCTTGCCGACGCGGGCGCCGGGCATCAGGGTGCTGCGAGACCCGACCCGGGCACCCGCGCCGACGCGTACCTTGCCGATTCGGACGACATCGCCGTCGACCCAGTGGCCGGACAGGTCGACCTCCGGCTCGATCGCCGCGCCGCGACCGAGCCTCAGCAGGCCAGTGACCGGCGGCGCGGAGTGCAGGTCGACGTCGGGGCCGATCTCCGCGCCGAGTGCCCTGGCGTAAGTGATCATCCAGGATGCGCCGGCGACGCTGGTGGCGCCGGTCAGCTCGGCGATCCGTTCGGCGGCCCACAGCCGCAGGTGCACGCTGCCACCGCGCGGGTAGCTGCCCGGGCCCACCCCGCGGAGCAGCAGTCGCGCTCCTCCGGCGGCCAGGGCGATCCGGCCGAGTGGGCTGAACAGCAGCGCCCATCCCAGCGCCACCCACCACCAGGACACCTCCGGCGCCCAGGGCACCGGGGCGAGCAGCGCGAGAACGTTGCCGAGGGCGGCCAGCACGGTCAGCCAGCGCAGCCCGACCAGAGCGAGCATCGGCACCATCAGCACGGCCTGGACCAGCCCGGCGCGCCGCGGGGTCCGCCGGACCTGCCGGTGCGTCGGAGCGGTGGTCTGGAGCGCGTCGAGCACCGTCGCGAGCTGCGACAGCCTCGGGTGCAGGTAGATGTCCGCCACCGACACCCGCGGATGCCGACGCCGGATCCACGCCACGAGTTGCGCCGCGTTCAGGCTGCCGCCGCCGTGGGTGAAGAAGTCCGCGTCCGCCTCGGAGGGACGTACACCCAGGATCTCCGCCCACCCGCCGGCGAGCCACTCCTCGGTCGCGGTCAGCTCACCCGCCGCGTCCTGCGTGGTGGCAAGCGGCCAGGGCAGCGCGGCCCGATCGACCTTGCCGGACGTCCGGGTCGGCAGCGCACCCACCACGGTCAGCAGCGGCACGAGCGCGGCCGGCAGTTGCTCGCGGATCCGCAGCGCCGCCGCCGCGACGTCGAATTCGACGCCGTCGTGCGGGACCACGTACCCCACCAGCAGTTCGTTGCCCGCAGCGGTCCGCTGCACGGCGGCGGCCGCACCGGCGACCCCCGGCAGTGCCTGCAGCGCGGCGTCGATCTCACCCAGCTCGATCCGGCGACCGCCGAGCTTGACCTGTTCGTCGCCGCGCCCGACGAAGACAAGTCCCTCGGGCTCCGCGCGCACGATGTCGCCGCTGCGGTACGCCCGCTGCCAGCCGAGTGCGGGCAGCGGGGCGAACTTCTCTGCGTCCTTGCCGGCGTCCAGGTAGCGGGCGAGTCCCACCCCACCGATCACCAACTCGCCGATCTCGCCCATCGGGACCGGAGTGCCGGAAGCGTCGACCACCGCGAGTTCCCAGCCGGCCAGTGGCAGCCCGATGCGTACCGGCCCCTCACCAGTCATCCGCGCGGCGCAGGCGACCACGGTCGCCTCCGTCGGCCCGTACGTGTTCCAGACCTCGCGACCCTCGACGGCCAGACGCTGCACGAGCTCCGGCGGGCACGCCTCCCCGCCGAAGATCAGCAGCCGGACTTCCTCCAACGCCTCGACCGGCCACAACGCGGCGAGCGTCGGCACCGTCGACACCACCGAGATGCGCTGCTCGGCCAGCCACGGACCGAGGTCGACACCGCTGCGGACGAGCGACCGCGCGGCCGGCACCAGACAGGCACCGTGCCGCCACGCCAACCACATCTCCTCGCACGACGCGTCGAACGCCACCGACAGCCCGGCCAGGACCCGATCCTGCGGGCCGATCCCCACACTGGCGTCGCCCGCGAGGAACAGGTGCGCCTCGGCGTCCACGAAAGCCGCCGCCGCGCCGTGGCTGACCGCGACACCCTTCGGCGTGCCCGTCGAGCCGGAGGTGAAGATGATCCAGGCGTCGTCGGCCGGGCCGGGCCGGCCGGTCCGGCCCGCAGGGGTACGACGGAGCGACACCCTCAGCCCGTCACCGAGCACCGCGGCGACACCCGCCTCAGCGAAGACGAGCTCGGCGCGTTCCTCGGGATCGTCCGCGTCGACCGGCACGTAGGCCGCGCCCGCCGCGAGCACACCGAGGATCGCCAGGTACAGCTCGGCCGTACCGGAAAGGATCCGGATGCCCACCCGGTCGCCGACGCCGATCCCGTGTCCGGCGAGCGACACCCGGACGGCCTCGACCTCATCGGCCAGTTCGCGGTACGTCAGTACCGTGCCACCGCTGTCCAGAGCACCGGCCGCGGGGTGTGCGCGGACGGTCTCGTCGAGGATGTCGACCAGCGTGCGGCGGGCCGGGGCCGCGGAGGAACGGAACACTGCGGTAGCCATCGGCGAAGGCGCGACCAGCCGCGGGTCAGTCGTCACGGTCACCGGGCGTCCACCATCTTCACCTCGCGGGTCAGCGTCAACCAGGCGTGCGGCATGCGGACCCGCCCTGGGCAGCCCTCAACGCTACGTCGCACTATCGGAAAGTGACGGTGGTGCAGCGGATTCGTGTCCACCACCACAGCGATCCGTCTACTGATCACCGCCGCCGATCGGCACCGCTACGTCGTCGATCGTTCGGACGGTGTCCGGCCGACGGTGCTCTCCAGAAGCAACTCCGCCAGCCGAGTACGCATCTCGTCGAGGCGACGATCGCCCATTGTCTCGAGAATGGTGACGGCTTCCTGCAGGGCCGCGACCGCGGCGGGAATGTCTCGTCGCGCTGCTGCGACGTCGGAGCAGCCGTGCAGGGCCCAGGCTTCCTGCATTCGGTCGCCGGTGCTCCTGGCCAGTCGTACGGCGGTGTCGTAGTGGTGCTCGGCCAGGTCGACGTTGCCGCGCAGAAGGTGCAGCCGGCCGAGATTGGTGTGGACGCTCGAGGACAACCAATCCCGGTTGCTGGATCGTTCGGCTGCGGCCAGCGCCGCCGTGTAGGCATCGAGTGCCGCCTGCTGGCGGTCGGCCCGGCGATGCAGAAAGCCGAGGTTGAGTTCGACCTTGAAAATGAGATCGGGATCGTTCAGCAGGGTCGCGGCGCGTTGGGCCCGCAGCAGTGGTGGGAGTGCTTCGTCAAGCTCGCCGCTCTCGGTGAGCATCGCGCCGAGGCTCGCTTCGACGTCAGCCTTGCCGGCATGGTCGCCGTCACGTTCATACAGCGCGCTGGCGCGCTGGTACGCGGCGCGGGCCTCAACGCGGTGCAGCAGGAGGCTGTGTGCCACGCCCAGGCTCCCTTGCAGCATGGCCTCGCCGGTTCTGCTGCCGGCCAGGGCCGCGGCCCGGATCCCCTGCTCGGTGACGGCGATCCAGGTGTCTCGGTGGGCCCGGCGCAGTAACCAGCCGCGAATGTTCACGGTGAGGGGCCAGACGAGATCAGGGTGCCGCCGTGTGTGCTCGGTGATCATCTTGATGATCGTGTCCGCCTCGGTGTCGACCCAGCTGGCGGCTGTCGCCGTATCGGGCAGGTCAGGGAGGAAGAGGTGAAGCGGATCAAGGGCGGCCTTGCCGCCAGCTCTGCCTACCGTCGATGGAAGGCGTTGCTGTGCTTCGCCGGTTGCCTGCCCGTACCAGGACAGCAGTTGTCGTTCCGCGACAGCGCGGTCGGCCGACGTGTCCTCGAGTTGGCCCTGCTCGCGGGCGAACATGCGAGTCAGCTGGTGAAAGGTGACTCGACCCGCTTCGAGGGCGACGAGGTTGGCTGCGGTGAGCCTGCCGATCAGTCCGGTCAGCACCGCGCCAGAGGTGACACCGGCCAGTGCCGCGACGGCACCCAGCGGGACAGCACCGGCACCGGACAGCCCGAGGCGGCGCAACAGCCGACGTTCCGGGGGCGCCAGCCGCCGGTATGACACCGCGATGACGGCGCGCACGCTGACATCACCGTCGGATGTGGTCAGCCGGGCGATGCGGGTTCGTTCATCATCGAGGGCCGCCACGAGGGCGCTCGGCCGTGCTCCCAGCCGCAGGTGAGCTCCCACGATCCGGAGGGCCAGCGGCATGCCGTGGCACAGCTCCACCAGCGTCCCGACGTCGCCACTCGCGGGCTCGGACATCCCGGCGGTCGCCTGGAGCAGACGGGTGGCCGGCTCGACGGGCAGGGGGGCGAGCACCAGCAGGTGCAGGCCTTCACGGGCGACGAGCCCGTCGAGACGGTTCCGACTGATGATCACCAAGAGGCTGTCACCGCTGCCGGGCAGGAACGGCCGGGCCTGCTCGGCGGTGCTCACGTTGTCCAGGACCATCAGGATCGTTCGGCTGGAGAGCAGTGAGCGCAGTT
This sequence comes from Micromonospora sp. CPCC 205539, assembly GCF_036906815.1. Taxonomy (NCBI): domain Bacteria; kingdom Bacillati; phylum Actinomycetota; class Actinomycetes; order Micromonosporales; family Micromonosporaceae; genus Micromonospora; species Micromonospora sp. CPCC 205539. The sequence goes on along the minus strand of NZ_JBAKHW010000001.1, from coordinate 444,064 downwards.
GCGCCGCGCGCGCCTCCGCCTCCCGTGGCACCTCGTCCGGGGTGACTCCGAGATCGACGAGGGCTCTGGCCAGGGCGGCCGCCGCCGGAGCGTCGTTGTCGAGGTCGAGGTAGAGCTGCCCGCCGGGGAAGCTTCGCCGGTGTTGATGGGCCCAGTGGGTGACCAGGGCCGTCTTGCCCATACCGCCGGCACCGGTGACGACCATCGAGCCGCTGACCCGTTGGCCGCGAGCGGCCTTCGGGTGAACGCTGTCAAGGACCGCAAGCTCGTCGTCGCGTGCGACGAAGTTGCTGGGTGGGGCGGGCAGCTGCGCCGGCCGAACGGCATCGGGAACGGCCGACGGCGCACCTGCTGGCGCGGGACCGCGCAGGATGGCGGCGTGCAGCTGTTGCAGACGCGCGCCCGGGTCGGCGCCGAGCTCGTCGGCGAGCAGGTGCCGGGTCCGCTCGTAGGTGGTCAACGCCTCCGCCCGGCGGTCACTGCGCACGAGCGCCAGCATCAGCTGTGCTTGAAGGCGCTCACGCAGCACGTTCTCCGCCGCCACGGCCGACAGTTCGGCGCACAACTCGCGGTGCAGGCCAAGGCTGAGCTCGATGTCCACGCAGCTCTCGTAGGCGGTCATCCGCTGCTCGCCCAGGTGGTCGGCGGCCGCCCGTACATGCGCGGTGTCGGCGGTGCCCTGGTATGCGTCCGTTCCGCGCCACAGACGAAGCGCCTTCCGGTAGCTCCCGCGCGCCTCGGTGAGTCGGCCCCGCGCCTCGTCCTGCGCGGCGCTGTCGATCAGCGCCGCGAACTCGTTCGCGTCGAGTTGGTGCCCGTCCAGCCTGATTCGGTAACCACCCGTCGCACGAACGATCGATTCGTCGCCCAGGTTGCGACGCAGGTGATGGACGAGCACCCGTAGTGCCACGCGCTTGCTGTCGCTCGGGCCGTGGCCCCACAGGGCTCCCATCAACGTGCCATCGCTGACCGTACGACCGCCGGCGGCAAGCAGGCACGCCAGCACCACCTGATGCTGACGCCCGCCCGCCGGCACCCTCGACCCGGATACGTCGACGGCTCGCAGGGGTCCCAGGACTTCGAATCGCATGATTCCTTCCCTGGACGTACCGGCACGGGCCCCGATCGTGGCACGGCGGCCGTCGCTCAGCGAATGCCCCAGATGGCTTGCGTGGCCCGAACTGGCACCGACCTCCGGCCAACATCGCGCCAACATCCTCTTGGAAGACTGGGGGCATCGGGGGTCGACCACGCTCAAGATTGAGAGGGCCAGCCATGAAACCCCATAGCCGGCCCGAGCGGTCGGGTTAGCGGCAGCGTCGGCGGGGGTGGCCGGGCACCTACCTGAACGCCACCTCCGCCGTCGACCGACCCCTCGCCGAACGCGGCCCGCATCGGCTCACGTTCCGAAGAAGTTGACCGTCTCTGAGCACGGCTACTCAGGCGCGTTGCCGTTCAGTCCGTGAGGGTGGTGGCATGCGTCGACTGCTCCCGCAACTGCTGATCGTGCTCGTCTTCGCCGCAGCCTGCGCCGAGCCGGATGCCCGGCCGGACCGCCCGGAACGGTCGACCGAGGAGTCGGCGCCCGCCTCGCTGCTCGCCGACGGCAGTGTCCCGTGGGCCGACCTGACGATCACGGGGGAGGACCTCAACGGTCGCCCGGCCGGACCTCGGGTTCCGGCCGCCGGGAGCAAGCCGTGCCGGGCCGCGCAACTGTCCGGCCGGCTCACCAGCTGGCGGCGGCCCAGCACCGGTGGTGAGACACCCCGCGGCATGGACGCCGCCCTCGCCAAGCTCTTCGGCGAGGTGGACGTGCGCAACTCGTCGCAGGTCGAGTGCACATTGCAGGGCGAAGTGCCCACCACCATGCTCGCTGGCGAGCACGAAATTCCCATGCTCTACACCCATGACATCACCGAGGAGGCCCAGGCCCAGGTGATCGCGGTGCCCGCTGGCGGCCACGCCGGCCTGCGCCTGGACTGGTCCGGGCCGTTCTGCCAGCCGACGGCGGGGCCGCTGGAGCTCGCGATCGAGGTGCCGCACGGCGGCGGCACGTTACGCGCACCGATCACCGCAGACGACCGCCCGGGCTGCGCGCACGGCGAGGGAACGAATCCCAACGCCAAGCCGACGCTGTACGCGAGCGGCTTCGCCGAGCCGGCCGTGGGGCCGACCCGCCCAGCCTCGCCGCTCGGCCAACTCACCGTCGCCGTCGCGGGGCCGCCAACCGCCGCGGCCGGATCGCGGGTCACCTTCCGCGTGACGCTCGGCAACCCCACCCGTGGCCCGCTCGCGCTGGACCCCTGTCCGGGCTACCTGATGGAACGCTTCTCCCTCGGCGATGCGACGAACGAGGCGGTGAACACGGCCCAGCTGTACCGGCTGAACTGCCGCCCGCTAACGGTCATCAGCGCTGGCGGCACTGCCGTTTTCGAGATGGTCGCCGAGGTGCCGGCCGGGATGCGCGCAGGGCGCGAGCTGACCGTCACGTGGAAGCTCTACCTGCCGCAGTACGCGCAGCGCGGCAACCAGTTCGGTGCCCTCGTCCTGAAAGTCACCTGAACCTCGGTGCACTCATGCACTCACCGGTCTGCGACGGCGGCGATGGCGGCGTACGGCCGATGAGTGCCGTCGCTTGGCCGCTGCAGGCGCTCCACCTCCGTGAAGCCCGCCCGCCTCAGTCGCTCGGAGAACTCGTCGACGGGCCAGCGATAGGCGGTCACGACCTTGTGGTCGAAGGCGGCGACGTCGTCACCGACGAAGAAGCTCAGCACCAACGATCCGGCCGGGGCCATTACTCGCCGGATCTCCGCGAGCATGCCGTGGAGATCCTGCGGCGGCAGATGGATCAGCGAGCCCCACGCCAGGATGCCGGCGATGGATTGGTCGGCAACGGCGAGGGTCTCCATCGACCCGAGGTGGTAGCTACCGCCCGGATGGGTCGTCCGCGCATGGGCGATGAACTCGGGGACCATGTCGATCCCGGTTGCGTCGACGCCCAACGAGCGGAGGTAGTCGGTGATATGGCCCGGCCCGCAGCCCAGATCGAGCACCGTGCCAGGTCGCGCCGCCAGATGTCGCGCGATGAAGTCGAGGTCGTCGGCGTGTACCTGCTGGCTTGTGCCGAACAGCCTGATGTAGAGCTCTGCGACGGAGGCGTACGCCTGCCGGACCGGTTCCACGTCCACCGCACGACCATACGGGCACCCGGATCCGGGCTACCGGATGAGGCAGAACGGGTGACCCGCTGGGTCAGCGAAGACCGTGAAGCTCTCATCGCCGGCGCTCAGCCGGCGGGCACCCAGCTCCAGCGCCTGGGCCTCCCCGACGGCGAGATCGTCGACACGGAAGTCAAGGTGGGCCTGCTGTGGCTGCGCCGCATCCGGCCAGCGCGGCGGGTTGTAGTCGGTGATCTGTTGGAACATCAGGCTCTTACCGTCACTGGCGAGAAGCGCGCCCTCGGGGCCGTCGTAGGTGACCTCCATACCGGTGAGGTCGGCGTAGAAGTGGGCCAGCGCCGATGCGTCGGGGGCGTCGATCGTCACCGCGAACAGCCGCATCACTGGGCCGACGCCGTCGGCCTGGCAGAGGTCGAACGGGTGGCCGGCAGGGTCGGCCATCGTGATCCAGGTCTGGCCGTCGGCCAGCCGGGTGGCGCCGAGGCCCAGCGCGGTCTCGGCCGCAGCGCCGGGGTCGTCGGTCTGCAGATCGAGGTGGAACTGCTGCGGGTGCTTCTGCCCGGGCCACTCCGGCGCGACATGGTCCGGTGCTCGCTGGAACTCCACCTCCTGACCGTCGGGAGTCCGGATGCCGAACCGGTCAGACTCCTGACGGACGACGTCCCAGCCGGTGAGCTGGGCGTAGAACGCACCGACCTTGTTGATGTCCGCGGCATCGAAGATGGCCAAGTCCAGGTTGGCTTTTGCAGTCATGGTGACATCCTGCCCCAGCTCGCCGACATGTTGAGCGATCGGCGGTTCCGAAGGACACCACCGATCGCGCAGGATCCACGGGTTGCCCCGGCGGGCGATCAGGCTACCGCGGCTGCACCGGTCGCATGGACGCGCCGAGGAGCACCTCGTACCGGTAGAGGTCACCGTTGATGCCAGTGCGACGGAACCCGGCCCGTTCGAGGGTCCGCTGGGAAGCGACGTTGTCCTCGGTGGTGTCGGCGCAAACGCGGGTCAGGTCGTGGTCGGCCGCGAGGTTCAGCACGGCGACGAGCGCCTCCGCGGCATAGCCGTGACCACGGGCCGACGGGGCAAGACCGTAGCCGACCTCGACACGTCCGTCGTCCGGCCGACCCTTGAAACCGATACCACCGATGGCCTTCCCGTCGGCGGTCCGGGTGATCCGGTAGTGCCCGAAGGGGCGCTGGTCCCCGTGGGTCGCCGTAGCGGCGAGAAAGGCCGTGACGCCCCTGACGTCGCCGTCGAAGGGATAGTCCTCAGCCCAGGCATCCCCGGCTCCGGCGCGCCTCCCGACGATGCGTTCACCCTCTTTCGCGTCGATGGCGTGCAGGCACAGTCGCGGCGTTCGAAGGTCGGTCACGGGCAACAGCGAAGCAGCCCTCGACACGCTGTACAAACCGATTACGCCACCCCCCGGGGGAAGCCGGCCGCGAAACGACCCTTGCTGAGATTCCCTCGCGGGCGTAGGAAGAACACCACCCATTGACCACCGTCGGCGTCTGCGTCGACGCTCGTCCAGCGTCGAAGGAGATGCGTGTGACCAGACCCGGACGCCTCCGTCTCGTCGTGTCCGTGTTGGTGACCGCGGGCGCCGTCCTGTTCGGCGCGGCGGCCGCCGCGGCACCGCCAGCGACTCCCGGACCGACCGGTCATCGGGCCTGCGATCCGATCGACCCAGCGGCCTGCCTGCTGCCGTTCCCGAACGACTACTTCACCGTGCCGGACCGGACCAGCCCCACCGGCAAGCGGGTGCGGTTCGCGGCCTCGGCGATGCCCGCCAACGTGCAGGGGACGCCGATCGACCCGGCGGAATGGAACCGGCAGGACGGATTCAGCCCGGGCTCGCCGATCCTGGTGCGGGTGCCGGGCCTCGACGCTGCGACAACCGGGATCGCGCCGGTCACCGACATCGGCCGCTCGCTGGCACCGGACGCGCCGATCGTGCTGCTCAACGCCCGGACCGGCAAGCGCACGCCGTACTGGGCCGAGCTGGACGCGCACGCCGCCGGCCAGCCCGACCGCCAGCTGCTGATCATCCGGCCGGCGGTGGCGCTGACCGAGGGCACCCGGTATGTCGTCGGTCTGCGTAACCTGCGCGACGGCGCTGGTGTGTTGATCCCGGCGCCGAAGGCATTCACGGCGTACGCGACCGGTGCCGACCTCGACCATCGGGACAGCCGCGCCCCGCAGATGAAGCGGATCGTCGCCGACCTGACCAGGACCGGCGTGAAGCGGCACAGCCTCTACCTCGCCTGGGACTTCACCGTCGCCAGCCGCCACGGTCTGACCGGTCGGATGCTGGCGGTCCGGGACAGCGCGTTCGCCGCCCTCGGCCGGGCCGCACCGTCGTTCACCGTGACCCAGGTGACCGACTACCCAGCCGAGCAGGAGCCACTGATCGCCCGGCAGGTGACCGGAACCATCGGCGTACCGTCCTATCTGACCGGCGACGGCGGTCCCGGCTCCCGGCTGCACTATGGGCCGGTCGGCAGCGAGACGCCGCCGACGCCGAACGCCCTGCCCACTCCGTCCGGCGCGACGGTCGCGGCGGACTTCGTCTGCAACATCCCGCGCACTGCCTCCGCGGCGAAACCGGCGCACCTCTCGCTCTACGGCCACGGCCTGCTCGGCAGGCCAACCGAGATCAACGCCGGCAACGTCAGGACGATGTCGCACACGTACGACTTCGCCTTCTGCGCGACCAGCTGGATCGGCATGGCCGCCGCCGACGTCCCCTACGTGGCGGGCGCCTTCAGCGACCTGAGCGCCTTCCCCGCCGTGGCGGACCGGTTGCAGCAGAGCTTCCTGAACTTCCTCTTCCTGGGCCGCGCGATGATCCACCCGGGTGGGTTCGCCGCCCACCCGGCGTTCCGGGACGCCACGGCGCGGCCGCTGATCAACGTGGCCGGCGGGCTGCACTACGACGGCAACAGCCAGGGCGGCATCAACGGCGGTGCGCTCACCGCCATCGCCCAGGACTGGACCCGGTCGGTGCTCGGCGTACCGGGGATGAACTACTCCACGCTGCTGCAACGCAGCGTCGACTTCGCCCCCTTCCAGACCATCATGGACGGCTCCTACCCGGACAAGGTCGACCAGCAGTTGATCTTCGCGCTGTTGCAGATGTTGTGGGACCGGTCCGAGGCCAACGGGTACGCCCAGCACATGACCGACCGGCCGTTGCCGGGCACCCCGGCGCACCAGGTGCTGATGCATGTGGCCTTCGGCGACCACCAGGTCTCGCCCGCCGCGGCGGAGGTCCAGGCGCGCACCATCGGCGCCCGCCTGCACACCCCCGCGCTCGCGGACGGCTGGTCACTGGACGTGCGGCCGTACTGGGGTATCGCGCCGATCCGCCGCTACCCGTACACCGGCTCGGCGCTCGTGATCTGGAACAGCGGCGCGGCCAACGCGCCGCCGCCGACCAACCTCGCGCCGGCCGGGCCGGAGTATGGCGACGATCCGCACGAGTTCCCGCGCGCCCAGGCCGCTGCCCAGAAACAGAAGGCGGTGTTCCTGCTCACCGGCAGGGTCATCGACGTCTGCGCGCGGAAGCCCTGCCCATGACGCGCTAGTCGGTCGCGCCGCACGCACCACGAGCCTCGCGGTACGCCGACGGCTTGTCCGTGCACCCGTTCGTTAATGCCTTGTTGCCTCGGCTTGGCGGTGTCTACGGTCTGGTGATGCGTTCGCGACTGCTGGCAGTGACGTTCGAGGCGCACGACCCGGCTCGTCCGGCGCAGTTCTGGGCCGCTCTGCTCGGCCGGGAGGTCATCGAGGATGCCACCGGTGCGCTGTTGCCGGGCGATGACGCTCAGCTCGGTCTCCGGTTCGTTCCGGGCCGCGCGGGCCAACTCGGCGCAGACAACATGCATCTGCATCTGACCAGCGCTGACCTCGACGAGCAGCAGCACACGGTGGCGATGGCGCTGAAGCTTGGTGGCCGCCACCTCGACGTCGGGCAGCGACCTGAGGACGAGCACGTCGTCCTGGCCGACCCCGCGGGCTACTCGTTCTGCGTGATCGAGCCGGGCAACGCCTACCTCGACGGGTGCGGCGTCCTGGGTGAGCTCACCTGTGACGGCACCCGGGAGGTCGGCGTGTTCTGGAGCAATGTGCTGGGCTGGCCCCTGGTGTGGGACCAGGACGAGGAGACCGCGATCCAGTCACCACGCGGCGGCACCAAGGTCGCATGGTCAGGGGAGCCCGTGGCCCCGAGAGAGGAGTCGAACCAGCAGCGCTTCGACCTCGTCTCGGCCGCTGGCGACCAGCAGGCGGCGGTCGACGAGCTGATTTCCCTCGGGGCTACTCGGCTCGGCATCGGTAAGGACGGCGCAGTCCTGCTGGCAGATCCGGACGGCAACGAGTTCTGCGTCCGGGGGGCCTGACCGCTACGCCTCCCGCGCTCGGCCGGCGCCGCCTGAGCGCTTGACCATGACCGCTCCGCCGGCAACGAAGACGATGCTGAGGGCCACACCGATGAGGTTGCCTTCGGACAGACCGGAGAAGAGCCCCAGAATGCCCAGGATGATCGCTACTCCGCCGACAAATCGCATGACGTAGCCGCCGACGGACTTCACTCGTTCATTCGCCATGGTGTGTCTGGTGCCCAGTGTGCGGGGATCACAAACGGTCGATGGCAAGGCTCGCCGCGCCCTCGTCAGACGGTCGCCGAGTCGCCGGGCCGCAGGTCGACGAGCAGGACCGTCAAGCCCGCCTCCTCGAAGGCGCGGACGACGTCGTCGGCACCCCGGGTGTCCCCGGGTGGGTTGCTCGGCCCGGTCAGCTTGTTCACGTTGCTCTCCATGATCTTCCTGGTGCTTGCGGTTGCCCCGACGCTCGGCGAGAGCAGGCGGTCAGCCCGCCGGGTTACCCGTGGTCGTGTCACCGAAGCGGTAGGTCGGTGTCGCTCCCGGACGGCTCCCGGCCATGGATGCGACGCTGGTCCGCGGTGATGGGGACGTCGTTGATGCTGGCTTCCCGGCGGCTCATGTAGCCGCGATCGTCGAACTCCCACTGTTCGTTGCCGTAACTGCGCCACCACTGGCCGGTGGCGTCGTGCCACTCGTACTGGAATCGCACGGCGATGCGGTTCTCGTGGAACGCCCACAGCTGTTTACGCAGGACGTAGTCGAGTTCGCGTTCCCACTTCTCGGTGAGGAACGCTTCGATCTCGTCGCGGCCCGTCAGGAAGGTCGACCGGTTACGCCAGACGCTGTCGGGTGTGTAGGCGCCGGCAACGCGCTGGGCGTCGCGGGTGTTCCAGGCATCCTCGGCGGCCTGAACCTTGAGTCGAGCGCTGTCGGCCGTGAAGGGTGGCAACGGGTGTCGCAGCGGTGTGCTCGTGTCGTGCGAGTCAGTGCTCATGGCTCTCCCTGTCCTGGCGCTGGTCGGCGTGCGGGTGGCCGGGTAGCTGTCCGCGCAGGGCGTGGTTCTCCGCGCGCAGGCGGGCGAGTTCGTCTCGCACCGGTGCGAGCGCGTCCGCGAGTTCCGCCTCGCTGAAACGAGGCGTGATGTGCTGGGGGCAGTTCCAGTCGTAGCCGTGCACGTCGACGGTGATCACACGTTCCACCTTGCCCGATTGGCCGGGCACGCTCAGCCGTTCCCGCAGGTCCTCGGATGTGCGGTCGCGGACGTCCAGGACGCTGGCCGTACCGATGATTTTCAGGCGGCGTTGGTGGGCGTAGTCCATGAGAAGCAGTGATACGCGGGGCGAGGTGCCGAGGTTGCCGACCGACAGGTACTGCCGGTTGCCGCGCAGGTCGGCCCAGCCGAGGACGCTGTGCCCGTCGACGGGGTCCAGGACGCGCAGGAAGCCGGGTGGGCCGCCGCGGTGCTGCAGGTACGGCCAGCCGTTCTCGCTGACGGTGCCGAGGTAGAAGCTGTCGCGTTCGGCAATGAAGCCGGCCTCATCGGCGCCGAGCAGTGCGTCGGTGTGCCAGCCGGAGACCATTCGCTGGACGGCGGGTCGGCTGCCGTAGCGCTGTTGCGCTGCGGCCACCGACGGCGTGGTCAGTTCTTGCAGGTAGCGATGGGGCATGACGCGTCTTCCGGGTTAGGGGCCGGGGCGGCACCGGCGGTGAGAGGCACTCCTCTAACCATCTTGGCAAGTCTGGCAGGTTAGAAGTTACGTCGTTCCGACTAACCTGTCAAACATCGGACGATGGTAAGGTGATGTCCATGACGCGGCGGCCGCTGGTGGGCGAACCCCTGGCACTGGACCTGGTCAACACCCAGTGGGTCGAGCGTGGCCGCACGGTCGACCTGTTCGACGAACCCGACGGACTGCAGGGATGGCTTGCCGAGCACCGGCTGGCGGGCGACCCCACATCGGTGGAGGCCCCGCTGCGCCAAGCGCGTTCGGCGCTGCGCGGCGTCCTCGAGCAGCCCGGCGAGGACGCCGAGCGGGGGATCAACGCGATCCTCGCCCACGGTGCCTCGCGCTACACGCTCCGCCAGGGGACCGCGCACGAGCACCATGACGTCGACGCCGACTGGCTCCCCTCCTGGCAGGCGGTCCTCAACTACCTGGACCTGCTGCGCCAGCAACCCACCCGAATTCGACGCTGCGGCAACCCCGGCTGCGTCCTGCACTTCTACGACACGTCGCGCAACGGCACCCGGCGTTGGTGCTCCATGGACGGTTGTGGCGGTCGCGCCAAAGCCGCCCGCCACTACCAACGCCATCGCGCCACCACCTCGTAGGCCGGGTGCCGCCACGTCAGCTCAGCGCGGCCGCCTTGCGCAGCAGCACCGAGCGTTCGCGCTGGTTGGCGCACAACCGGGCCGCCAGCTCCAGCTCCGCGCGCGCTTCCGGTCGCCGTCCGAGCCGGGCCAGCAGCTCACCTCGTACGGTCGGGACCAGATGTGAACCGGCAAGCCGGTCCGAGGCGATCAGCTCGTCCACGATGGCCAGGGCGTGCGCTGGGCCAGAGGCCATGGCAACGGCGACGGCCCGGTTGAGCACGACCACGGGCGAGGGTGCGACCCGGTTGAGTGCCTCGTACAGCAGCACGATCCGGTCCCAGTCGGTTGCCTCGACCGAGGGCGCCGACGCGTGGGCGGCGGCGATCGCGGCCTGCAGGCCGTAGGGGCCGAGGCCGCGAGTCGACGCCTTGGCCAGCGCGGCCAGGCCACGGCGGATCGCCGAGGCGTCCCACCGGCGCCGGTCCTGGTCCTCGAGCAGGATCGGCGAGCCGTCCGGGCCGGTCCGGGCCGGAAAGCGCGCGGCCGTCAGCTCGCACAACGCGAGCAGCCCGTGCACCTCCGGCTCGGCCGGTTGCAGCGCGGCCAGCGTGCGGGCCAGGCGGATCGCCTCGTACGCGACGTCGGGGCGCAGCAGCCGGTCGCCCGACGTGGCCGTCGACCCCTCGGTGAAGATCACGTAGATGACGCTGAGCACGCCGCCCAGCCGCTCCCGGCGCTCGGCGGCCGGCGGCAGCTCGAACGGCACCCCGGCCGCCGCGATCGTCTTCTTGCCCCGGGTGATGCGGGCCTGCACGGTCGGCACGGACACGAGGAACGCGCGAGCGATCTCCTCGCTGGAAAGGCCGCCGACCACCCGCAGGGTCAGTGCCACCCGGGCCTCGGGGGAGAGCACCGGGTGGCAGCTGACGAACATCAGCGCCAGGATGTCGTCGTCGATCCTGTCGGGATCGATCTCTTCGTCGACCACCGAGTCGACAACGAAGCTGGTCGCCAGCAGGGCGTATCGGTCCTGAAGGGCGGTCCGACGACGGATCGCGTCGATCGCCCGCCGCCGGGCCGTGGCCATCAGCCAACCGGTCGGATTCGCCGGAGAGGCGAGCGACCACGACACCAGCGCCTCGGCCACCGCCTCCTGGGCCGCGTCCTCGGCCAGCCCGAAGTCGCCGGTGAACCGGGTCAGCGCGGCGACGATCCGCGCCGACTCGATCCGCCAGACGGCCTCGACGTCGGCGGCACCCATCAGCTCTGGACGCTGCTGTCCTGCGGGACCTCGTCCTCCTCGGGCACCCGCCGGATCTCGATCTTGGAGCCGGGGGCCGCCGGGACCCGCTTGGCCCACTCGACCGCCTCCTGTTTCGAGGCGACGTCGAGCAGGAAGAAGCCCCCGAACAGCTCCTTGGTCTCGCCGTACGGCCCGTCCGTGACCACCGGGACTTCGCCGCTGAAGTCGACCACGACGCCCTGGCCCGGATCGTCCAGCCCTTCCGCGGCGAGGAGAACGCCGGCCTTGACCGTCTCCTCGATGAACTGGCGGGTCGTGGCCATCATCTCGTCGATGTTGGCCATCATGGCCGCGTTCGACTCGTCGGTGCCCCGCATGATCAACAAGTACTTCGACATCACGTTCTCCTCATCCGGCGGGGCCGTCTCTCGGCCCTCGCACCCTCATGTCGAACGAGTGGTCCGCAGATCGACACGGTCTCCCAGAAATCTCTCGCCGCGACACAGCCGGTACATCGGTGCACCTTGGGCCTGCTGGGAGTGAGCTCAGGTGAAAGGCGGCAGGACTTCGATGATCGTGGCTGTGCCAGCGACGGGTCGGGCCTCGTGCATGGTGATCACGTCACCGCACTTCAGGTGCCTCCAATGCTCGGGCCGCAGGGGGGCCAGCCGAACGTCGGCGGTCTCGCCCGGGCCAAGCTCCTCGGCGAACTCCACCCATAGCCTTGCGATGTCCAGACTCTGCTCCCCTTCAGCGGTGCGGTGGCCGATGTCCCACATCGGCCTGAGTCGACCGTCCCCGGCGAACGCGGTCCGGCGTCGGCCCTCGTCCGCACTCACGAGACTCAGAGTCGCCCGGACGGTGCCGTGCTGGGCCTCCCAGCCCTGCCACTCGCACCAACGACGGCTCCGCTCGAGCATCATCTGCCGAGCGGCTTCGGCAAGAAGTTGCCAGAAACCCGGGGACGCGGGCTCAACGTCCCCGATCTCGACGAGAACAGCGAGCACCATCTCCCACTCTTGGCGTCCGATGTCCTCGCGGACATCCGCGATCGTCTGGCCACTCGCTGCCGTGGCATCGTCGGGCAGGAGATCGACGGCCTGCCGGAGGAGTGAGAACGCGTCGTCCATGCCCTGCATTGTCGCCCGACCCGGACGGCCTTTTCGTAAGCGCCCAGGGGTCTGGCCCGCACACGACTGCCCAGTCGGCCTGGCACCGGGCCCGGCCTCGTGCTGACGGCCGCGCACCTGTCGTATCCGGCGTAGCCTCTGCGCATGCGTCTGCTCGCCGGTCTCGCCCGATCCGCCGCGACCGCGAACGACCTGATCCGGTTCGGATCGGAGACGATGTCCGCCGAGCGTCTGCTCGGGTGCGCCGCGGCGGTGGCAGACGACCTGCACGGTGAGCCGGTGGTCGCGGTGCATGCCACGGCGACCGTCGAGACGGTGGTGGCGGTGGTCGGCGCACTGCTCAGCGGGGCAGCCGTCGTTCCCGTCCCGCCCGACTCCGGGCCCCGGGAAAGGGCGCACATCCTGCGCGACTCGGGCGCGGCGCTGCTGCTCGTCGGCGCGCGGGACGTTCCCGCGGAGGTCGACGTCCACCCGGTCGACCTGCGGCGTACCTCGGACACCCGATACCCGGAGCCGACGCCCGACCGGACCGCTTTGATCATGTACACCAGCGGCACCACCGGCGCGCCCAAAGGGGCCGTCCTGTCACACCGCGCGGTTGAGGCGGGCATCGACGCGCTGGCCGACGCGTGGGCCTGGACCCCCGACGACGTTCTGGTGCACGGTCTGCCCCTGTTCCACGTGCACGGCCTCGTGCTCGGCGTGCTCGGCGCCCTGCGGGTGGGTTGCCGGCTGCACCACACCGGCCGACCGACACCCGAGGCGTACGCGGACGCGCGCGGCACCCTCTACTTCGCAGTGCCGACCGTCTGGTCGCGGATCTGCGCGCAGCCGGAGCTGGCCGGACGCCTACGCTCCGCGCGACTGTTGGTCTCCGGCAGCGCGGCGCTACCCGCTCCCACATTTGAGCGGATGCGCGAACTCACTGGCCAGCGGCCGGTCGAGCGCTACGGCATGACCGAGACGCTGATCACGCTGAGCAATCGGGCCGACGACCCGGATCGTCGGCCGGGCCTGGTCGGCACACCGGTCAGGGGCGCGGAGACCCGGGTGGTGGGCGACGACGGGCGTCCGGTGCCCGCCGACGGTACGGCCATCGGTGAGCTCTGGGTTCGTGGGCCCATGCTGTTCGACGGCTACCTGGGCAAGCCCGACGTCACCGCCCGGTTGCTCGACGACGACGGGTGGTTCCGTACCGGCGACATCGCGAGCCTGGCACCCGACGGCGCGCACCGGATCGTCGGCCGCCGGTCCACCGACCTCATCAAGACCGGCGGCTACCGGATCGGCGCGGGTGAGGTCGAGGACGCCCTCCTGGCCCACCCGGGCGTCCGCGAGGCTGCGGTGGTCGGAACGCCCGACGACGACCTCGGCCAGGCGGTGACCGCCTTCGTCGTGGCCGACCAGGTGACTGCCGACGAACTCGTCGACTTCGTGGCGCGAACGCTGTCCGTACACAAACGGCCCCGGCAGATCCGATTCCTCGACACGCTGCCTCGCAACGCGATGGGCAAAGTCCAGAAACACCTGCTCGCCGGCTGACGGCCGAACAGGCGTACGCCGGGCGCCGCGCCCGTATCATCCGCTCCATGCCGGACGCCGCGCCACGAACCGAGCCGTTCACCCCGCGGACCGCCCCAGCAGTGATCGACGACCTGCGGGCGCGGCCGCGCGCGACGCGCTGGCTGACGCACCCGAGGACGCCGGCTGGGCGCTCGGCACCGACCTCGCGAACGGCACCAACCCACTTGAGCAGTACGAGCGCGTCCGGCTTCTCGCTCGTCACCGAGCCCTCGCGCGGCGGGCACTTCGCCGCGTTCGAGCAGCCCGAGGTCTACGTCCAGGAGCTCCGGGGCTTCTTCCGCCCCTATCGGCCGGCGGTCAACTGAGAGGGTCGAGATCATGGCAGGAACGCGGCAGGTCCTGTTCATCCAGGGCGGCGGCGCCAGCGTGCACGACGAATGGGACAACAAGCTGTTCGACAGCCTGCGGCAAGGGCTGGGAGACGGCTACGAGGTCCGCTACCCGCGGATGCCCGAGGAGGATGATCCGAGCTACGCCAAGTGGTCCGCCGCCATTTGGGAAGAGATCACGGCATTGGACGACGGGGCGGTTGTCGCCGGTCATTCCGTGGGCGGAACGATTCTCATCAACGCGCTCGCCGAGCGCGCCCCGGGGCGAGAACTCGCCGCGATCGTGCTGATCGCCGCTCCGTTCGTCGGGCCGGGCGGCTGGCCCAGCGAGGAGTTCGACCTGCCGCAGAACCTCGCCTCGAGGCTGCCGCGCGGCGTGCCAGTGCATGTGTTCCATGGGCTTGAGGACGAGACTGCTCCACCAGCCCATGCCGACCTGTACGTCCGCGCGATCCCGCAGGCACAGCTGCACCGGCTGCCCGGACGCGACCACCAGCTCAACAGTGACCTGGGTGAGGTGGCGAAGGTGATCAAGATAGACCTCGTCGCCCAGGAATGACGGGAAGCGGGCACCTCCCGTGGCGCTCTTGTTTCGACCCGAACGTCCCGGGAATACCGCCGCCGCTCGAGCGGAGGACGGCGGCGAACAGGAGAGGCAGTCATGACTTTGGCCAACCCGGCTCCCGACTATTTCCAGCCCGAGGACGGCATGTTCCTCGCAACTCTTCTTATCGTCCGTGATCTGGAACGGTCCCGAAAGTATTACGAAGAGGTGTTCGGCGCGACCTGCGTCCACGAGCGCAACCCGTTGATCATGCGATTCTTCAACAGTTACATCATCATCAACGTCGAGGGCGGCCCGACGGATGACAAGCCGACGGTGCAGGCCAAGGCCCCGGCCGACTCCAATACTCTGAGCTGCGCGATGAATGTCCGAGTCAGAGACATCCGTAAGCTCTACGTGGAGTGGAAAGCCCGCGGGGCGGACTTCATCACCGAACCGAAGGATCACGGCACGGAGATCCGTTGCTACCTGCGCGACCCCGACGGGTATCTGGTGGAGATCGGCCAAGGCCTCTAGAGCTTGTCGGCTCAACCCTTCGGGACGAGGTCTTACGGGACTACCTGGGCGGCTGGTCTCCAGGGCGCCTGACGGATGGGCATGTCGGCCAGCCAGACGTCAGCCAGGTCGCTGAGGGGGACGTCGAGGGCCTGGCTGAGGCAGACCACGGTGCCGAATGCCGGTGCGGGTAGCCGGCCCGCCTCGATCTTGCGCAGCGTCTCCGGAGAGATGCCGGCTGCCAGGGCCACCTCGACGAGGCTGCGGCCGGCGCGCGCGGCGCGGAGGGCGACTCCGAGGCGTTGGCCCGCTGCGATCTGTTCGGCGGTGAGCGGTTGGCGAACCATGCCAGCAGGATATCCCTCCGCAACACCCCCGATCCCGCGTGGTATAAAAATACCGCACAGGGAGAGGGAGGCTGTCGTGATCGAGCTCAAATCCACCGAGGAGATCGGCCGGATGGCGGTATCCGGCCAGTTCGTGGGCGAGCTGCTTGCCGAGCTGAGCGGTGTCGCCGCAGTCGGCGTCAACCTGATGGAGATCGAGCACCACGCCCGCCGGCGGATCAAGGAACGCGGCGCCGAATCCTGCTACTGGGACTACGCCCCTTCGTTCGGCCGCGGCCCGTTTCGCAACGTGCTGTGCCTGTCCGTCAACGACGCGGTGCTGCACGGCCTGCCCCACGACTACGTTCTGCGGGACGGCGACCTGCTCAGCATCGACATGGCGGTCGGCATCGACGGCTGGGTCGCAGACTCCGCGCTCTCCGTCATCGTCGGCACCCCCGATCCGGCCGACCAGAAGCTGGTCGAGGCCACCGAGGTCGCGCTGGAGGCCGGCATCGCCGCCGCTCAGCCCGGCGGCCGTCTCGGCGACATCTCCGCCGCGATCGGTGCGGTCGCCCACTCGTACGGCTATGGCGTCAACGCCGAGTTCGGCGGCCACGGCATCGGCCGCACCATGCACGAGGCCCCGCATGTCTCCAACAGTGGCCGCCCCCGTCGCGGCATGAGGCTCGACCCCGGCCTGACCATCGCCATCGAACCCTGGTTCTGCCGCTCCACCGACAAGATCAAGTTCGACAGCGACGGCTGGACGATCCGCTCCGCCGACGGCTCGCGCACCGCCCACTCCGAACACACGATCGCGATCACGGCTTCCGGCCCCCAGGTCCTGACCCGCCGTCCCGCGCGCGGCGACGCCTCGACCGAGCCCACCAGGAAGTCCGCCGCAACGTCCTGACCGGGTCGCGGGCGGGACGCAGCGGCTCGACCCGCGCCCGTCAACGCCCTGAGTGAGGGTGCGGTCGTCCGGGTATCACGAAGCGTCGAGAGCTCCGTAATCACCCAGACGACCCCACCCGCTCTCGCCGCCGCACACTCAGGCGGTCGCCGTTGGTGACCCAATCAGGGTCTCCGGCATGGACGTCGGTGTGCCAGTTGTCGGTCCCACTGGTCGGATCCGCTTGTGCCGTCCCCACCGTCAGAGCGGTTAGCGCCGTGGTGGCCGCCAGCGCGAGAACAGCTGTTGCGGTAGCTCGATATCGGAAGCCCACAGTCTCGTCCGAAGGCGAGGGAGGCGGGCCAGTGGTCAGTACGCGACGCCGATTGCTCGGCGGATCGTCGTGGAGTCGTTGATGGCGGCGATCATGGAATGGGCGACATCGGCCTTCGAGATCGTGTAGCCACGGGGGACGTTGCTGCCGACGGCGGTGCGGTACCGGCCGGTCAGTGGTTTGTCGACGAGCTTGGGTGGCCGTACGACGGTCCAGTCCGTGTCGCTTTCCGCCATGGCTTGCTCCATCGCGCGCAGGTCCGCGTAGACGTCCCTGAGCAAGGCGCCGATGCCGGGGAGTATGAGACGGCGGTTGAGGAAACTCTCCCCGACTGGCACGGGGCCGACTGGGACGGCGCTGACCGTGATGAGACGGCGTACACCTTCGGTCTGCATGGCGGCCAGGATCGTGCGGGTGGCCGTGGAGGCGACCGGACCGTCCTTGCGGCCCCGTGGGCCCACTCCGGACAGGACCACGTCGCTGCCGCGCAGGAGCGGCCGCACCGTGGCGGGATCCTTCAGGTCCGGTGCGGCCGCCACGTCCAGCATCGAGTGACGGACCTCCAGGCGCGCGGGATCGCGGACCACCGCGGTCACCGCCCACCCGTGCTCGAGCGCTTGGCGTGTGACGTGGCCGCCGATGCCGCCGGTCGCGCCGAAGACGGTCACCTTCACCCGCGCCTCCCCTAATGTAGGTCCGTCAAGTGATTGTCACCGTACACGACAATCACTTGGGCATACAATGCCTGGGTGTCCGACGACTTCACACCAGGCGCGGGCCGGCCACTGACCGGCCGGGCCAACTTCTTGCTGTCCCAGCTCGGGTTCCAGATCGCGCAGACGTTCGCCGCGCGGTTGGCCCCGCTGGGCATCGCGCCGAACCACTTCGGGATCCTCACGCACCTTGAGCGCGGCGAAGGCAGCTCCCAGCAGCGGCTCGCCGACGCACTGGGCATCCACCGCAAGGTCATGGTCGGTCTGCTCGACGACCTCGAGCACCGCGGCCTGGTGGAACGCCGGCGACACCCCGACGACCGCCGAGCCCACGCCATTCATCTGACCGAAGCCGCACGCACGCTGCTACCTCAGGCACACAGCGTCGCGGATCAGCACGAGGACGAGGTCCTCGCGGCGCTCGACGCAGGCGAGCGGACTCACCTCATCGCCGTCCTGCAACGCGTCGCCGACCACAGCGGCAACCCGCCAGGTGTCCACCCCGGTCTCAAGCACACGCCCGCCCGCCGCCAATCTGCCACGCAGGCAGACGACGCGTAGGCCCGCACGACGCTGGCGACAGAGAGCGAGGCTGACGGGACCCCCGCCAGCGCCCTGGCTCACCGAGGATCCCGCCGCCCGGCACGTGCACCAGCCGGTCGAGAACGAGGTAGGTCCAGGAGCGGCTTCAGCGCTGGTACAGCGTTCGATTCGTCCCGTATGGAGCCCGCCGAACACGGCAGCGGACGTGACAGGATGCCTGCAGTCACGCGCCCGCACCTGGGCGCCCGCCGTGCTGAGCCCGACCCGGCGGCGACGAACGACGACGGGAGCCGCCGATGGCGATGCGGGAGGCGGGGCCGGGGGACGCGCGGCATCCCTCCCTCAGGCCGTCACCCCCCGGCTTCGTCGGACGCGAAGCGGAACTCGAGGCCCTCGGTGCGGCGCTCGACACCGCCCCGGCCGTGGTGCTCATCGAGGGGGAGGCGGGCATCGGAAAGAGCCGCCTCGTCCGGGAGCACCTCACGTCGGCCGCCGGTCGGCGCACCCGCAGCCTGGTCGCGACCTGCCCGCACTTCCGGGAGCCCTACACCCTCGGGCCCATCGTGGAGGCGGTGCGGCAGGCGACCGAACGGGTCGCGGATCTGCCGCTCAGCGACCTCGCCGGTGCCCTCCGGCCGCTGTTCCCAGAGTGGGCCGACGAGCTACCTGCCGCACCGGAACCGCTGGGCGACGTCCGTGCCTCCCGGCACCGGCTGTTCCGGGCCATCCTCGAACTGCTCGGCAACCTGGACCTGGCCGTGCTGGTTGTCGAGGACGTCCACTGGGCCGACGACGCGACACTGGAGCTGCTGCTGTTCCTCGTGGCCCGCGAATCGCCGCCGCTCAGCGTGGTGGTCACCTACCGACCCGAGGACGTGCCGGTCGGGTCGCTACTGCTCCGGCTGTCCTCGCGACTGCCGTCGACCACCACCCGGTTGCGTCTGCAGGTCGGTCCGCTCGACGTGTCGCAGACCGCGCAACTGGTGTCGTCGATGCTTGACGCCGAGCACGTCTCGCAGACCTTCGCCGGTTTCCTCCACCAGCGGACCGCCGGAATCCCCCTGGTGGTGGAGGAGTCGGTACGCCTGCTGCGGGACCGCGCCGACGTGACCCGCGTCGGCGGCGAGTGGGTACGCCGCAGTCTCGACGAGATCGACGTTCCGCCGACAGTGCGCGACTCCGTCCTGGAACGCGTCGCCCGCATCGGCCCGCACGGGCAGGCGGTGCTCCGGGCAGCCGCGGTGCTCGCCGAGCCCAGTGACGAGGCGACCGTGACGGCGGTCGGCGGGATGACACCGGGGGAGGCCGTCGACGGGCTCACCGAGGCGCTCGGCTCCGGGCTGCTGCGCGAGAACGACCGTTGGCTGGTGTCGTTTCGGCATGCCCTGGCCAGTCGGGCCGTCTACGAGGCCATCCCCGCGCCCCAACGCCGCGGGATGCACCTGCGTGCCGGGCTCAGCCTCGAAGACCGCGCGCAACCGCCGGCCGCCCGGTTGGCGTACCACTTCCGTGAGGCCGGACGCACCGACGAGTGGTGCCGGTACGCGGAGCTCGCCGCGGATCTGGCGTTGGAGTCCTCCGACGAGGCCACGACGGCGGCGCTGCTGCACGATCTGCTGACCGGGGCCGAGCTACCTGCCCGCACGGTGGTCCGGCTCGTCATGAAGGTTCCGTTCGGCGCGTTCGCCGGGCGGAACCGCCACACGGACGTGGTCGACGCGCTGCGTACCGTGCTGGCCGGCGGCACCCTGCCGCCGGCCGACGAGGCCGTGGTCCGGTTCCGGCTCGGCTGTGTGCTGTTCGTGACCGAGGACTACGAGGCGAGTCGGGCCGAGCTTGAGCGGGCGATTCCGCAGCTCACCCACGAGCCGGTCAAGGCGGCTCGGGCGATGGCCTTCCTCGCCTTCCCGCAGGGTGCCACCGCGCCCGCCGAGACCCATCTGGCCTGGCTGCGCCGGGCGGCCGAGATGCGCGGGTCGATGTCGCCAGCGGACCGGCTGATCCTCACCGTCGACACGGCGTCGGTGCGGTTGATGCTCGGGGAGGAGGCGGGCTGGCAGGACGCGGCGAAACTCCCCGTCGACGCCGATTCCCCCGTCGTGCGCCAAGAGTTGGTCCGCGGGCAGCTGAACGTCGGAACCGAGGCCGTGGTGTGGGGCCGGTACGCGGAGGCCGAGCGCCGGCTCAGCAGCAGCCTCCAGCTCGCCGAACGGCATCAGTACCTGCGCTACCGCGGATGGATCCTGGCGACCCGGCTGCAACTGGACTGGTTCCTCGGACAGTGGAGCGGCCTGGCCGAACGGATCGACCAACTCGTCGACGACGAGGACCTGGACTCCGCCGCCCGGAGCAAGGCGCTCCTGGTGCGCACGTCGCTGCGGGTGGCGGCGGGGGGCACGCTGGCCGGGGACGACGAGCTGGTGGCAGCGGCCCACACCCTCGGTGTCGCCGACGTCGGGATGAGTCCGGCGGCGGTGCTGGGGCGAGCGTGGTTGCTCGACGACCGCGTCGATGAGGTGCTCGCGCTGACCGGCGAGGCCCTCGCCGTGGTGGCACACCGTGGGGTCTGGATCTGGGCCACCGATCTCGCCCCGGTCCGGATGGATGCGCTGATCACCGCGGAGCGGCCCGCTGAGGCCGCCGACCTGGTGGCCGCGTACGCCGACGGTCTGGACGGCCGTGACGCCGCGGCCCCCCTCGCCTCGCTGGCTCTGTGCCGGGCGATCCTCCTGCAGGCTCGCGGGGACATCGAGGGCGCCGTCGCGGCCTACGAGCGTGCGGCCGAAGCGTGGCAGGCGCTACCGCGACCGTACGACGCCCTGCTCACTCGGGAACGGCAGGCGAACTGCATGATCGCCGCCGGACAGCCCGAGGCCGGGCTCGCACTGCTGGCCGAAGTGCGCCGCGACCTCACCGGGCTCGGGGCGCACGCGGACGCCGCCCGGACGGCGGAGCTGCTGCGGGCGCACGCGGTCGATGACCGACACGACGTACGACGTGGGCGACGCGGCTACGGCGACCAGCTCTCCCCACGGGAGCTGGAGGTGGTCCGCCTCGTCGTGACCGGCCGGACCAACCGCGAGATCGCCGAGGCGCTGTCCCGGTCACCGAGGACGGTCGCCGCGCAGCTCAACTCGGCGATGCGCAAGCTCGGTGTCTCCTCGCGGACGGCGGTGGCGGTCAGCGCGCTGGAGTCGGGCGTGCTCAACGGCCCGTCCAATCTTTAGGTCATCTGGCGCATCACAACCAGTCGCTGCCGGCTGAGACTCGGGATCTTCAGGTCCTGAGAGGAAAACCCATGGCAGACGACCCCACCGGCGCGCGTATCCACGGCCCCCGCACGCAGCCCGCGCAGCCCGAGCAAGCCCCGTTGCCGCAGCCCGAGGGGCAGGACCGCGACGACATCGGCGACTCGTCGACCGGTCGCGGAGCACAAACCAACCGCGGATCTCGATCGGCGTACGAACCGCTCTAGCTCGACCCTCTTCGCCCCTCGCCCCAAGGAGTCCCACGATGCGCGTGACACCCGGTTCGAGACGGCCGCTCGCCGTCCTCGCGGCACTCGTCGCGATGGCGACGGCGACGGCCGTGGCGCCACCACCGGCCGCGGCCGGAAGCCCTCTCTCCCTCCCGGCTCCGGCCGGTTCCGCCCAGACCCCTCCGGCTCAGGCCGCGAACCCGATCCAGCTCACCGGCGTCGGCGCCGGCCCGCACACCGTCACCCTGGTCACGGGGGACAAGGTGACGCTGTCGAGCAGGGGCGGGCCGTACGCCGTCGAGGTCGAACCGGCCCTACGCCCGGATGGCAAGCGCCCCCAGTTCGTCACCCAGTCCGAGCCCGACGGCGTGTACGTGCTGCCGACCGACGCCATGCCGGCGGTCCAGGCCGGGCGGGTCGACCGGGAACTGTTCGACGTCAAGTACCTCGTGGAGAACGGCTACGCCGACGCGCGGACGGCGAAGCTGCCGGTGATCGTGCAGTACGCCGGTGACCGGGCCGCGAAGTCGGTGTCGGCAGCGACCACCGCACTTCCGGCGAGTACGCCCACCCACCAGTTGGAGAGCATCCACGGCGCCGCGCTCGACGTGGCCAAGCAGCAGGCCGAGAGCTTCTGGACCGCCGTACGTGGTGACGCGCCGGCACCAGGCCAACCGGCCACCGCGCGGACCAACGGGCTCCGCGGCGGCATCACCAAGCTGTGGCTGGACCGCAAGGTTACTGTCAAACTGGACTACAACCTGTCGCTGATCGGCGCCCCAAAGGCGTGGGCCGCCGGGCACGACGGCACCGGGGTGAAGGTCGCGGTGCTGGACACCGGGATCGACGCCACGCATCCGGACCTGGCGGGCAGGATCGCCACGTCGCGGTCCTTCGTTCCCGGCGAGGATGACGTGCGTGACGGGCACGGGCACGGCACGCACGTCGCCGCCACCGTCGCCGGCTCGGGAGCGGCCTCCGGGAACGCGCGCAAGGGCGTGGCACCGGGCGCGCAGCTGGTGGTCGGCAAGGTCCTCAACGCCGCTGGTGAGGGCGACAGCTCCTGGATCATCGAGGGCATGGAGTGGGCGGCGACCAGCGGAGCCAAGGTCGTCAGCATGAGCCTCGGGGGCAGCCCGACCGACGGGTCCGACCCGATGAGCGAAGCCGTCAACGCGCTCACCGCGTCGACGGGGACGCTGTTCGTGATCGCGGCCGGCAACGCTGGCGCCCAGCGGACGATCGGCGCGCCGGGCGCGGCGACCGCCGCGTTGACCGTGGCCGCGACCGGCGAGACCGACCTGCTCGCCGGGTTCTCCAGCCAGGGCCCACGCCTGGACGGGGCACTCAAGCCCGACATCGCCGCACCCGGCATTGAAATCGTGGCGGCCCGCGCCGCCGGCACCACCATGGGCGAGCCCGTCGACGAGCGCTACACGAGCGCCTCGGGCACCTCGATGGCCACTCCGCACGTGGCCGGCGCGGCCGCGATCCTGGCCCAGCAACACCCCGACTGGCCCCCCGCCCAGCTCAAGTCGGCGTTGATGAGCACCAGCAAGGACGCCGGCCACACCGCCTACCAGCAGGGCGCCGGCCGGCTCGACATCGCCCGGGTCGACCGGCAGCGGGTCTTCGCGACGACCCCGAACGTCGACTACGGAATGCTGCCCGCCACCGAGCCTGGGACGACGAGCCGGCAGGTCAGCTACGCCAACCTGACCGACGAGCCGGTGACCCTCGCCCTCGCCACGAGGTTGGCCGACACCAAGGGCGCCCGCGTCGATGGCGCACTGCGCACCGAACCCACGGTGACCGTGCCGGCGAACGGCACGGCGACGGTGACGGTGACCGCCGACCTCGACAAGCTCGGAGAGGGGATGTACACCGGGGCCGTCGTGGCCACCGCCGGCGAGGTGCGGTTGACGACGCCGGTCGGGCTGGTGCGGGAGCCGGAGAAGTTCGCCCTGACCGTGCGGACCCTCGGTCGCACCGGCCAGGCCCTGCACCCCATCTTCCACGACGTCATCGACGTCGCCGATTCGCGGGGACGCGTCCTCGAGGCGTACGCGCCAGAACCTGGGGTGATCGTCCAACACGTGCCCGCCGGCACCTACAGCGTGGCGCAGCTCGCGTACTGGGTCGGCGACGACTCGCGGGTCAACTACGCCTGGCTGTTCGCCCCCGAGGTCACCGTGACGGGTGACACCGAGGTGGTCGTGGACGCACGCCAGGCCCAGGAGATCACCTTCCACACACCCAGACCCGCCCAGCCACTCAACAACAACGGTGGGGAATCGGCGTACCAGCGGACCGACGCCAGCGGTCAGTCGTTCGGCATTGCGCCGATCATGGGCGGGCCGTGGGGTGCCTGGCCTCACGTCCTGGCGACCCCGACCAAGCCGGTCAAGGTCGGCAAGTTCCGGTTCCGCCACCAGTGGACCCTTGGCCAGTCCGAACTCGCGATGCGGGTCCGTGGAGCGCGCGAGGTGGACCTGCATCCGATCGTCCCGGTCCATTGGGAGACGCAGACCGCGGACGACAGTTGGCTGCCCTTCCAGTTCGACAGCTTTGGCTGGACCCCGTTTCGCAACGGAAATCTCCCTCTGATCGACGCGGGTCGCGGTCGCCCCGAAGACCTCGCCGGCCGCGACCTGCGGGGCAAGCTCGCGCTGTTGGAGACCGATTCCGCGCCGAGCGGCGACCCGGCGTGCTACGTGGGGATCAGTCAGATCGAGGCCGTCCGCGACGCCGGTGCCGCCGGACTGGTCGTCTTCCCGTCGAACGCGGGGTGCGCGGCGCCCGTGTTGATCGCGCAGGAAAAGTTCAAGGACCCCCGACCCGCGAACATCGCCAACATGTCACTGTCCACGAAGGAAGGTTTCATGCTGCGTGACCGGCTCGCCGGGCAGCAGGTGACGATCCAGACGACGGTGACGCCGGAGACGCCCTATACCTACGTACTGAACCCGTACGAGGAGGGGCGGGTCCCGGCCTCCCTGCGCTACACCTTCACCGAACGACAGCTCGCCCGGGTCGACCTGAGCTTCCACGCCGACAAGCCGACCAGGATGAACGACTACCAGTACACCTACAAGCAGGATGACCTGGCCATGCTCGTCAGCGGCACGGCCCACGGTGCGATGTCGTTCACCGCGCCACGAAGCCGGGTGGAGTACGTCGGACCGCTCCGCCCCGACGTCATCTCGGAGAAGGGCGTGAGCGCTCGCGAGTCGAATACGCAGACCACGACGGAGTTTCTCACCTCCGTCCACGATCGGCCGACGACCGTCGACCGGCACTGGTTCGCCGATCCCCACACCCCGGGTCCGTACACGACCAGTGACGACGTCTATGACGTCATCGACCGCTACGGGCCGAGCAGCACCACGGCAGTGAGCTTCTGCATGACCTGTCGCCAGGGCAACGGTCTGGTCGTGCGTCCCACCGACGCCTCGGCGAATCGAGGCGATCGGCAGATGCACTTCAACCCGACCGACCGGGAGATGCGGTTGTCCAGGGACGGCGTGGACATCACCCCGGCCCAGCTCGGGATCATCCGGGTGTTCCCGCTGTCGGACGGTCCGGGAAGGTATCGCCTCACCTCGCGGAACGCCGAAAACTCCGCGACGTGGACGTTCTCCTCGGCGCCACCGACGAAGCCCGCGATGCCACCGGGCCACACCTGTCTGCCCGAAGCCTTCAGCCCTGGGCACTGCCGACCGGAGCCCCTGGTGTACACCACCTACGACCTCGGGAGCACCATCGATCTGAACAACACCGTGTCGGCGCGGGGAAGACACACGTTCCGTGTCAACGCATTCCACGAACGGTCCAGCGCGGCGATGCCGGCGATCGCCGGACTGAAGCTGTGGAAGAGCACCGACGAGGGAAGGACCTGGGAGCCCGTACAGGTCAAGCGGGACCGCACTGGCAGCTACCTCGCCACCACCACCTACGGCCACGCGGCCGGCAAGAAGGTCAGCTTGAAGGTCGAAGCCTGGGACACCGCGGGTAACCGCCTCGAGCAGACCACTCTGCGGGCGTTCACGCTCCGGACCACCGGCCACCGCGACCTCACCAGGTAGCCGACGGATCGAGGGCGGGGGTGGGACTCGGAGGAGTCCCGCCCCCGTCTAGGCCGGCGGCACCACTGCGATCACGTCGATCTCAATCAGCATCCCGTCCAACGCCAGGGCGGGCACCGGGATCAGCGTCCACGCCGGCTTCCGGTCACCCCAAACGCGGTCGAACTCCTGCCTCACCACTGCGAACTTCTCCTCGTTGTGGTCGACGACGAGAAGGTTGAACTTCGCTACGTCCGACATGGTGGCGCCAGCGGCCGCGAGCACAGTTGCCGTGTTCGCCAGCGCTTGCCTGAGCTGCGCCCCGAAGTCGGCTGCCAGGACGCCGTCCTCGGTCTCGCCGCCCTGTCCGGCCGGAAGGATCATCCGCCAGTCGGCCGGGAAGAGCGCAAGATGCGAATAGGCGTTCGGCCGAGGATCGTAGAGGCCCTTCGGGTTGATGAAACGCAGCCCGTCGATCTCTCCCGCGCGCACGTTACCGGCCACGTCATCTTCCCCCTGCGCATGCTGCGAATGTCTGCCCTGAAGGACCCCAGGGCGATCGAATAGATGTGCCTTCCATCGATGCGCACTGTCACTGGGATTTTAGTGCTGGAGCCATGGCTGGTGGCTCGGATTCTGCGTAACCTGACGGGCCGGCCCGGTCACCTGGATCGCGCCGGACAGGTATTCCCGACGTCGCTGCGGATCGAACTTCTCGATCGCGTACCGCAGCATGACTCGCGGCATGACCTGGTAGCGGCCGTTCAGGAACTCCTCCGCCGCCGCTCTGTCGCGGTTGCCCACCTCGCGCAGCATCCAGCCCACCGCCTTTCGAACGAGGTCGTGCGGGTCGCGCAGGAGCCGGTCGCCGAGTCGGAAGGTCCACTGGAAGTCGCCCGCCCTGATGAAGGCGAAAGTCGCCATGATGGCGATGCGTCGGTCCCATACCAGGCTCGACTCGGCCAACCGGTCCAGGACGCTGCGGTCCTTGTCGATCAGCCAGGGGCCGACGATGTACGGGGCCGATGAGTCCACGAGGTCCCAGTTGTTGATGCGGTCGGTATTGGCCAAGGTGATGCCGAAAATCCGCCCCCGTTCCTCCTCATCGCCCTTGGCGAACTTCCGTACGAGGATGAACAGCGCGGTCAGCCTCTCCTCATGAACGCTGCTGCCCAGCAACCGTGTCGTCTCCGCCAGCGAGAGTTCGCGCCAGTGCCGGGCGGCGACCCTGCGCTGGTCCGGCACCGGCACGCCGATGGACCGGTCGCCCTCGCCGTATCCGCCCGGAGTCATCTGCAAGAACCGGCTCAATCCCTCGGCCCGGTGCGGGTCGGCGAGGCTGGCGAGGTCGCGGCGGACGTCGGCGATCGGGGCCATGACCTGCAAGCTACCGCGACCCCGGCGCCGAAGAGCTGCAGGGCGGGCGGCGGGGGTGGTTAGCTGCACGAATGATCACCCCCGTTTCCCTTGGCACGTGGCCGACACCGTTGGAGGCCGCGCCCAAGCTCGCCGCTCGGTTGGGGCTGGCCGAGCTCTGGTTCAAGCGTGACGACCTCAACGGCCTCGGCGGCGGCGGCAACAAGATCCGCAAGCTGCAGTACACCTGCGCCCAGGCAATCGCCGAGGGCGCGACCACGCTGATCACCTCGGGGGCACCGCAGAGCAACCATGCTCGGCTCACCGCTGCCGCGGCCGCGCGGCTCGGCCTGGCGTGCGTGCTGGTGCTCGCCGGCTCGCCCCCACCGAATCGGCGCGGCAACCTGCTCCTCGACGGGCTCGCCGGGGCGGAGATCGTCTGGGCCGGGGACAGCCCGCTCGCCGAGGTGGTGGCGGGCGAGGCGGAGCGGCGATCGGCGTACGTCATCCCGTTCGGTGGCACCTCTTCCGTGTCGACCCAGGGTTATGTGGATTGCGGCCGGGAGTTGCGCGCCCAGGTGCCGGACATCGGCCGGACCGAGGTCCTGGTCGCGCTCGGCTCCGGCGGAACGATGGCCGGGTTGGTTCGTGAACTCGGCGTCGAGCGGGTCGTCGGCGTTCATACCGGCGCGGTGTCCGACCCTCGTGCGACCGTTGCCGGGCTGCTCGTCGGTGAGGTCGAGCCGGACGCGCTGCGGATCGACGGCTCGCAGGTGGGCACGGGCTACCAGACGCTCACCGACGCGGTGCGGGCGGCGCTGGAGACGACCGCGCGGGAGGAGGGCGTCTTCCTGGATCCGACGTACACCGGCCGGGCGATGGCGGCGCTGCTGGCGGGCAGCTTCCCGCACGGTGACAAGGTCGTCTTTCTGCACAGCGGCGGCTTGCCGGGACTCTTCGGCCATCCCGGGCTCTAACGGTCGGCCCGGCTCGGACCAGTGACGATGCCCGCCGAGCATCTGCCCGTCGCCGCTGCGCCCACCGTTACTGACGCAGATGGCACCATGTCTGAGCCAAGTCATTTGCACGCTGAGCCAATACGGTGCCATGATGGCACCATCGAGGCGTCGGGCAGTCCACCACCGTTGACAGGAGTTCTCCCACATGTTCGCCAGATTCGGACGAGCCATCGTCGTCAATCCATGGAAAGTGATCGCGGTATGGCTCGTGCTGCTCGTCGGCTCGTTCTTCGCGCCCTCCCTGGCTGATCAGGTCAGTACCGATCAGGCCAGCTTCCTGCCCTCCAGCTACGAGTCGGTGCAGGCGCAGCAGGTGGCAGAGCGCGCGTTCGGCCAGGGCGACGGGGCGAGCGCCACCATCGTGGTCAAGCGCGTCGACGGTCAGCCTCTCGGCGCCGCCGACACCGACCGGGTCGGCCAACTCGCCCAGACACTCCAGGGCGCCGGCATCGACCGGGTCGGCACCGCCCTCACCGGGCCGCAGGCCGTCTCGCCGAACAAACTGGTACAACTGGTCAACATCGCGCTCACCGGCTCGCCTGCCGACCCGGTGCTCGGTGACGCCGTCGTGTCGGTCCGCGACCGTACGCAGGCCGCCTTGAAGGGCTCCGGCCTGTCGTACGCGGTGACCGGAGATGTCGCGCTCCTTGTCGACAACCAGGACGCGTTCGACACGGCCCTGCTGGTCGTCAGCATCGTGACCCTGGCTCTGGTCGTCGGCCTCCTGCTCATCATCTATCGCAGCCCGGTCGCGGCCTTCCTGCCGGTCGTGGTCGTCGGCGTGGTGTCGGCGGTGTCGAGCGCGGTCATCACGTTGTTCGTCAAAGCGTTCGGCATGCAGGTCGACCAGTCACTGCTGACCATCCTCACCGTGGTGCTGTACGGCGTCGGCACGGATTACATCGTCTTCCTGCTCTTCCGCTACCGCGAACGGCTCCGCGCCGGCGACGCCTCGAAGGACGCGCTCGCCACGGCGGTCGGCCGGGTCGGCGAGGTCATCGCCTCTGCTGCCGCGGCGATCGTGATCGCGTTCGGCGCGCTCCTGCTCGCAGTGTTCGGCGGCTTCCGGAGTCTCGGCCCGGGCCTTGCCATCGGCGTGGTCGTCATGGCGATCGCCGCGGTCACGCTGGTCCCGGCCATCGTCTCGCTCATCGGCCCCAAGGTGTTCTGGCCGTCGAAGTCCTGGCAGCGCAATCCCCGGGGCAGCGTCTTCCAACGCCTCGGCCGGTTCGCCGGGCGTCGACCGGCGATGGTCGTCCTCGCCTCCGGTGGGGTCATGGTCGTCCTGGCGTTGGGTCTGTTCGGCCTCAAGGTCGACTACGACCAGATCGGGCAACTCCCCGCCAACACGGAGTCGGCGCGCGCCCTGGAGGACCTGAAGACCGGCTTCCCCGCCGGTGCCCTGAACCCGACCACCGTCTACGTACGCGCGGAGAACGGCCAACGTATCGACCCGGCGACCCTCACCGGCTACGCACAATCACTGACCGAGGTGCCCGGGGTCGGGAGCCTGATGCCCGGGCCCGATGGCAGTCCCGCCACCATCAGCTCGGACGGCACGGTCGCCCAGATCAACCTGCTGCTGAACACCAGCCCGTACTCGACGGCAGCACTCGATCTGGCCGGTGACGACCTCCGGCAGGTGGCCCACGCCCAGGCTCCGACCGGGACGAAGGCGCTGGTCGGCGGCGTCAGCTCGGTGTTCGCCGACATCCGCGACGCGAACAACCGCGACCTGTGGGTGATCTTCCCGGTGGCCGGAGTGCTGATCGCCGTGATCCTGGGGCTGCTCCTGCGCAGCCTCGTCGCCCCGGTGTACCTCATGATCGCGGTAGGCCTCGGCTTCGTGGCGACGCTCGGCGCGACCGTCCTTGCCTTCCAGGGCATTGGTGGCCGGTCCGGCTTGTCGTTCTCGCTGCCGATCATCCTGTACCTCTTCGTGGTCGCGATCGGCACCGACTACAACATCCTCATGATCGCTCGGCTACGCGAGGAGGCGCGGGCCGGCAACGATCCCCGTACCTCGGCAGCCTTGGCGATTCAGCACGCCGGACCGTCGGTGGCCGCCGCCGGTCTGATCCTCGCCGGCACGTTCACCTCGATGCTCTTCGCCGGAGTGTCGTTCCTGACCGAGATGGGCTTCGCGGTCTCGGTGGGAATCGTGCTGTCCGCCTTCGTCATGTCCCTGTTCCTCGTCCCCGGCATCACCGCGCTCCTCGGCCACACCGCCTGGTGGCCCGGTCACGGCGACGCCGTCCGCTCCGACCGATCGGCGACACCGACCCTCGCCGACGAGCCGAGGCCGGAGGGCGCACCGACCCACTGACCGTCCGCGACACGCGGTGGGCGGGGTCGACTGCCCCGTCCACCGCGGTTTCCGAGGTCGGCCCCGTCACCCCGATGTGCCGCTGGTGAACCGACCTGCGGTCTGAGCCAAGATAGTGGCATGGAGCTGAGGTCGTACGTCGAGAACCTGCGCAACGAGTTCGCGGTGGCCGCGGAGGGCGTTGACGCGGACGGTCGGGCGCTGGCGGAGCGGCTCTTCACCCAGTTGGAGGCGGCGACTCGCCTGACCCTGCTCGAGGCGTTGTCGGACGCGGCCGACGAGATCACGCGTGATCTCGCCCCGGGGTCGGTGCATGTCCGGCTGCGGGGGCGTGAGCCCGATTTCGTGGTGACCCCGGCGAGGCCGCCGGCCGACGAGTCGGGCGTGGACACGGGGCCGCCCGTGCTGCCGGCGCCGGTGCTCGCTCCCGACGGTGACGAGGGTGGCACGTCGCGGATCAACCTTCGCCTTCCCGACCACTTGAAGGCCAGCGTCGAGGAGGCTGCGAGCCGGGCGGGGCTGTCGGTCAACGCCTGGCTGGTCCGAGCTGTCGCCGGCGCGATCGGCGGGGGCGAGACGGATCGTCGTCCGCCGCGCCGGGCCGAGCCTCGCTCCGGTCAGCACTTCACCGGCTGGGCGCGCTGACCCCCTCTTTCCCACCTCTGGCGACGTTCGCCGCGCACTCCCGGGAGACCGCCGTGCCTGTTTTCGATACACCAGAACCGATCACCGTTCAGGTTGAGCTGCCCGTCGGGGACGTCTGGATCGCGGCGACCGACCGCACCGACACGGTGGTGGAGGTGCGGCCCCGTGACGTGTCGAGCAAGGCCGACGCGAGCGCCGCGGAGCAGACCGCCGTCCAGTACGCCGCCGGCCACCTGCTGATCAGGGCGCCGAAGAGTTGGCGTCGTTACGGCTTCTTCGGCACCGGACCCACCGTCGACGTCCGGATCGAGGTGCCGAGCGGATCGCGGGTGCAGGCCGACGCGTCGTGGGCGGCGTTTCGCGGCGAGGGGCGGCTCGGTGAGTGCCGCGTCAAGACCGGAGGGGCGATCCGGCTCGAAGAGACCGGGCCGTTGGACATCGATACCAGCCACGGCGAGGTCGCCGTGGAACGTGTCCACGGGTCGGCCCGGGTGAAGGCTTCCTCCGGCAAGGTGCGCCTCGGCGCGGTCGACGGCCCCACGGAGATCAAGAACTCCTCCGGCGACTGCTGGATCGGCCAGT
Source organism: Micromonospora sp. CPCC 205539 (assembly GCF_036906815.1). NCBI lineage: Bacteria > Bacillati > Actinomycetota > Actinomycetes > Micromonosporales > Micromonosporaceae > Micromonospora > Micromonospora sp. CPCC 205539. Next base: position 412,559 of record NZ_JBAKHW010000001.1, on the reverse strand, counting down.
GCGACGGCGACGCCCGGGTCAACACCGCCTACGGCGACATCGTCATCGACCGAACGACGGCCTCGGTGACGGCCCGTACCGCCTACGGCAACCTCCGGCTGGGTGAGGTGGTGCGAGGGGCGATCGAGCTGGACACCTCGTACGGCGCCATCGAGGTCGGCGTCCGCCGCGGCACCGCTGCCTGGCTGGACGTCAGTTCCCGCCACGGCCGGGTGCACAACGCGCTCGAGACGACCGACAGCCCGGCGCGGACCGACGAGACGGTCGAGGTCCGGGCGAGCACGTCCTACGGCGACATCACGATCCGCCGCGCCTGACGGCGGCCGCGAGGAGATCAGTGGCCGACGCGGCGGACTCGGCGAAGGTCCGGTGTCGGTCGTAGCCCAAAGCGGCATCCCAGCTCGGACGCAAGCAGTAGCGTGGTCCTCGGGGCCGTCGCGGCACGCCGGCCGACAATCCACGAGTACGCCGGGCAAGCGCATGACCGGCACGCCAGCCAGGGAGGCCCCGATGAGCCCGAAGGACGCCCAGGGCGGCGCGAGTGGAACGTCGCGCATCGAGAGCCTTGACATGAAGCTCGAGGTGATCGTCCTTCCGGTGGCGGACGTCGGCCGCGCGAAGGAGTTCTACCAACGCCTCGGGTGGCGGCTCGACCAGACACCGCCCGGCATCGTCCAGCTCACGCCACACGGCTCCGGGTGCTCGGTGCAGTTCGGCCCGGATCTCACGACGGCGGCGCCCGGTTCGGCCACGACGTACCTGATCGTGTCCGACATCGAGACGGCCCGCAACACCCTGGTCGCCGCTGGCGTCGACGTCGGTGACCTCTTCCACGTCGGCCCGAACGGCCCGGTCGACGGCATGGACCCCGAACGACGTAGCTACGTATCGCGCGCCACGTTCCGCGACCCGGATGGCAACACCTGGCTGATGCAGGAGATCACGACCAGGCTTCCCGGGCGCGTCGAGGGTGGGCTGACGTCGTTCGGCTCCGCGAGCGACCTGGCGGGCGCGCTTCGGCGCGCGGCCGCCGCCCACGGCGAGCACGAGAAGCGCACCGGCGAGAGGGACGACAACTGGCCCGACTGGTACGCGACGTACATGGTGAGCGAGCAGTCGGGCGCCACGCCGCCCCAGTGAACCCTCGCCTCACCGGCGCCGGTCCCGCCCCCGCAACAGCGCAGAGGGACCACCGAGGCTGCCGTCGCAGGTCCTGCCACAACCGTTCTGGGATCACGCCGCCCCACTCAGCGAAAGCCGCCGTCATGGGCCTCGCACCGGCGGCGTACTGATTCTGACCCGAGACCACCGGCTCGCAGCTCAGAGCAAAAACTACCGGTGCTCGACGAATCCGCAGGTGGCGACCGATGCCGACGCCCGCCTGGTCATCGCCCTGGGCGACCGCAAGTCGGCGACCGCAGCTACCCGATGGTACGGGCGATGTGCACGAGTTGTACGTCCAGCGCTACTTCTTGACGCATCTGTGCGGAATGTGGAACTCTCAAGTGATCTTGGTAGAAGTCGTCCTGTGCTGATCGGGGAGGGGACATGCGGCGAAGCCGTGTCTACGGAGGACTCATCGCGCTGCTCGTCGGCTCGACCGCGGTGGTCGGGCCCACCGCCGGGGCGAGCGCGAGCGCCATTGGCGACGGAGTCTGCGAGCCCGTTGTGCAATCCGCGCGGCCGGCGAAGGGGCTGCAACAGAAGTGGGCCACCTTCGGTGACCGGGCCCGTGCCGGCGAGTGGGCGGGTGGCGACGGCACGTACTCGATGCCGCTGCCGGACGGACGTACCGCCTGGTTGTACAACGACACCTTCCTCGGCCCGGTCGGACCCGGCCGCAGCATCACCCCGCACGATCCGGTGCACAACACAATCGTGACCTCGCCCCGCGGCAGCGACCGGCCGACCAGGACGATCCTGAACGGTACGGCGAAGAACCCACTGCCGATCGTCGGCCCGGCCGGCACCGAGAAGCCGTGGTACTGGAACGGCGACGGCATCGTCGACAACGGCAAGCTGTACGTCTTCGAGTTCCAGCAGCAGGCGGCCGGCGAGGGCCACTTCGGCTTCGAGTGGATCGGGACCGACCTGGCCGCCCTGTCCCTGCCGGACCTGCGGCTGCGCAAGGTCACCCCGACCTACGACGGGCACGGGATCCAGTGGGGCGTGAAGCTGCTCCGCTCGGGCGGCTACATCTACATCTACGGCGTGGGATCGACGCAGTGGCCGGGCAAGCAGGCGCACGTCGCCCGGGCCAAGGTCGGTCATCTCGACGGAGCCTGGGAGTTCTACACCGGCAGCGGTTGGTCGCCGGAGGAGGGTGATGCCGCGGTGATCCTCGACGAGGTCGGCTCGTCGTACGGGGTCGCACAGGTGCAGGGGCAGTACGTGCTCGTCACCACGGACAGCTACCTCGGTTCGAAGATCTACGTCCACACGGCGGCGACGCCGTTCGGCTTCGCGGGGTCGGAGCGGGTCGAGGTCTACGACACGCCCGAGGGGCAGCCGGAGTACGACGCCGACGCGGCGGGGGACATCTACACCTACAACGTGGCCGTGCACCCGACGTTGAGCACCAGGAACAACCTGGTGGTCTCGTACAACATGAACAGCACGAGCATCGCCGACCTCTACGGCGACATCAGCAACAACCGGGCGCGCTTCCTGGACCTGCGGTTCGCGCCCGCACACCGCAACTGCCACTGATCACCAACGCCCCGGCCGGTCCGCTCTCGGGCTGGCCGGCCGGAGCGGATCGAATCAACCAGTTCGACGTCGGCGACCGTCCGTATCATCTCGGCATGGGGCTGAGCCTGGAGCCGGCACGGATCAGCCGGCGCGCGGTGCTCCTGGCCGCCGGAGGGCTGCTCGTTGGTTGCTCCCGTCAGCCCGAGGCCGACGAGGTCCACCTGCGACTGGCCACCGGGCCGGCGGGGGCGGTCTACCGACGCATCGGCGGTGCGCTGGCCGCGCACATCTCCGAGCAGGTGCCGGGCGCAACGGTGACCACCGTGCCGAGCGGGGCGTCCACCGACAACATCCGGATGTTACGGGCCGGCGAGGTGCACCTCGGGCTGACGAGCCTGGACGCGCTGATCACGACCGACGGCAGCGCGCCCGAGGGCCTCTCGGCGGTGTGCCGGCTCTACGACAGTCACCTGCATCTCGTGGTCATGGCCGGCTCCCCGATCGACGAATTCCGGGACCTCGAGGGCAAGCGCGTATCCCTCGGCGCCCGCGATTCGGGCACCGAGTTCACCTCGTTGCGGGTGCTGAAGCTGGGCCCGGTGAACGCTGGCGGTCGGCACCTCAGCCAGGCCGAGTCGGCGGCGGCGCTGCGCGACGGCACGATCGACGCGATGTTCTCCCTGACCGGCGTCCCGACACCCGCCATCACTGAGCTGGCGCAGCGACACCCGGTTCGGCTGATCCCGTTGGACGCGCAGGCGGGCGCGCTCTTCACGGCGTACCCGGGCCCCTACGCTCCCGCAATGATCCACGCGACCGCCTACGTCGGCGTCCCGGCCACCCGCACGGTCGCCGTGCCGAACGTGCTGCTCGCGCGCAACGACCTGCCCGACGATCTGGTCTACGCCATCACCGACACGATCTTCCGGCACACGGGCACGATCACCTCCGCCAGCCGCGGCGACGCCGCGGCCGTTCCCGAGGCGTGGCAGATCAACGTACGCACCGGCATCTCCACTGCCTCGGTGCCGCTCCACCCCGGCGCGGCGGCCTGGTTCCGTGACCGCAAGCGCTGACCGGAGACGGCGGACGGGACCGGGTCTCAGATCGGCGGGGGAGCCGGAGCGCCGGCCGACGACACCACCGGCGTGACGTCCGGCAACGCGATCACCGCGGCGAACCCGTATCCGGAGCCGTCCGGACGCGGCAGGCCCTCCTCCAACCGCAGCTCGCCCCCGGCCGCCCCGACCAGGTCGGCGCAGATCGCCAGTCCCAGGCCGGTCCCGGACACGTTCTGGTGCCGCGGCGACCGCCAGAACCGTCGTACGGCCTGAGCCCGCTCGGAAACCTCGATGCCCTGCCCGTCGTCGCGCACCGCGACGGTGACCACGCCTCCGGCTGCGGAGCCGATGCGGTGCCCGGTGCCCGCGCCAGCAGGAACACGCCGGGCCGTGACCTGCACCGCCTGCGCGCCCGACAGCCGTAACGCGTTGCTGACCAGCTCGTCCAGGATGCTGCCCAGTCCGCCCGGCGGCTCCAGCAACCGAAGCCCCGGCGGTACGTCGACCGTCAGCGTCTGCCCCGCCGTCGCCGTCAACGCCCGCCACCGCTCCACCCGGGTCGCCAGCACCTCGTCGAGATCCACCGGCGACGCCGTCCGCATGCTCTCCATCCGCGCACTGGCCTGCAGCGAGTTCAACATCCGCTGCATCGCCTTCAGCTCGTCGACGGCGACGTCGTACACCTGCCGTCCGTTGCCCTCCGGCCGCAGGTGCGGCGCGAGGCTCTCCACCGCGAGCCGGAGGCTGGTCAACGGGTTGCGCAACTGGTGCGACGCGTCGGACACGAACGCCCGCTGCCGCTGCACGGCGTTCTCGACGGCGTCCATCATCGTGTTGAACGACGCCGCCAGTCGCCGCAGCTCGATCGGGCCGGCCTCGGCGTCGGCGCGGATCGTCAGGTCGCCCTCGGAGATCCGCGAGGTCGCCGCGTCCAACTGGCGCACCGGTCGCAGCACCCAGGCCGACACCGGCCAGGCGACGGCCGCCAGCGCGAGCAACGGCAGGAGCCCGAGCCCGGCGAGCCGGGCCCAGCGTACGAGGATGTCGTCGCGGGTCTTCGACAGGTCGGAGATCGTCACGACGGCGCCGACGACCTCGCTGTCCCGGCCCACCGGCTCGGCCACGACGAGTGCGGAGTCGTCCCACGGCCCCCATTCCCAGGACGGCTCCGATCGCGTCCCGGCCAGCGCCGCGGTCACGATCCGGGGCAAGGTCGGCTCGGCGCGGGCTGCTTCCTGGTACGCGCCGGCCGGCCCGAGCAGCACCCTGCCCGACGGATCGATCAGCGCGACCGGGATCCCGTACAGCTCGTGGTAACGCGTCAACTCCTGCTGCAGGGCCTCGGTCCGCCCGGTCGACAGCGCGGTCTCGGCCAGCGAGGCGAACCGGCCGACGTCGTCGAGCCGGTTGACGTAGGTCTCCTGCATCTCCCGCTCGGCCACCGTGACGCTGAGCGGCACCCCGAGCGCCGCGACGAGCAGCACCGCGAGGGGCACCAGGACGACGAGCAGGCGGCGGTGCACGGCGCGTCAGCCGATCAGCTCCGGCTGGTCGGCCAGGAGCCGATAGCCGACGCCGTGGATCGTGCGGATGACCACGCCGGGCCCCAGCTTGTGCCGCAGCGCCGCGATGTGGGTGTCCAGGGTGCGACTCGACGACTCCCAGGTCGCGCCCCAGATCTGGTCGAGGATGACGTCCCGGCTGACGACGTTGGGTGCCCGCCGGGCCAGCAACAGGAGCAGCTCGAATTCCTTGCGGGTCAGCGGCACGGGCGTGCCGTCGACGGTGACCTCGCGGGTGCCGACCCCGATCCGCATCGGGCCGAGCTGGAGTGGCTCGGCCGCATGGCTCGTGGCTCGAGCCGCCCGGGTACGCCGCAGGACGGCGTCGATCCGAGCGAGCAGCTCGGGGATGCCGAAGGGCTTGACGATGTAGTCGTCGGCACCGGCACGCAGGCCACGGACCCGCTCGTGCTCCTCGGAGCGCGCGGTCACCGCGATGACCGCGGTCTCCGGGCGGTCGCGCAGCTTCCGGATCACGTCGAGCCCGTCGCCGTCGGGCAGACCCAGATCGACGAGGACCACGTCGGACGGCGCCGCACGCACGGCCTCCGCGGCGGTGGCGATGCGGTGGACCTCGAAGCCCGCCTGGGTCAGGACGGTCACCAGACCCAGCGCGACGCGGTCGTCATCCTCGATGACGGTTATCCGCATACCAGCGGATTCTACGGTCCGGACCGGGCCTCGTGTCAGCCCCGAGTTCTTGGGATTTCTCTGACACCATCCGCGCCGCGACCAGCCGAGACTGGGGGCCACTCACGCACCGAGGTATGCGCATGCGCTGATGAGGAGGCCGTTGTGAGAGGGATCAGCAGGTATCGGGTCGCCACGCGGATGATCGCCACGATCGGCGTCGTCTCACTCGTCGCGGCCTGTTCCGACAACGGAGGTGCCAGCGGCGGAGGCGACGCCGCGAGCTTCCCGGACCAGAACATCACGATCGTCGTGCCGTTCAGCGCGGGCGGCCCGACGGACACCGTCACCCGCATGATCGCCGAGCCGATGGCCGCCAAACTCGGCACCAAGATCGTCGTCCAGAACGTCGAGGGCGCCGGCGGCACGGTCGGCGCCGGCGAGGTCGCGCGGGCCGACCCGGACGGCTACACCGTGCTCATGCACCACATCGGCATGTCGACCGCGCCCGCCCTCTACAAGAGCCTGGGCTACAAGCCGCTCGAGGACTTCGAGACGGTCGGGCTCGTCACCGAGGTGCCGATGACGGTCGTCGCCCGCAAGGACTTCGCGCCCGCGACGCTCCCGGACCTGGTGGCCCACGTGAAGGCGAACGCCAACAAGGTCACGCTGGCCAACGCCGGCATCGGCGCCGCCTCCCACCTGTGCGGCCTGCTGTTCCAGACCGCCGCCGGTGTGAAGCTCCAGGAGGTCCCGTACCAGGGCACCGGCCCCGCGTTGACCGACCTCGTCGGCGGCCAGGTCGACTTCATGTGCGACCAGACGACCAACACCAGCGGCCAGATCGCCGCGGGCAAGGTTAAGGCGTACGCGGTCACCACGCCGGAGCGGGTGAAGAGCCTTCCCGACCTGCCCACCACGGCCGAGGCCGGGCTGCCCCAGCTCAAGGTCAGCGTGTGGCACGGACTCTACGTCCCGGCCGGCACGCCGCAGGAGATCGTCCAGAAGCTGTCCGAGGCGCTGAAGGTGGCACTGGCCGACCAGGGCGTCATCGACCAGATGGCCAAGCTCGGCACCGCGCCGGTCCCGGACCAGGACGCGACCCCGCAGGCACACCGGGCCAAGCTCGAAGAGCAGCTCGGCACCTGGGGAAAGATCATCGCTGACGCCGGGGTCAAGGTCTCCTGAGGTGGAGCGCCGTCGGTCGATCCCGGACGTCCTCGCCGGAGGCATCTTCGTCCTGATCGGTGGCGCATTCGTGGTGGGGTCGCTCGGCTACGAGCTGGGCGCCCCACTGCGGATGGGTCCCGGTGCCTTCCCACTGCTGGTCGGGGCGACCACCGCCGCGCTCGGCCTGGCGATCGTCATCAAAGGGCTCGTCGCCGGTGAGGTGATCGCGTTCGGGCCGATCCCGTGGCGTGCGGTCGCCGCCATCGCGGGCGCGGTGCTGTTCTTCGGATTCACCGTCCGGCGCCTCGGATTCGTACCGACGTCGGCGGTGACCGCCCTGCTCACCACCCTGGCCAGCGCGCGCGTACGGCTGCTCACGGCCGTGGCCGTGGCCGCCGGGCTGACCGTGGCCAGCACGCTCATCTTCGTCGTCGGACTTCAGCTGCGGATCCCGCTGTGGGGCCCGTGGCTGGAGTTCTGACGCGGCATCTGGATTGAGGCATGGAACTCTTCGACAACCTCGCGCTGGGCTTCTCGACCGCCCTCCTGGTCCAGAACATCCTCTACTGCTTCGTGGGAGTGCTGCTCGGGACCGCGGTCGGCGTGCTGCCCGGCATCGGGCCGACGGCGACGGTGGCGATGCTGCTGCCGATCACGTTCAGCTTCGAGCCGGTCACGGCGTTGATCATGCTGGCCGGCATCTACTACGGCGCACAGTACGGCGGCTCGACGACCGCCATCCTGATCAATCTGCCCGGTGAGTCGTCGGCGGCGGTCACCGCGCTGGACGGGCACGAAATGGCCCGCCAGGGCCGAGCCGGCCCGGCGCTGGCCGTCGCCGCGATCGGGTCCTTCATCGCGGGCACGGTGGCCACCGTCGCGCTGGCCGTCGCGGCGCCACCACTGGCGAGCGTCGCGTTGAAGTTCGGCCCGGCCGACTACTTCTCGCTCGTGCTGTTCGGTCTGATCGTCTCGATCGCGCTGGCGCGTGGCTCGGCACTCAAGGCACTGGCGATGATCGCACTCGGCGTCATGCTCGGCACCGTCGGCCAGGACCTCTACACCGGCACCCCCCGCTTCGTGTTCGACCAGCGCGAGCTGTACGGCGGCATCGACTTCGTGTCGGTCGCGGTGGGCCTGTTCGGGGTGGCCGAGATCCTGCGCAACCTGGAGAACGAGCAGTCCCGTACAGCGGTCGTCAGCGCGGTGAAGAACCTCTGGCCGACCCGCGAGGACCGGCGCCGGGTCGTCGGGCCGATCCTGCGGGGCACCGGCCTCGGCGCCGCGCTCGGCGTCCTGCCCGGTGGTGGCCACGTGCTGGCCTCGTTCACCTCGTACGCCGTCGAGAAGCGGATCTCGAAGCGGCCGCAGGAGTTCGGGCGCGGGGCGATCGAGGGCGTCGCCGGCCCCGAGTCGGCGAACAACGCCGCCGCGCAGACGTCGTTCATCCCACTGCTCACTCTGGGCCTGCCCGCCCACCCGGTCATGGCACTGATGATCGGCGCGTTCATCGTCCACGGGATAACCCCCGGCCCGAACGTCATCAACGACGAGCCGGCGTTGTTCTGGGGGCTGATCGCGTCCATGTGGATTGGCAACGTGCTGCTCCTGCTGCTGAACCTGCCGCTGATCGGCATCTGGGTACGCATGCTGCGCATCCCGTACCAGGTGCTGTTCCCGATGATCATCCTGTTCGCCGCGATCGGCACCTACTCCCTGGCACTCAACGCGTACGACGTCTACGCCATCGCGTTCTTCGGGATCCTGGGCTACATCCTCATCAAGTGCGGATGCGAGCCGGCGCCGCTGCTCCTCGGCTTCGTCCTCGGTCCCTTGCTCGAGGAGAACCTGCGGCGGGCGCTCATCATCTCCCGCGGCGATCCGTCGGTCTTCGTGACCCGACCGATCTCCGTGGCGCTCCTGGCCCTTGCCGTGGTGGCACTCGTCGTCGCCGTCCTCCCGACGATCCGCAAGCGGCGCGAGACCGTGTTCGCCGAGGAAGAGTAGGAGGCTGTTCGGGCCGCTCGGGCCCGGCCCGCACAGGTCGGACGACGCGGCACCGTGGCTGACAGGATGGACGCACACCGGCGTCGCAACGGGCCGGTGTGTGCAGCGCATCGCGTGATCGAGCGGAGGGTGTTCGTGTCGTTCGTGGGACGGTGCCGGGCCGACCTGGTCGGTGATTGATCCGTGGTGGCCGTACCGGAGATGTACGCCGACGAGGTCCGCCACCAGCGCGACGCCCTGTGGCGGATGGTCGATGAGGCCTCGGTCCTGGCGAAGGCCGGTGACCTGTCAGGTCTGCGGGCCCACGCCACGGCGCTCCGGCGTGCCCTGGCGGCCGGCAACAGCATCGACCGCACCGGCGGACATCTGGACTCGAACGCCGGTGACATCTACGCCGCACTGGACGACATCTACGACGTGGCGTTTCCCGTACGCGTCATCGACGATCCGACGGACGTCCTGGACACTCCGTGGCCGACCACCAGCCGCACGGCCCTGCTCGCCGCCATCGTGGACCACGTGGGCTGGCCGACTCCACCGCTCGAGCCCCTGGCCGACCGGGCGGTGGCCGCGAACGATGCTCACCTGCTGCGGCTGCTGGTCCGCACTCCGCTGGGCCGCGCGCGTCGGGAGACCGTGGTGCGGGTCCTGGACGCCCTGCACGAGGTGGGCGCGCTCGATGTCGACATCATCGAGCAGGCGTTCACCGACGACGAGTACCTGGGCAACGCTATCGTCGGACGCTCCCCGAGCGACAGCGCCGCACCGCCGAGGGCCCACGTCTGCGCGCCCGCCGTGCGGGACTACTTCGACGAGTTGGCCTGGCGCCTGACCGCGCCACCCGAGCCCGACTGGGCCGCGCTCCCCGAGGTGCTGGTGCCACGAGGCCTGCGCTTCGTGCTCCGGGCCTTGGACCGACCAGCGGATCACCGGATGGCCGTACGCCTCGGCGCCGCCGAACTGACCGACGGCGAGTGGGCCGCGCTGGTGGAACACCTGCACGACCGGCCAGCAGAGGAACGGCGCCACGCCTTCGACCTGCGGCTCCCGGCGGGTGACGCCGAGGTGCTGCTGCCGTTGCTGGGGCTGCCCGGCGCGGCGCCGCTGCTGCGGCTGGTGCGGGCGACCTCCACGACGGAGGCGGTCCGCCAGGACAGGGACGCGATTCTCGCTGCGGTGCGGCAGGCCGGCGTCGACGGTGCGCGCCGGCTGCTGGGGCTCTGCCCGAGCGAGAGCGTCTCCGCCGCGCTGGGCTGGAACCGCGCAGCCGTCTCCAAGCGTGTCAAGCACAACGCGCTGGCGGGCATCGCCGCCTTCGGCCTGCTGCCGTTGGCGGAGGGGGAGACGGTGCTCGACCGTTATCTGGCATTGCGGGAGGTAGCGAAGCGGGGGCCGAAGTTGGGCCCGAACCGCCGGCACAGCCACGCCGCTGCGGTGGCCGTCGCCCTTGACCATCTCGCCCAGGTGTCCGACTTCCCGGACGCCGAGCGCCTCGAGTGGGACTGCGAGGCCCGCATCGCCACCGAGGCGCCCGACGACTGGCAGGTGGGCGACTACACCGTCGCGCTGCGGCTGGCCGGTGCCGAGCCGCTCGTCACGATCAGCAAGGCAGGCAAGCAGTTGAAGTCGGTGCCGCCTGCCGTACGCGCCGACCCCAGGTACTCCGAGGTCCGCGACCACCAGGAGCGGCTGCGCGACCAGTCCCGTCGGATGCGTAGCGGGCTGCTCGAGCGACTCGTCGCCACCGGTGGCACCCTCGCGCCCGGTGAGCTCGCCCGTCTGCGGAGCCTGCCAGCCGGCGCCGTGCTGCTCCCTGCGTTGATCTGGCAGGACCAGGGGGGCACGATCGGCTTGCTCGACCAGGTCGACCTTGACGGTCCGGTGACGGTGGTGCATCCGTTTGTGTTGTACGAGCGGGGCCTGCTCGCGCACTGGCAGGGGGAAATTGTCCGGCTTCAGATCCGTCAATCCGTGAAGCAGGCATTTCGTGAGCTGTACCTGTTGTCTCCGACCGAACGCGACGCTGTCGACGTGTCGCGACGGTTCGCCGGCCACACGGTCGACGGCAAGGTGTCGGGTGAGCTGCTGTCCGGGCGCGGCTGGTCGACCCATGGCCAGGACGCGGAGCACCAGGCGACCCGGCCGGTCACCACCGAGATCACCGCCGCGCTGGTCTGCGACCTGCCTGGCTACTTCGGCGGGGGAGAGGTGGTTGTCGGTGAGCTGCGCTTTCTGGCGGCCGGCGCGGTAGTGCCCTTGGCCGACGTGCCGCCGGTAGCGTTCTCCGAGGTCATGCGGGATCTGGACCTCGTCGTGTCGGTGGCCGGAGTCGACCGTTGACCCCGGATCAGCGGCCGATGCGCGACCGGCGTCTCTCAGGCGTCGGTCCACTCGACCAGCCCGTCGAGACGCAGCCGGGCACCCGCCGCCACGGGATGCGGTGCCAACCGTCCGTCCGGCATGAGATGACGTACGAGCATTTCGCGGCGCAGGGTCGCGACATCGGCGATCAGCCGGCGATGACAGCGCCACCAGACGCTCTCGCTGCACATCACCGCGGTCGTGACCAGGGCGGCCTGCTCGAGCACGTCGGCCAACCCGGCCAGGAACGGCGGCGTGCGGGTATAGGAGGCGTACGCGCGGAACGCCGTTACGGTCCACCACTCGTCGTGCACCGGCAGGTCGGCCGGCTGGTGTCGCCGCCCACCGAGGCGCTCCTCCCAGCGGTATGCGATCCCTACCTCCGGCAGCCATCGCGCCAGGGTGTCCCGCTGGACGTCCGGGTTGGTGCGGCTGCCGGGAAATCGGCGGACGTCGACGACCAACTCCACGCCGGCGTCGGCCAACAGGTGACCGAGCGCGGCACGGCGCATCGGTCCGTGGCCGACGGTCAGTAAGGCGGGCGTCTGTTCTGCCGGCTCCACGAGCAGATCATTCCGTGCCGCCCTGAGCGGCGCTGGCGATCCGGGCGATTGTGCGGCTGGCGGGCTGCCTTCGGCGCTCGTCAGGGCAGTTGGCCCGGCCCGTCGAGCCGAGGTAGACGTGGGAGCTCCGGTCGAAGATGAAGGCGACCGCTCTTGCCACAGATCGCCGGTGTCTTACCGTGTGTGGAGTGGGATACGCCAAGAGTGCCGTCGAGTGGGGCACCGTCCCGGACTGGATCGCCGGGATCGGTTCCGTCCTGGCGTTCGCCGGGTTGGCGTACGGGCTGTGGTGGGAAATTCGGCAGCGTCGCCTCGACCGAGACGACACGGTGGCCCACCAGGCCAGACTTATCACGGCGGTCGCCGGGGTCGGTGTCGCACACCAACTGGAAGCCGTGGTCATGAACAACAGTTCGATGCCGGTATATGGCGTCGAATGCCACATCTTCGCAGCTCCGCCGGTCCCCGCGATCGGCGATGACCTGCCGATCAGCCGGCTCGTCGGCCAGACGAAATTCGTGCTCGTACCCGCGGGTGAGTTGCAGAAGAACGTGGTGGACTGGAACTTTGACCACCGACAAGGCCCCGAAGAGCAGCGACACCTATTCGATCACGCTGCTGTTCGTCGACGCTGCCGGCCGGGTATGGACGCGGAGCGTATCGGGAACGCTGAAGCGGATCGTCTAGGAGACCCGCGACCCGGCCAGCCCAGCCGGATGGGTCCCGGGGCGCGGTGCCACCCCGGGAACCATCGTTCCGACCAACCCGGAACCGACTACCGGACGCCGGCCTCCACGGTCAGCGTCCCGGCCGTGGCATCGATCGTGGCCCGCGCCCCGAGCGGGATCGTGAGCTGGCCGTTGCCGTGCCCGAGGCGGAGCCCGCCCAGCACCGGTACGCCGAGGTCGTACAGGCGGTCCTTGAGAACGGCCACCGCGTCCCACTCACCCGGCTCGCCGACGCTGTCGGTGATCTGGCCGACCACCACGCCGGCGACCCGGCGCAGCACACCGACCCGACGCAGCTCGGTCAGCATGCCGTCGATGCTGGACGGCGACTCGTCCACGTCCTCGAAGAACAGGATCGCGCCGTCGAAGTCCGGGGAGTCCGCAGCGCCCAGGGACGTCGAGATCAACGTCAGGCAGCCACCCAGCAGGCGGCCCGTCGCCCGGCCCGGCACCAACACCGGGGCGGCGGTCTCGGCCGGATCCCGGGTGATGGTGATCGGTGCGGTGGTCATGACCGCCCGGCGCAACGCCTCGGCGGACTCCGGCCCGGTCCGGCTGTCCGTCCAGTTGACCATCGGGCCGTAGAAGCCGATCAAGCCGGTGTCGCGCCACAGCTTGCCGTGGATGCTGGTGATATCGCTGAACCCCACGACCACCTTCGGATCGCGGCGCAGGCCGGACACGTCGATCCGGTCCACGATCCGCTGGGTGCCGTAGCCACCGCGCGCGGCGAAGACGGCTCGGACGCCGGGATCGTTCAGCGCCGCGTTCAGGTCGGCCAGCCGCTGCTCGTCGGTGCCGGCCAGGTAGCCGTACTTGCTGTAGACATGCTGGCCGAGCTCGACCTCCAACCCCCAGCCGCGCAGGATCTCGATGCCACGGGCCATCAGCGCGGGGTCCGGCGTGCTCCCGGGCGACACCACCCGTACGCGGTCACCCGGAGCGAGAGCACGTGCCCGGACCGGCTTCTGCGGCCGCCGCGGCGCCGCCTGCGCCGCCGCCGCGTCACCGGCACCCACCAGCAACGCTCCACCGGCCGCTGCCACCCCGGCGCCCAGGATGTGCCGCCGGGACAGGGCAGCTCCACCGGGATTCGGGACCGTCGCGGCCTCCTCGAGATCGCGCATCAGCTCTCCTCTTCGTCGTGCCCGACGGCCTGCTGCGGCCGACAGTCGTTGGATCGACAATGTTATTTGTCCGTAGCGGGCTGAGTTGCCCCGAACGAAGCTCGAACCCTCGCCGTGCGACGCCCCGGCCGTCGAGTAGGAGGCCCGACCGACCCTCGTCGGATCGGTGGGGCCACCTACCGTGTGAGCCGGGGCGTCACCGCGGCGACTCCGTTACATCAGGCCGGGGCGGCCGGACAGCTCGCGCCTGCCGGCGGTGTGACTCGGTCGATCAGGTACCGCTCGACGCCACTCCGGGTGCACTCCGTCCGTGGGTAGCTGGCGTGGCCCGACCCCTCATAGGTGAGGAGGTGGCCCCGGCTGCCGAGCTGGCGCATCACCCGCAGCGCCCAGTCGTACGGGGTGGCCGGGTCGTACCGACCGTTGAGCACCAGCAGCGGAGCCTTCGTCGTCACCCGCAGCCGATGTTGCGGGTTGACGGCCGTCCAGCCCAGGCAGATCGCGGTGAAGCGGACGGCCAGCGGGGAGGCCCGCAGGTGTGGAGCCGCAGCGCGGGACACGTGGAGAAAGCGGTTCCACTCGGCGAATCCGTCGACCGGCAGCGACCAGTCCTGGCAGAACGCCAGTAGCCCGTACTCGGTCAGGTCCTCCTCGCTGTCGACTGCCTTTGCTGACGCGAGGGGAGAATCAGCGGCTTCGCCCCGCTCCAGCGCGAGAAGCAGGTTCGCGAGGTCGCTCCAGGTCGCATCGAAGAAGTTGGTGACTGTCGCGAACCCGAGATCGAACCAGGTCAGCTTCGCGCCGGTGGCCGGGTCGACCAGCGTGCCGGCGTCGGCACGGCGCATCAGTCCGTCGAACAGTGCCGGCACGTCGCGGCCGTGCAGTGCGCAGCTGGAGGTCTTTCCGCACCAGGCCACGAACTCGTGGAACAGGGCCTCGTTACTGGCCGCCCCGCTGCGGAAATACTCCCTGACCCCCTGGGTGTGGTCCATCACGCTGTCCATGACCAGGGCGCGGACGCGGTCGGGAAACAGTTCGGCGTAGGACTGCCCGATCAGCGTGCCGTAGGACCACTGGTAGAAGCTGAGCTGCCGCTCGCCGAGTGCCGCCCGGATGGCCTCCGTGTCACGCGCGACGCTGGCACTGTCGATATGGTCGAACAAGGGGCCACTGTGGGCGCGGCAGTCGTCGCGCAGCTGGCGGTTGTAGGTGCGGAGGCGCTCGAACTCTGCCGCACTGGCGGGCGTCAGGGAAGGCTGCTGGGCCAGCAGCGCCGAGGAGCAGCGCACCGGTGCGCTACGGACCATGCCCCGAGGATCGAAGCTGACGACGTCGAAGCGGCGCAGCACGTCCGGCCCGAGCTGGCTGTCGGCCGTCAGCACCACGTCCACCCCGGACAGGCCGGGACCGCCGGGGTTGAAGACCAGGACACCGATGCGGGCGGCCGGGTCGGTGGCGGTGCGCCGAGCCAGGGCCAGTTGGAAGGTCTCCCCTCCCGGCCGCGACCAGTCGACCGGAAGGCGCATGGTGCCGCAACGCGTACCCGGGTCGTCGGGCCGCTCCGGACACGCCTGCCAGTCGATCCGGCCGTTCCAACCGCCGGTGGCGTTTCCGGCGACCGGTCCGCTGCCGACGGCCGCCGCCGGCGTGGTGCCCGCGAGCGACGGTGGGGCGTTGAGCGACAGGGCGACGAGGACCGCGACGACGGCCGAGAGACCGCGAAGGAGCGGCCGGCGTCGACGGTCAACCCCGCTGGGATGCCAGAAGGTGGTTCTCTTCGTGGTCAACATCCGTCCAGCCTGCCGACCCTCGGTCCACGTCCGATCCATGCCGGTCCGCGTACGGTCGGCGGGCGGCGTTCAGCGGGACGCGGCCAGCCGCTCGGACAGCTCTCCGGCCTGCGGATGACCGACCCGGTCGAGGAGCACCAGCGCCTGTCGCCACAGGTCGACAGAGGTGTCGTGGTCGCCCACCGCTTCATGGGTTTCACCGAGACGGACGAGCGTCTCGGCCTTGCCACACTGATCCTCGGCATCGGAATAGAGCGCCAGCGCGCGCCGGTAGCAGGCGGCAGCGGTCGGGTGCACCCCGAGGCCGTGATAGGCGAACCCGAGGCTGTCCCAGGTGTGGGCCGTGCCGAGCCGGTCCTCGATCTCCTCCTGCAGTGCCAGCGCCTGTTCGCAGTAGGCGATGGCGCGCGCGTGCTCGTCCAGCCGAGCGTGGCCCCAGCCGAGCGCGTTGAGCGCGGCCGCCGCGCCGCGCCGGTCGTCGCTGCTGCTGGACAGCGCCAGCGCCTCCTCGGCGTGCGGCAGCGCCCTGCGGGGGTTGCCCTCGATGTCGTACATCCAGGCGAGGTGCAGGTGCGTGCTCGCCTGCCCCGGGCGGTCACCGATCTGGTCGTACCGTGTCATCGCGCACCGGAGGTGACGGCGCGCGGCACCGTAGCGGCGGAGCTGGATGTGTGCCAGCGCAAGGTCCCGGTGCGCCAGCCCCTCGGCGCGCGGATCGCCGCGGCGACGCGCGACCGTGACCGCGGCGGCCTGTACGGCGGCCAGGTCGTGCCACAGCGACAGGCGGCTGAGAAACGGGGTGAGGGCCTGCGCGAGCTGCCCGGCGTGGGCGTCGAAACCGTGGGCGACCGCTTCGTCGACGGTGGCCAGCAGCACCCGCTGGTCGGTGGCGAACCAGGCCAGCGCCGCGTGGTGGTCGGCAAACGCCGGGGCCGACGCGTCGGCGGGCATGGGCAGTGGATCGACCGTCGACGAGCCGGCGTCGACGAGCCTCGCCGCGTCCCGGGCCGCACGCAGGTAGTGATCGAGCATGCGCCTTCGGGCGGCTCTGCGCTCGGCCGCGGAGTCGTGTGCGTCGGTCAGTTCCTCGCCGTAGGCGCGGAGCAGGTCGTGACAGCGGAAGCGGTTGGGGGATTGCTCCGCCAACAGGTTCGCCCGGGTCAGCTCGTCGAGCGCCGGCCGGATCAGATCCGGCGGGGCCCCCGCGAGACTGGCTGCCGCCGCTGCGCTGATGTCCGCTCCGGGGTGCAGGCTGATCTGCCGGAACAGTCGGGCCGCAGCCGGGCTGAGCAGGCGGTACGACCAGGAGAGCACCGTACGCAGGTCGGTGGCCGCGTCGTCGGTGGCCAGGGCGGCGAGCCCGCCCCGGCTCGCGGCCAGTTCGTCCGCGATGGCCTGGAGCGGGAACGTGGGCCGGGTGACGGCCCGCGCGGCCACGATCGACAGGGCGAGAGGCAATCGCGCGGTACGGCTGACCAACTCGTCCACCGCCGCCGGCTGGGTGGATGCCCGCTGCGCACCCAGTCGGCGTACGAGTAGTTGGCGCGCTTCGGCGGCGCTGGGCAGGTCCAGTGCGACGGGATGGGCGCCCTCGGCCGCGACCAGGCCGGGCAGTGTGTGGCGACTCGTCACGATCACGCGACATCCGCTCGACCCGGGAAGCAGCGGACGCACCTGTTCGGCGTCGCGGGCGTTGTCGAGCAGTACGAGCAGCCGCCGGTCCGCGGTCAGGCTGCGGTACAGGGCGAACTGGGCCGCCGGTTCGGCGGGAATCTCCAGGGGTTTGACGCCCAGGGCGGGCAGGAGCGAGCGTACGACGACGGCTGACGGCGACGCCTCGTGTGTCGTGGTGCCGAAGCCGTCCAGGTCGACGTGGAGTTGCCCGTCGGGGAAGTGGTGCAGGCTGTCGTGCGCCCAGCGCAACGCCAGCCAGGTCTTCCCGACGCCCCCGGTGCCGGTGACGACGACGGCGCCGGCCGGGCCGGTGTCGCTGAGCAGCAGCGTCGTGAGCCGAGCCAGCTCGCGGGTCCGGCCGGTGAACATCGTCGGCGGGGCCGGCAACTGCCGGGGGACCACTCGCGCGCTGAGCTTCTCCGGTGACCGCGCGCCGGAGGTCAACAGCTCCCGGTCAGCCCGCAGGATGCGGGTGTGCAGGTGTTGGAGGTCCGGGCCGGGCTCGACGCCCACCTCGTCGGAGAGTGTTCGGCGGAGCTGTCGGTACGTCGCCAGCGCGTCGGCCCGTCGGCCGGCCCGGGCCAGGGCCACCATCAGTTGCCCCCAGGGGCGCTCGCGCAGCGGATCACCGTCGACCTGCGTCCGCAGCGGCTCGATCAGCTCGTTGTGCCGCCCGGCGCGCAGCTGCAGGTCCGCGATCTCCTCCAGCAGACTCGACCGCTGCTCCTGCAGCCGCGTCCGGACGGAGAGCAACACCCCCCAACCGGGGAGGCCCGCGAACGGCTCTCCACGCCACAGCGCCAGCGCCGCCTCGAACGCCGACAGGGCATCCGACCAGCGGCCCTGCCGCAGTGCGTGATAGCCGCGCTGGGTCAGGTCGTCGAAGGCCACGCTGTCCATCGCCTGCGCGTCGTCGAGGACGAGACGGTAGCCGGTGGCGCCAGCGAGGATGGCGGGGTCGGGGGAGCCCGGGGACCGCAGCGCCCGACGGAGCGCCCAGACATAGGTCTTCACGTTGCCGGCCGCCGTCTTCGGCGGGCGCCCCTGCCACAGCTCGTCGACGAGTTGGTCGATGGTCCATCCGGTGCCCGGCTGGGCCATGAGGATGGCCAGCAGGCGCACCTGCATCGGTGTGCCGAGGGCCAGCCGGTCCCCGGATTGAGACACCACCTCGACCGGCCCGAGCAGTTGGTACCGCATCGCCGGCTTTTTCCCCCTCCCCGCAGGGTTCCGTCGTCCCATCGTATGGGTCGGACCGATCCTGCTTCATCGGCTGAACGCCCGGTGGCCTCTACCCGCCCCGGTGACTGGCGCACTGCCGGCGCCCGAAGGCGCCGGCAGTGCTCGTGTCAGTTGGCGTGGGTGAGGCGCGTGGTGATGCGCAGTCCGGTGATCGTGTCGTTCATCCAGGGCACCCGCTCGCGGTGCAGCCCGGCGGTCATCTGGTCGGCCCAGACCTCGTACCGCTGCGTCAGCGTGGCGGCGCGGGACCGCGCGCTGGTGACCAGGCAGTCGCCGAGCGGGTCACCGGGCAGGTTCGACGAGTCGACCGCGGGCTCGCAGGGCAGCTTGAGGCTGACCTGGTCGCGCAGCGGACGGCTGGGGTCGAGCGAGCACGGCGAGCTCCCGCAGATCGCGTAGTTGCCGCTCGCCTTGGCGTAGGCGCCGCCCACCTTGGCGTCCGTGGGCATGTTCACCGGGATCTGGTACTGCCCGAACAGGTTCGCGGACAACACGTCGTCCGAGTCCAACGCGTTGGGCAGGCCCAGCCGGGTGTACGCCTGAAGCAGCCGCGCCGCCGTGTTCATCTTCTTCAGCGCGGCAGGAACCAACCCGCTGACCTGGGTCGTGGTCTCCTGAACCCGGTCGTACAGGTGCTTCTGCCGGCCCTGCAGGAAACCCCGCAGGGTCGTCGTCAGCGAGGCGTCCAGCGCCGTGTTGTTCGTGCTCACCGCGGCGGCCGCGAAGGTGAAACGCCCGGACGGCCACTTCTGGGTCAGGCCCTGCTGGGGCGTGGTCTCGCTGTCGCAGCTGAACTGCTCGCAGTCGACCCGGTAGACCTGCTCGTCGGGCCAGGTGTAGTCGGCGGTCCGCGAGTTCTGCCAGGCCTGGGTCGCGTTCAGTCGGAACCTGCTGTGGATCTGCAGCCGCAGCTTGCCGTAGTAGCGGACCACTCCGGTGCCGAAGCCGGTCGTGCGCGTGTGGACCCAGCTCGGCGTGTAGCAGTAGCCGACCTCGGGCAACTCCCGTACGCCCGCCGGCGGCTCGTTGAGCCGCGGCGTGTACGCGTACTGGAGCGTCTTCACCACGTTCGACATCAGGTCGTAGCGGACGTTGCTGGGGCGGTCGATCTGCGCGCTACCACCGCAGGACGGCACCGTCGCTTCGTCGGCCTTCGCCGGCGCGGCGGCCAACGGCTTGTCCGTGTCCCAGAACAGGTCGTAGTTCTTGGGTGTCTTCCACTGCACCCCGTTGGCGTCCGGCTCCCAGCGGACCTGGATCTCGTTGGTCCGGAAGGCGGACAGTGCGGTCGACAACTCGTCGACGGCCGCGACGTACTCGTTGATCAGCCCCGTGATCAGGGTGTTGGCGTCGCCGTTGACCGGGCGGCCGAAGCTGGCCGCGAGGTCGGCGATGCGCGTGCCCTCCGCCTCGATCTGCGCCGCCCTGCTGGCGCTGACCTGGGCGGCGTAGGTCGGGTTCTGCAGCATCAACATGGAGTACGCCTGCGCGCCGAGGTTCCACACGGTCGGGTTGCCGACCGGCGTCCCCGGTTCGACCATCGCCGGGTCACGCCCGCTGGCTATCCGAGCCAGGTAGTTGATCGAGCGCGCCTCCCCGAAGCTGTTGAGCACGTTGGTCGGGTCGAGGGCCGGGTTGTCGGCGTCGGTCCGGGGCACCACGAAGGCCGCGCCGCTGGCCAACTGCGTGGAGGTCAGGTGGAACTCGTTCTCCGGACCCACGAACTCGCCGAACGTCGGGATCGGCTGGCCGAAGTTCTCCAGGTAGCCGACGTACTGGTTGATGTCGGCGCGCGCGTCGTGCAGGGTGGCGTCGCCGATCGCCGCCAGCACGGTCGCGGCGATGTCCTCCAGGCGCAGGCCGAGCTGGGCGACCTGCTGCTGTACGAGGGTGATCTGCGCGGTGTTGCCGGCGATGGCCGCGTTCAGCTTGTCGAACTGGGCCATCATGTTCGCGTACACCGTGTTGATCTGGGCCTCGACCCGCGCGAAGCTGGCGCGCATCTCGTCGCCGAGGGCCCGCACCTCGTCGCGCAGGGCTTTGACCTGCGCAAGGATCTGCTGGTCCAGCGAAGGGCCGCTGCTGCCGAAGAGCCCGACGACCGACATCACGGCACCGAAGATGTTGCCGGTCATCGCCAACGTCGCGGTGCTGAAGATCGAACCCGCCAGGCCGCGGCCCGTGATCGCCGCCGCGAACTTGGAGATCGCGCTGACCGTGGTGAGGACCGCCTCGCCGATCACCTTGGCCTTCTTGCCGGCGTCGGCGTCGGCGAACCCGATGATGGTGGAGACCATGCCCACCCCGGCTTTGAGGTCGGAGATCGTCTGCTGCCGCTCCTTGTCCCGGTCCTCGGCCGCCTTCTTGGCTGCCGCGGTGCACGCGGCGCTCGGTGGCCCCTCCGGCGGGCACTTGCTGTTGTTGTCGCCGATCTCGAGACGGATCTCCAGGCTCAGGCCGAGCAGCTGCGCGTGCAGGGAGCCGAGCTGCTGCTTGGCCGCCGCGACGTACGCGGCCGGGTCGCCCTGGAGCGCCAGGATCGCGTCGAGGTCGACATGCGACAGCCCGGGGTCTTCCGTGAGTTCCTCGTACGTGCTGGTCACGTCCACGCCGAACGGCTCGCCGAGCACAGCGTTCCAGGCGGTGGCGATCGGCACACTGGCTGCCCCGGCCTGTCGGACCGCGGACCACACCGCGGTGAGCGCGTCGTCGCGACCGCGCAGCCACTGGGTGGTGCGCAGCGCGCCGGACGCGAGCTCTTCGCGGGTGTCCCACGGCTCGACCGACTTGCCGATCACCGCCCCGATCAGGCCGGTGATCTCCGGCGAGGTCCGGGCGTCACCTCCGGGCGCGTCGACCAGGACGTCGACGGACTTGAGCACCAGGTCCTGCTCGGGCGCCAGCAGGTCGAACGCGGTCAGCGAGCTGTCGAGCAGCTGCTTGCGCGCCGTGAGCTGGGTCTGTGCCTGTCCGGCCGTGGCGTTCGGGTGCAGCCGGTGCCACTGGACGAGCTCGGCCGACAGTACGGCGGTCTTGATCCGGTCGGCGCCCTGGATGTGGATCTCGGTAACCTGGCCGAAGGCCCGGTCGGTCAGCGTCGCCTGGGGGATGGGGACCGGACTGGCCGCCGCGGGTGCGGCGTGCAGCACGCTTGCCGCCGTGACGGCGATCATCGCCACGACAGCAGACCCGCGCCTCAGGCGTGAGGAACGTTGAGATGTCATTACTCGAACGTATTGAGCAAGCTGAAGCGGTGCTGAAACGGCGCTGATTCGCCAGCTCAGGCCTGGTGTCGGGGCTCCAGGACCACCACGGCGGTCTCGGACGACCGCAGTGCCGCGAAGGCGTCGAGGTTGGTGTCGATCTCGCGCCAGCGCGCCCACAGCCGGGAGCGTTCGTCGCCGGTCGCGGCGCGTCCACGGACCAGCCGCTGCCCGTCGACCAGGTTGACGGTCGCATCCGGATGCGTCTGCAGGTTGAGCCACCAGGCGGGCTCCGCCGCACCCCATCCGTTCATCGCCAGCGTGAACAGATTCGACCCATCCTCCAGGTACGCGACGATGACGCCGCGCAGCTGGCCGCTGCGGCGCCCGGTGGTGGTGAGCCGCAGAGTGCCCCAACGGTCGACGCGGGGCCGCCAGAGCCCGACCCGGCCACCGAAGCCCCGGTACAGGCCTCGGTGCACCGACCAGGCCAGCCGGATGAACCAGCGCGGCGGAAGCTTTGGTTTCTTGGCCCGATCCTCGATCGACACGATGACCTCCCACACCTACCAGGCGATGGTATGAACAGGATGCCAGCCGACGCCTCGACGGACCAGCGGCCGAGCAGCCACTCGCCGGTGACCCGCGAGCGGCTGCCCGTCCCGTTCCTCGTGCGTCCTCGGTCAGCTACCGCAGCGGCCGAGATCCTCCCACTGCTGGGTCCAGCCCGGCTCGGAGCCCTGCGTCCAGTACCGCGCCCGCCACAGGTGCTTGCCGTCACCCGACACCGGGCCGTTCGGATCGCCGTACCTGCTCTTCTCGTGCTTCACCGTCTGACCGCCGGTATAGGCGGTGGCGAACGCCCACTCCGCCGCCGTCGAACAGTTGCCGGCCGGCGGTGGCGTGGTGGGCGGGGTCGTCGGCGGAGTCGTCGGCGGGTTCGGCGGGTTCGTGCAGCCACCGGTCGTGGCCACCGTGTCCGCGAACGTGCTGCCCGCCGATCGGTACGCCGCCGTCTTCGACGTCACCTGCGCCGGGGTCAGCGCCTGGTTCTTCGCGAACAACATCCAGTCGACCTGCTGGATGTAGGTGCTCAACCCGCCCGAGTGGGCGGCCGTGTCGATGAACCAGAGGTTCCAGTTGATCGTCATCGTCTGCCGGGGATAGAACTTGCCCGAGTGGTCGCCCACCTGCACACCGTCGATGTAGTAGACGACCTGGCCGTTCGCCACCGTGGCCACCAGGTCGTGCCAGCCGTTGAGGCTGCTGCGCTGCTCCGAGTGCACGTTGTCCGCGTACCAGGGGTCGTTGCGGTACGTGTACCAGGTGGTCTGGTAGTTGATCGGGCCGGTCTCGCCCCACCCGCCGTTGGGCAGGTACTCGGAGATGTCCAGCTCGCTGTACGTCGGGTCGAGGTCACCGTTCAACGGGCTGATCGTGAAGAACGTCTGGTTGATGTGGTCGCCGTCGTTCCCGCTGGTCGGTGTGTCGGTGAAGCGCACCCGGCTGGCGTACGTGCCCTCGAGGTAGCGCTTCTGGGTGCTGTAGAGCTCCGCCTGGTTGGTGCCGGCGCCGGTGCCGTCGGTCGAAGCGGTGAGCTGCATGACCTTCTGGCCGCTGACCGTGGGGAAGGTGATGCTGTTCGGGGACCAGGTCGCTCCGGGCACACCCGGGCCACCGGCGTAGCTGCGCGGGGTCCAGCCGTGTGTGGTCAGCGAGCTGTCGCTCGACGAGGAGTAGGAGAAGTCGTCGAACAGGTAGCCGCATTCGGCGGCGGAGGCGCTCGGTGCGCTGCTGAAGACTGCCAGCGTGCCGAGCAGGGTCGCCACTCCCGCGAACCCTATAGATCTACGTTTGTCGATTGACATGAGGCGGGTCCTCCCATGGGTGGGGGATGGGTAGGGACTACTTGACCGCGCCGGCGGTCATACCGGCGCGGATGTGCCGTTGGAACGCGACGTAGGCGATCAGTACCGGCAGCATCGCGATGGTCAAGCCGGCGAACAGACCGCTCCAGTCGCTGCGATACCCCTGGCTGACCGACAGGGCGGCCAAACCCTGCGCCAGGACGTACCGGTCCGGGTCGGGATTGAGGACCAGTGGCAGGAGGTACTGGTTCCAGAGCCCGAGGAAGTTGAAGATTCCGACGGCGACCAGGCCCGGTCGGGCCATCGGCAGCATCACGCGGAAGAAGACCGCGCTGTGCGAACATCCGTCGATGAATGCCGCCTCCGCCACCTCAACGGGCAGCGTGCGGAAGAACGCGTGCAGGAAGAAGACCGTGAAGGGCACGGCGTACGCCGTGTACACCAGGATCAGACCGGGGTACGTGCCCAGCAGGCCCAACTGCGCAACGACGAAGAAGAGCGGCACCAGCGCCAGGAAAACCGGGAAGAACATCGCCGCGACGAAGGTGTAGTAGATGAGCCGGTTGCCGCGGAATTCGTAACGTGCCAGGGCATAGGCGACCAGCGAGCCCAGCAGCATCGTCAGCAGCAGCGCGCAACCCACGACGATGACGCTGTTGAGGAAGTAGCGGCCGATGCTGGCCTGGGTCCACGCACGCGACCAGTTGTCGAGCTGCGGCGAGGCCGGCAGCGCCCACGGCTCGTTGAGGATCTCGTTGTCGGTCTTGAAGGAACTGATCACCGCCCAGAGCAGCGGCAACGTGGTGACGACGGCCCAGGTCAGCATGGCGAGGTGCGCGGGAAAGGCCCGGTAGGACGCGGCCTGGCGCCCATGGCCGCGCTGCGCCTTGCGGTCGGTCATGCCAGCTCCAGCTTTTCCCTGCGGCCCGACCGGAGCGCGAGCACGGCCAGGGTCAGCGTGGCGAAGAACAGCGCGACACCCATCGCCGACGCGTAGCCGAACTTCCCGTACTGGAAGGCGTTGCGGTAGAGCGACAACCCGATCACCTCGGTCGCACCGTCCGGGCCACCGGGGCCGACGGTCATCACCTGCACGACGGCGAAGGCATCGAGTGCCGCTATGCCGAGGTACACGAATGCGACCTGCACGCTCTCCCGCACCAACGGCAACGTCACCGTGCGGAAGGTCGCCCAGCCGCCGGCCCCGTCGAGCAACGCCGCCTCGAACAGCTCACCCGGAATGCTGTCGATCGCCGCGCTGAACAACACCACGTAGAAGCCGACCGACGACCAGACCAGGACGGCCATCACCGCGATGAGCGCCAGAGACGGTGAGGCGAGCCAACTCCGGGTCAACCCGTCCAGGCCGACCGACCGCAGCGCTCCGTTGAGCAGGCCGGTGTTCGGGTTGTAGACGAAGCCCCACAGCACCGCGATGACCACGAGGGACAGCAACTGCGGAAAGAAATAGACGATCTGGTACGCCCCTGACCCGGCGATCCCCCGCCTGCCACTGCGGCCGCCGAGATGCATCATGCTCGCCAGGAACAGCCCGATGCCGATCGTCACCAACGGCACCACGACCAGCATCACCGCGTTGTTGCGGACCGCGTCCAGGAACAGGTGGTCGCCGCCGAGGCGGGCGTAGTTGCCCGCGCCGACGAAGCGCGCCTCGCCGGCGACGCCGGTCCAGTCGGTCAGCGACAGGTAGAAGGCCTGCGCGTACGGCGACAGCACGAAGACCGCGTGCAGCAGCAGCGCGGGTGCCAGCGCGCCAGCCAGGAATCGCCACCGACCGTGTTTCATCAGCGGGTGTACTTCTTCACCGAGGAGTCCAACGCCTGCGAGTCGGCGGCCTTCTGGATCCGGTCCGACCACTGCGTCGCGGTGATGCGCTTGTTCACCAACTCGCCCGTGGCGTCGTCGACGGCCTTGGCCAGCGGCGCGTACCAGGTGCGGAAGCGGTAGGTGAACGTCTCCGTCCCGGCGGCCTGGACCGCGTCGCGGACCGAGCCGAGGCCGCTGCTCAGCGTCAGACCATCGGTGGCGCCGGCCACGGCGGGCAGGGTGCCGGCGGTCTCGGCGAACGCTTTCGCCGACTGCTTGGAGAACAGGATCCGTAGGTACTCCATGCCACCGGCGGGGTTCTTCGCCTTCGACGGCACCAGGAACGACTCACTGCTGGCCGCCTGGACCGCGGTCTGCTTCAGCGCGTCCGTCGTCGTCCGCGACGGCACGGGCCCCATGACCATGTCGAAGTTCGGCGCGGTCACGCCCTTCTGCTCGCTCTCCAGCCACGAGCCGCACGGGATGAACGCCGCTCTGCCCTGCGACCAGGCCGCCTGCGCCTCGGTGTGGGACAGCGCCTCGGACCCGGACATGATGTAGCCCTTGCCGGCCAGCTCCCGGAAGGCCTCGGCGGCGGAGACCAGGCCCGGCGACTTCCAGGCGTTCGGCTCCAGATTGTCGACGGCTTTGACCAGCGTCGGTCCACCGGTCTTGGCGGCCATGCTGAGCAGCGGGTCGTTGATGTACTCCGGGTACTTTCCCTGGTACGTCCAGGGCGCGATGCCGGCCGCCTTGATGGTCGCGCAGAGAGTGAGCATCTCCTCCCAGGTCTTCGGGAAGGTCCAGCCCTTCGCGGCGAAGAGCGGCTTGGAATACCAGAGGCCCCAGGCCGTGTACGTGAAGTTCAGCGTCAACGGCACCTTGTCGAACGTGCCGTCGTCGACCACGCCGGGCAGCAGCGTGTCGCGTACGGTCTTGCCCGGATCGTCGTAGGCGGGTGCGTCGAGCAACTGGCTCAGGTCGCTGACCTGCTTGGCGGAGACCAGCGTGGCGATGTCGAGGCGGCTGGCGCCGGTGTTGTCCACGACGTCCGGCGGGGTGTTCGCGACGAACCGGGGCTGCAACGCCTCCCCGATCTTCTGGATGCCCTGGTGGTCGATCTTCGCGCCCGCGTACTTCTGGGTGTAGAGCGTCTCGGCCCGCTTGGCGTAGTCGTCGCCGTACCCGCCTTTGAAGATCACGACTTCGAGTGGCGCGTCCGCCTTGACGCCCAGCGGGTTGTCGGCGCTCTTGGCGCCGGTGTTGCCGGCGGCCGGGTCATCGTCGTCGCCGCCACTGGTCACGCAAGCGCTCAGCAGAGGGAGGGCGGCGCCGGCGGTCAGCGCCGTGCGCAGCACGGTGCGTCTCGTAGGGTACGGTCCGGAAAGGGGTGCAGGGTTCATCAACTGGGCCTTTTCCCTAGGCGGTACGCCGGATGCGCCCGGCGTACCGCGCTTCGATGTGTGTGTTGTGCTCCCGCCCGCCCGGCACGTTGTCGGACAGGTAGACCGGCGGGGCGACATTGAGCGCCAGCAGCCGTGCCACCACCTCGGTGACGATCTGCTGGGCCAGCAGTGCCGCGGTGATCGAGGAGACGGCTCCGACCGCGCCGTCGCCGTAGTCGAGGGACGCGTCGCCGTACGGTGCGCCGTTGTCGAGGACGACGTCGGCGAGGTCGGCGAGCTTGAGCCCACTGGGGTGCCGCGATTCGACCCGGGCGGAGTGCTCGACCGAGGTGATCGCGATCAGCGCGTGCCCGCGGTGTTTGACCAGGTGCGCCATCTCCACCACCGCGCCGTTGACGCCGGAGTTGGAGGCGATGACGAACGCGTCGTCGGGCTTGATCGGGGCGAGTTCGTAGAGGCGGTGTGCGACGTCGGGTGTGCGCTCGAGCTGCGGGTCGCTGAGCACGCTCGTCGGCTCGCCGCCGTACAGGACGATGTCGCGCAGGGCGATCTTGTTGGTCGGGACGAGGCCGCCGGCCCGGCCGGCGATCTCCATGGCGAGCGCCTCGGAGTGTCCGCAACCGAACGCCTGGATCACCCCGCCGGCCTGGAGCGTCGCGGTCAGCAGGTCGGCGGCTTGTGCCACCTGGTCCCCCTGGGTGGTGCCGACGCGTTCGATGGCCTTGGTGATGACTTCGACGTAGTCGGCGCTCTTGATCGTCACAGCGGCTTTTCCCTCCGTGCTCGCTTGCGGTTGGCGTTGGTGTCCGGCATCCGGTGCGCGTCGACGGCCCGCACGGTGAGTTCGAGCGCCTCGGCGGTCCGTTCGTAGGTGCGCTGCGCGACGGCGACGTAGATGAGGTCGAGGATCAGGAGCTGCGAGTGCAGCGCGGAGAGGGCCGCAAGCCGGAACGTGGTCTCGTGCACCGAGGTGGTGAAGACGACGTCGGCGACCTCGGCCAACGGCGAGCGGGCGAACGACGTGACCGCAACGGTCAGGGCGCCGTGATCGGCGGCCTCGGCGAGCACTTCGATCGCCTCACGGGTCCGACCGGAGTGCGACAGGCTGATCGCGACGTCGCCGGGCCCGAGCAGCGCGGCGTTGGTGAGGGCGGTGTGCGTGTCGGCGCGGTACCGCACCGGGACGCGGATGCGTTCCAGCCGGAACGCCATCTCACTGCCCGCGGTGCCGCTGCTGCCCAGCCCGAAGATCTCCACCCGGCCGGCGGCGGCGATCGCGGTCGCCACCCGTTCGACCGTGGAGGTGTCCAGCCCGGACGCGGTCGCCTGGATGGCCCGGGTGTCCGCGGCGGTGATCACGTCGAGGACGCTGCCGAGCGGGTCGTCCGGTGCGATGTCCCCGGAGATGTCGGTCTCCCAGCGTGCCTGCTCGGCCCGGCCGGTCTCGGTGGCGACGGCGACCCGCAGGTTCGCGTACCCCTTGAAGCCGAGTGCCCGGCTGAAGCGGGTGACCGTCGCGGTGGAGGTCCCGGACCGCTCGGCCAGATCGACGATGCTGGCGTGCGCCGCCGTCTCCGGATCGCCGAGGATGGCTTCGGCGATCTTCGCCAGGGCCTCCGGCATGGTCGGCCCTTCCATGCGCAGCCGCACCAGCAGCCCGCCGCTCTCACCCGTCACCAGTGATCGTCCTTTTCATCGAGTAGCTATGGCAATGAAAATTACGACCACTTGAGCGTCTAGTCAATAAGAAGTTTCCATGCTTCGATCTGCTCCATGGTGCTGGTATTGGGAATCGACGCTGGCGGTACGGCATCCCGGGCGGTCGTGGCCACCCGCGACGGCGCCGTGCTGGGTCGCGGTTCGGCCGGCCCCGGCAACCCGACGGCGGGCCCGGCGGCCGCTCACGCCATCGGTGCCGCGGTGCGCGAGGCGCTGGGCAGCCACGATCCGGCGGTCGTGCTCAGCGCCGTCGCGGGCCTCGCCGGGGTGGCCAACATGGCGGATCCACGGATCGCGGAGGCCTTTGCGCAGGAATGGGTCCGATGTGGCCTGAGCTGCCGGGTCACCGTTGTCGGCGACGCGGTCGCGGCCTTCGCGGCGGGCACGCCGGCCCCCTCGGGGGCGGTGCTCATCGCCGGCACCGGCGCCGTCGCCGCCCGCATCGACGACTGGAGCATCGGCCACACCGTCGACGGTCTCGGCTGGCTGCTCGGCGACGAGGGTTCAGGTGTGTGGCTGGGGCTGCAGGCGATCCGCTCGGTCGTCCGGGCCTGGCCGACGTCGACCGTCGCGCCCAGGCTGGCCACCGCGATCGCGGCCCAGGCGCAGGTGACCACGCGCGACGGGCTCGTGCACTGGGCTGGCCACCAGCAGCCGAGGGCGTTCGCCGCGCTGGCACCTCTGGTGTGCGAGTGCGCTCTGGCCGGCGACGCCCTCGCCGAGCGACTGATCGCCGAGGCCGCCGCTCGACTGGTCGCCTCCCTCGGCGAGCTGGGCCCGCCGGGCGGCCCGGTCGTGCTCGCCGGCAGCCTGCTGACCAGGGCCACGCCGGTCCGGGCGGCGGTCCTGGCCGCCCTTGCCAGCCCGATCGCGACCGCCGGGGAGCCCGCGGTCGGAGCCGCCTGGCTCGCGCTGCGTCAGGTCATCGGCCAGAAGGAGGCGACAGGGCTGCACGACCGCATGCTGCGGCTGGAACCGCGCTCGATGCCGCGCGGACGCGCATAGCGGGGTAAAGACCGGGGGTATATACGCGGTGTATACCCTCGGTGTAGTGTGCTCGGCATGAGCGTTCCCCTTACTCTTCTCGGCCTGCTCGAGCGAGAGCCGAGCCACGGCTACGACCTGAAGCGCGAGTACGACGCGTACTTCGGCCGTGGCAAGCCGCTGCCGTTCGGCCAGGTCTACTCAACCCTGAGCCGGCTTGCCCGCGACGGCAAGGTGGTGATCAGCGAGGTCGGCCCCGGTGACGGGCCCGACCGGAAGCGCTACATCATCACCGACCTGGGCGCGACCGAGGTCGAGCAGTGGCTGACCCAGCCGGTCGAGCCGGAACCGCACCTGCAGACCGTCCTGTTCGCCAAGGTCATGCTGGCGCTGATGCTCGACCGGCCCGCCAGCGAATACCTCGACACCCAGCGCAGCGCACACCTGCAGCGGATGCGGGAGCTCACCGAGATCAAGCGCACGGGCAACCTCGTCGACACGCTGCTCGCCGACCACGGCCTCTACCACCTGGAGGCGGACCTCAGGTGGATCGAGATGACCAGCGCTCGGCTGGACGCCCTGAAGAAAGGGGTACGGCCATGAGCGTCGCGATCGAAGCGCGGAACGTCGTCTTCTCGTTCGGTCCGACCCCGGCGCTGCGCGGCGCCAGCATCGCCGCGGATGCGGGGGAGATCGTCGCGATCATGGGGGCCAGCGGCTCGGGCAAGTCGACCCTGCTGCACTGCCTGGCCGGCATCCTGGTGCCGGCCTCCGGCGAGGTCCTGTTCGACGGGGCCCGGGTCGACACCATGGCCGAAGCGCAGCGCAGCAGCCTGCGCCGCGACCGCTTCGGGTTCGTGTTCCAGTTCGGTCAGCTCGTCCCCGAGTTGACCGTCGCGGAGAACGTGGCGCTGCCGCTGCTGCTGGGCGGCGTCCGCCGGGCCGAGGCGCTGCGCAAGGCGCACGGCTGGTTCGAACGGCTCGGGTTGGAGGGCCTGGAGCAGCGCCGGTCGGGCGAGCTTTCCGGAGGGCAGGCGCAGCGGGTCGCCCTCGCGCGTGGTCTGGTCGCCGGGCCGAAGGTCCTCTTCGCCGACGAGCCGACCGGTGCGCTCGACTCGCTCACCGGCGAGCAGGTCATGGACCTGCTGGTCACCGTGGCCCGCGAGCAGGGCACCACGGTCATCCTGGTCACCCACGAGCCGCGGGTCGCCGCGTACGCCGACCGCGAGGTCATCGTGCGCGACGGCCGCGTGAACGCGCCAGACCGGATCGCTTCATGATCCGCCTCGGGCTCCGCCTAGCCGTAGCGGGTGGGCGCGAGGCGATCACCCGCCTCGTCATCATCGCCGCCGCCGTCGCGGTCGGCGCCGGGTTGCTGCTGGTCACCCTCGCCGGGGTCAACGCCACCAACGCGCAGCTCACCCGGTACGCGTCGCTGTACCCCCAAGCCTCGGCAGAGGGCGGCACGGATCCGTTGTGGTGGTCCACGCGCGAGGACTTCTCCCGTGGCGAGGAGATCGTGCGGGTCGACGTCGCCGCCACCGGGCCGGGCTCGCCGACCCCGGTCGGCATTCCGCGAACGCCAGGGCCGGGGGAGTTCTACGCCTCGCCGGCGCTCACCACGCTGCTGGCTTCGACCCCCGCGACCCACCTGGCAGACCGCTACCCGGGGCGCAACCTCGGCGTGATCGGTCCGGCGGCGCTGGCATCGCCGGACGCCCTGGTCGTCATCGTCGGCCGCACCGCCGAGGAGGCAGCCGCGCTGCCGAACGCCATCCAGCTCACGAGCGTCGGCGGCGAAGCCCCCGCACTGCCGCAGGCGGCCGTGAACCTCATCATCGGCGTCATAGCCGGTGGGCTGCTGTTCCCAGTGTTGATCTTCATTGGTACGGCCACCCGGCTCAGCGCCGCGCGCCGGGAACAACGGTACGCGGCGATGCGCCTGGTCGGTGCGGCACCACGGCAGATCTCGGTGATCGCGGCCACCGAGGCCGCCACGGCAGCGGTAGTCGGCACCGCCCTGGGCTTCGCGCTGTTCTTCGCGTTCCGCGGCCAACTCGCCGCGATCCCGTTCACCGGCATGCGGTTCTTCCCCGCCGACATGGCCCTGCGACCGGTGGACGCCCTGGTGGTCGCGCTCGGTGTGCCGGCCGGCGCGGCGCTGGCGGCGTGGGTCTCGCTGCGCCGGGTCCGGATCTCCCCACTCGGCGTCACGCGGCAGGCCACCCCGCGCCCGCCCCGCGCGTACCGGCTGATCCCGCTCGTGCTGGGCGTCGCCGAGCTGACCTACTTCCTGGGCCGGAGGCCACAGACGTCCTCCGGCCAGACGGCGGCGTTCCTGCCCGGGCTCCTGCTCATCATGGCCGGCCTGGTCTTCGCCGGACCCTGGCTCACGATGACCTGCGCCCGCCTCATGGCCAGGCGTGCCAGCCGCCCCGCAACGCTCATCGCGGCGCGCCGCCTCGCCGACAACCCGAAGGCCGGCTTCCGGGCGATCAGCGGCATCATGCTCGCCCTCTTCGTCACGAGCGTGGCAATCGGTGTGATCACCACGATCGTCGCCAACCGCGGCCCGGCCCCGAGAGGCTCGACGGACGCCGGCACGGTGTCCACCGCCTTCTTCCACGAACCGCCGCACGTCCCCGGCACACTGCTGGCCGAGCTGCGTGCGGTCCCGGGCGTGCGGAGCGCGACCGTGATCCACCGCAACCCGGATCAGCAGGGCGAGCCGGGTGTGATCGCCTGCACCGACATTCCCCAGGTGTACGGCCGGTGCGTCGACGGCGCCACCGTGGCCGCGGTGCAGGACAACTTCGTCCCCTTCCGTGAGTCGGTGTCCGCCACGCGGGAGTGGCCCGCGGCGTCGCTCACCCTCGACGACCTCCAGCGACTGCCGGTGCTCTCGATCGTCGTGGGCACGGACGGTTCGACGGACGCCATCGAGCGGTCCCGCACAGTCCTCTCCCTCGCCCTCCCGAACTTTTGGATAGCACCGAACTCGCCCGGCGATTTCGAGTCGACCTTCACCGACCAGCTGCGGGGCTGGCAGCAGTTGGCCAACGTCGTCATCATCGCCAGCCTCGGTCTCGCCGGCTGCAGCCTCGCCGTCAGCGTCGTGGGCGGCCTCACCGAACGCAGACGGCCTTTCAGCCTGCTCCGCCTCAGCGGCGCACCGGTACGGACCCTGCGCCGCGTGGTCGTCCTGGAGAGCGCCGTGCCGATGCTCGCCGTCGCCGTGCTCGCGATCGGCGTGGGCCTGCTCGCCGCCCAACTGTTCCTCAAGGCGCAGATGGAGTACACGCTCATTGCCCCGGGCGTCGAGTTCTACGCGATCGTGATCGTCGGCCTGGTCGCCTGCCTCGCCATCATCGCGTCCACCCTGCCCTTGCTGGAGCGGATCACCGGCCCGGAGACCGCCCGCAGCGAGTGAGTGCGAGAGACGGCGGGCAGCCATGGCTCCCGCCGTCTCTCACCGCCGCACCGGCCGCCGATGCGCGGCCTGGCGGTCGTGCCACGCCTCGTCGGCGGTCAAGCCGAAGGGTTTTCTTTGACTTCGAGCCCGTTTGCGGGCAACGTCGAAGTGCCGGGGCGTCGGCGCACCTGTCGCCGCGGATCGCACCGGAGGAGAGGCAGGAAGCAGCATGGGCACGATCGAGGATCCCGGCGACGACCTGTCCGTCACCCCGCCGAAGACGTGGGCGGCGGGTGTTCCCGGGGTGGCGCACGCGATCGGATACTCGCTCTCCGCGAACAGTGTCGGCCGAGCGGCGTTGACCCTGCTCAACGTCAACCAGGCCAAGGGGTTCGACTGCCCGGGGTGCGCCTGGCCCGAGTCCAAGCGCCGGCACGTGAACGAGTACTGCGAGAACGGCGCCAAGCACGTCAACGACGAGGCCACCACCCGGCGCGTCACCGCCGACTTCTTCAGCCGTCACTCGATCGCCGAGCTCGACGGCAGCTCTGACCGTTGGCTCAATCAGCAGGGTCGGTTGACCGAGCCGATGGTCAAGCGGCCGGGCGGCACCCACTACGAGCCCATCGGGTGGGACGACGCGTTCGACCTGATCGCCCGGGAACTGCGGGAGCTCGACTCCCCGGACGAGTCGTTGTTCTACACCTCCGGCCGGCTCAACAACGAGGCCGCCTTCCTGCTCCAGTTGTTCGTGCGCGCGTACGGCACCAACAACCTGCCGGACTGCTCCAACCTGTGTCACGAGTCGAGCGGATCCGCGTTGCGGGAGACGCTCGGCACGGGTAAGGGCAGTGTCTCGCTGGAGGACATCCACCACTCCGACCTGATCCTCGTGGTGGGCCAGAACCCCGGCACCAACCATCCGCGGATGCTCACCGCGCTTGAGCAGACCAAGCGCAACGGTGGCACGGTCGTGGCCATCAACCCGCTGCCCGAGGCCGGGCTGATGCGCTTCAAGAACCCGCAGGAGGTCAGCGGGGTGATCGGCCGGGGCACGCCGATCGCCGACCAGTTCCTGCAGATCCGTCCCGGTGGCGACCTCGCCCTGTTCCAGATGCTCAACCTCCTGCTGCTGGAGGCCGAGGCCGCCGCGCCGGGCACGGTGCTCGACCACGAGTTCATCCAGCGCGACACGACCGGGTTCGACGCCTTCGCCGAGTACGCCCGGAAAATCACCTGGGACGACGTACTGACCGCCACCGGGCTCACCCGGGCCGAGATCGAGGAACTGCACGGGCGGGTGCTGGGCAGTAAGAAGGTCATCGTCTGTTGGGCGATGGGGCTCACCCAGCACAAGCACGGCGTTCCGACGATCCGCGAGATCGTCAACTTCCTGCTGCTGCGGGGCAACATCGGCCGGCCCGGCGCGGGCGTGTGCCCGGTGCGCGGCCATAGCAACGTGCAGGGCGACCGCACCATGGGCATCTGGGAGAAGCCGCCGGACTGGTTCCTGGACGCCCTGAGCCGGGAGTTCGCGTTCACGCCACCGGTCGAGCACGGGCTCGACTCGGTCGCCGGCGTCCGCGCGATGCGCGACGGTCAGGCCAAGGTCTTCATCGGTGTGGCGGGGAACTTCGTCCGCGCCATGTCGGACAGCGCGGTGACCGAGGAGGCGCTGCGGCGCTGCCGGCTCACGGTCCAGATCTCCACCAAGCTCAACCGCTCCCACACCGTCTGCGGCGAGACCGCACTGATCCTGCCGACGCTGGGGCGCAGCGACCGGGACGTCCAGGCCGCGGGGGAGCAGTTCGTCACCGTCGAGGACTCGATGAGTGAGGTACACGCCTCCCGGGGCCGGCTGGACCCCGCGTCGGCTGCCCTGCTGAGCGAGGTCGCGATCATCTCCCGCCTCGCCCGACGGACGCTCGGGGACGAGCCCTCGATCCCCTGGGAGGAGTTCGAGCGCGACTACAGCACCGTCCGGGACCGCATCGCCCGCGTGGTGCCCGGCTTCGAGAACTTCAACGAGCGGGTGGCAGCGCCCGGTGGCTTCCGCCTACCCAACCCGGTCAACGCGGGCATCTACCCGACAGCGAGCGGCAAGGCGGTGTTCACCTGCAACGAGTTCACGATGCTCGGCGTCCCCAAGGGTCACCTCCTGCTCCAGTCGCTGCGGTCGCACGACCAGTGGAACACCATTCCCTACGCCATGAACGACCGTTACCGGGGCATCCACAACGCCCGTCGGGTGGTGATGGTCAACCCTGCCGACCTGGCCGAGCTCGGGCTGTCCGACCGTCAGCTGGTGGACATCATCAGCGTGTGGCACGACGGGATCGAGCGTCGCGCCCCCGAGTTCCGGGTCGTCGCCTACCCGGCGGCCCGGGGCTCGGCGGCGGCCTACTTCCCCGAGACCAACGTCCTGGTCCCGCTCGACAGCGTGGCCGAGATCAGCAACACCCCGACATCCAAGGGCATCGTGGTGCGCCTGCAACCCGTCGACGCGAGCTGACGGACCGGCGCGCGCGACCAGGGCTCGCCGGCCCCCCCGGGCCGCCCACGCGCCCAGAGACGGCGGCCCGGGCGCTGAGAGAGCGGGGCCCCCCGTCATCTCAGGGGAGTCAGGCGCGGACGCAGCGGTAGTTCGCGGCCGAGTCGGTGGCGCCGTGGCCGGTGTAGCGCGCGACCATCGGGTAGCGGCAGACGGGGTGGCTCACGGTCGTGCCCTCGGCGTTGGTGCCGGAGGCGGGCAAGGTGGTCGGGGCCTTGCCCTGCTCGACCCACCTGGTCAGGGCGGCGAGGGCGTCGTCGTCGCTCACCGTCGGCCCGGTGGCGCCGCAGTGGTCGACGCCGGGCAGCAGGAACAGGCGGTAGAAGTCGTCGACGTTCTTGTTACCGCCGAAGTTCCGGTTGACCCGCTCGCGGTATTCGACCGTCGCCTGGGTCGGGATCAGCTGGTCGGCCTGGCCGTGCCAGCTCAGCAGCTTGCCACCGGCCCGGGCGAACGCCGACAGGTTCGCGTCGTCCGTACCGATGATGGAATTGAACTGCTTCTGCGACGACGCGAAGAGCTGGTGGAAGGTCCTGTAGTTGATCTTCGATAGGTCGTACGCCGGGTTCCGCGTGACGAAGTACTTGACCCAGATGTTCGAGACGAAGAACGGGTTGCCCGGCGCGGCGAGGTACGCGAAGCTGGCGCCCTTGTTCGGCCCCGGGTAGCCCTGCGGGCCGGCCCAGATCTTGTTCACCGCGTCGGCGACAGCCTTGGAGATGGTGATTGTCTCGCCGTCGCAGGAAACCTTGTCGCCAACCAGCTTGCGGGCGTCCCAGTGGCAGTTCTGCGGGACGTCGATGATGCCGTCCTGGACGCCGTCCAGGGTGTCGCAGGCCTTGATCGCCGCGGTGTTGAAAGCCTCCAGCTCGCAGGGGCTGGGCGCGACCTTCTGCTCGTTGAAGACGGCCTGCGACCAGGCGGTGCCGACCGCGAACCGGTCCCAGTTGACGGCGGGGGCCTTGGCGAGGATGCCGTTGAAGTCCCGCGGGTAGGCCTGAGCCTCCGAGTAACCCTGGCGGCCTCCGGTCGAGCAGCCGTTCCAGTAGGAGTAGCTCGCCGCGTGCTGGTAGAAGTTCTTCGTCACCTCCTTGCCGACGACGGCCAGGTCGTGCAGCGAGCGGGAGGCGAAGTTCTCCAGCAGCGGAGTGTTGACCTCGCCGGCCGGGGTGAGTGCCCAGCCGCTGACGTCCAGCGGGCTGGCGCCGACACCCGCGTCGGTGGCGGCCGTGGCGTACCCGCTCTTGACTCCGACGACCAGCGGGTGCAGGAACTCGCCGGCGAGGTACGCGCTGCCACCGGTCGCCTGGAAGCGGCCGTTCCAGTCCTTCCCGTTCTGCGGGAGCGAGACCTTGATGTTGACGTGGTCGTTCGCTCCCGGGTGGCTCACCGTGACGGTGATGTCGCACCAGGCCGGCACGCCGGCGATCGGCGGGTAGTCGGGCAGCGGCGGCGCCGACGGGAACGTGACGGTGCCGCCGGCGTTGGCGACAGCCGTCACCTTCTCCACGGTGGCACCCTGCGGAGCGGAGACCGGAACGGCGGCGCAGGTCGCGGCGACCCGCGAGCCGCTGTCGGCGGCGACGGCGTTGGCGGCCATCGGCACCAGCGATGCGGCGGCCGGTAGGACGGCCGCCGCCATCAGGACGATAAAGCGTCGTTTCATGCCCGTCACCCTCACCCGAAGTGCGGGTGCGTCGCCCCCGTGACTCCCACTGGGGCGACCACGTGTGGCTCCCGAAGATCCGGCCGGTGGCAGTTGGTGGGCGGGCCCGCCCGCTCGCCGCGGCGTCGGCTCCCGCAGGTCCAGGGTGTCGACCCGTGGTGCATACCGGCTCGGCGGCCTTGGCCAGCGGGGAGGGTGGGAAGCGTACGGAGAGCGACCCACGAGGGGGCGATGACTGCTGTGACTCGGACCGATGCCGGCGCCGCCCGGGCTGACGCGGAGGCACGACTGAGCGAGTTGTACGCCGAGTACGCGCCTGCGCTCTCGCGGTTCCTGTCCGGGTTCACCAACGGCAGCCCGTACGGCGCGGACGATCTGCTGCAGGAGACCATGATGCGGGTCTGGCGCCGGCTCGGTGATGTGCCCGCCGAACCCGACAGCACCCGCCGCTGGCTGTTCACCGTCGCCCGCAACGTGGGCATCGACGCCGTGCGCCGTGCTCGGTCGCGGCCCGTGTGTGTCGAGCTGTCCGATGGCGTGTCGGCGGCGTCCGTGGACAACACCCTGGAAACCGTCGTTGCCCGGGACTCGCTGCGCACAGCGTTCGGCGCGCTCAGCGACACCCACCGCGACGTCCTCGTCGAGCTGCACCTCGAGGGCAAGTCCGCCGCCGAGGTGGCCCACCGGTTACGGGTGCCGGAGGGGACGGTCAAGTCGCGCGCCTTCTACGCATTGCAGTCGCTGCGGCTGGCAATCGGTCAGACGGCGCAACCGTCTCGTCGGCCGTCGCCACGGGTCCGTCATGCCACCCGTCCGGTTGCCGGGTCGCCGTCGCTGGAGGCGGCGTAACCACCGCGCACCCGCAGCGCATTCGTGATCGCCTGTCCGCGTACGTCACGTTCGTCTTCTTGTCGCCGCGAGGGCCGGTGCGACCAGCGCCGGGTGCTGGCGTCGTGCTGGCGTCGTGGACGCCAGCGCGAGCCACCACCGTCGACCTCGCGACCGCTACATCAGAGTCGGGACGCGTTCCGCGCCTCGATGGCCTTGACGGTGTTGCTCAACGCCTTGTCGAGTTGACCCTTGGCAACCGTCCCGAGCAGGAACCCGACGATCTTGCCCTTGAGGTTCTTGCCTTCGCGGATCACCACGGCGTCCAGGACGGTCAGTCCGTCGGAGCGCCGGGTCAGGGTGTACGTGTGCCCCGAGGCACCGCCCCACAGGTTGGAGTCGACGGTCTTCATGATGATCCGGTTCGGCGCCGACCAGTCGTACTCGAGCCGCTCCCAGACGCCGCCGGAGCCCTCGGTGACGTCGGCCCAGGTCGCGTCCTGGTGGTGCACCTTGAGCTGATCGTCGGCGCTGGCGCTGAAGAGCTTCGAACGGCCCGGCCCGAAATCGGTGATCCCGGCGACGAGTTGTTCCGGTGTCGCGGTGGTCGTCTTGGTCATGCGAATGGTGGACATGCCGGCTCCCTGCTGAAAGGTCGTGACTGCCCCTCCAGCCTCGCGGAATCCGGGCCCCGTCGAGCCGGTCGGAGACCCTGGTCTCGCACACTGGTGCGGGGGGACGGCTCAGCGCCGCCCTGAGCGGTGGCCGGCGGGTGCGTACCCGCCGGCCACCGACTCCAGCAGGCATCACGGGTGGTTGGTGAGGTACCCGCCCATGATCGAGAAGTAGTCCTGTGCGGCGTACTCGGTGCCGTCCTCGGTGCGGACCCTGGTGATGAGCAGGCCCGGGTTGCGGCCGTGGCGCGCATCGGCGCCGGCGACGATCGCCACGCCGTCGCCCTCGCGGTAGAAGATCCGCCCCGGCGTGCCACCGTACCGAGCCTCGGAGACCTCGGCGG
Source organism: Micromonospora sp. CPCC 205539 (assembly GCF_036906815.1). NCBI lineage: Bacteria > Bacillati > Actinomycetota > Actinomycetes > Micromonosporales > Micromonosporaceae > Micromonospora > Micromonospora sp. CPCC 205539. Next base: position 373,471 of record NZ_JBAKHW010000001.1, on the reverse strand, counting down.
CCAGGACGGCCAGCCGCTTGCCGCGGTGGTACGTGTACGCGCTCGGGTAGGGGTAGGACTGCGCGCGGACCAGCCGGTCCAGGTCTTCCGCGGGCCAGGTCCAGTCGATCCGGCAGTCCTCGTCGGCACGCTTGTGGAAGAAGCTCGCCCGTGACCGGTCTTGCCGGACCCAGTCGGTGCGGCCCGAGGTGAGGAGCGCGAGACCGTCGACGGTGATCGGGCCGAAGAGCTCGAGCGTGCGGTGGAACAGGTCCGTCGTCGTGTCCCGCGGGCCGACCGGCACCGCCCGCTGCAGCACGATGTCCCCGGCGTCGAGGGTCTCGTCCATGACGTGCGCGGTGACGCCGACCTCCTTCTCGCCGTTGATCAGCGCCCAGATCAGCGGGGAGAAGCCCGCGTACGCGGGCAGCAGCGAGTCGTGCACGTTCAGCGTGCCGAACCGGGGAAGGTTGAAGATCTGCGGCGGGATCCAGGTGCGCCAGTTGGTGGCCACGATGACGTCGGGCTCGGCGGCCTTCAGCTGCGCCAGGAGCTCGTCGTCGTCCGGGCGGTTGCGGAGCAGGACCGGCACACCATGCTTCTCGGCGAGATCGGCGACTGAATCGTCCCAGATCTTCTCGTAGGCATGGTCGCTCTTGGGGTGGGTGACGACCAGCACTACCTCGTGTTCGGAGTCGAGCAGCGCCTGCAGGGTGCGGTGCCCCCAGGTCTGATATCCGAACATGATGACCCGCATGGGCGATGTCCTCCTTCGCGTCAAAGTCCGCAGTGGACTCGAACTTCGCACCGACGTGGCTTGATGTCGCCGTGGCGCCGATCGTACTATAGGTTAGCCTTGCCTAAGTGGCACAGGGTGTTCGTTGGCGTACGTCCTGCGCGGGCGTCGATCGTTTCCATACCCGGGCGTGGCCCGGCCCACTTGATGGGACGCGTATGTCAGAGGAACTTTCCGGTGGCGAGCGGTCAGTCCATGACCTTGTCGGTGTCGGGTTCGGGCCGTCCAATCTGGCCCTGGCGATTGCGGTCGCCGAGCACAACGCTGACCTGCAAGGGAGGCCCGGCGGGCGGGCCGTGACCGCCACGTTCGTGGAGCGTCAACCGCAGTTCGGTTGGCACCGGGGGATGCTCCTCACGGACGCGACCATGCAGGTCTCCTTCCTCAAGGACTTGGTCACGCTGCGTAACCCTCGGAGCGACTTCAGCTTCCTCAGCTATCTGCAGAGCCGGGACCGGTTGATCGATTTCATCAACCACAAGAACTTCTTCCCGTCCCGGGTCGAGTTCCACGACTATCTACAGTGGGCAGCGGACCGCGTCGACGGCAACGTCGCCTACGGCCACGAGGTGGTCGCGGTGCACCCGGTGACCCACGCTGGTGAGGTCACCTCCTTCGACGTGGTCGCCCGCGACGTGGCCGGCGCCAGCGAGCCGCTCATCCATCGGACCCGCAACCTGGTGCTCGGCACCGGCCTGGTCCCGCGACTGCCGGACGGCGTGACCGCGGACGCCCGCATCTGGCACACCCGCGACCTGCTGCCCAACGCGGAACGTCTGAAGGGCATGTCGCCGTCACCGTCGCGGATCATCGTCGTCGGCGCCGGGCAGAGCGCCGCCGAAGCGGTGGACTACCTGCACCGGGAGTTCCCGGCCGCCGAGGTGTGCGCGGTGATCACCCGTTACGGCTACAGCCCGGCCGACGACAGCGCGTTCGCCAACCGGGTCTTCGATCCGGCTGCGGTGGACGACTACTACATGGCGTCGCCGCAGGTCAAGCAGATGATTCTGGATTACCACGGCAACACCAACTACTCGGTCGTCGACCACGATCTCATCGAGGACCTGTATCGCCGCGTCTACCAGGAGAAGGTCCGCGGTGAAGAGCGGCTGCGCCTGCTCAACGTGTCGCGGGTGGTCCAGGCGGTGCGCTCGGGGGACCGGGTCCAGACCGTCGTCGAGTCGATGATCACTGGCTCCCGTACGGCGCTGGACGCCGACGCGGTCGTGTTCGCCACCGGCTACCGGACTCCTGACCCGGCCTGGCTGCTGGGCGATTTCGCCGAGGAGTTCCAGCGCGACGACGCGGGCCAGGTCCGGGTCTCCCGGGACTACCGCATCGAGACCACGCCACGGGTACGGGCCGGCATCTACCTGCAGGGCGGCACCGAACACACCCACGGCATCTCGTCCTCGTTGCTGTCCAACACGTCGATCCGCTCGGCGGAGATCCTCGATTCGATCGTTGAGTACTCGGAGTTCGCAGATCCCCTGGCGTTCGACTCGCCGCCAGCCGCCTCGTACGCGGGCTGAGACGGGGTTCCCGGCACCGCGCCGGCCACCACCGCGGCCGGCGCGGTTCGCGCGGGTCATTCAGCCGGCCGGCGGGGCACCCAGGGGCGCGAGGTGGTGCCGCCCGGCCGGGATGATCAGGGGAGTGCCGCTGATCGGGTCGACGGTGATCTGACAGTCGATGTCGAACACCTCGGCCACCATCTCGGTGGTGATCACGGCCGTCGGATCTCCCTGCGCGACGATCCGGCCGCCCTTCATGGCGACCAGGTGGTCGGCGTACCGGCAGGCCTGGTTGAGGTCGTGCAGCACCATCACGATGGTTCGGCCGTCGCGCCGGTTGAGGTCGACCACGAGGTCGAGGACGTCGATCTGGTGCGACAGGTCGAGAAACGTGGTCGGCTCGTCCAGCAGCAGGACCGGCGTCTCCTGCGCCACCGCCATGGCGATCCAGGCGCGTTGCCGCTGCCCGCCGGAGAGCTCGTCGACCGGCCGGTGCGCCAGGTCGGTCATGTCGGTGGCGGCGAGCGCGGCGGTCACCGCGGCCTCGTCCGACGTCGACCACTGCCGCCACCAGGTCTGGTGCGGTGAGCGGCCCCGGCTGACCAGGTCCGCCACCGTCAGGCCGGCAGGCGTCACGGGGGACTGGGGCAGGATGCCCACCTGGCGGGCCACCTGACGCGTCGGAAGGCCGTGGATGGCCTCGCCGTCGAGGCGTACGCACCCGGCGGCCGGGGGCATCAGCCGGGCCAGCGCCCGCAGCAGCGTCGACTTGCCGCAGGCGTTGGGGCCGACGATCACGGTGATCCGGCCGGTCGGTAGGTCGAGGTCGAGGTCGTCCACGACGATCCGGCCGGGGTACGCCAGCCGTAGCCCCTCGGCTCGCAGGTCGGGTTGGTGCCCGGTCATCGTCAGCCTCCAGTGCCGGCTCGGTTGGCGCGCGCGAGAAGCCACAGCAGGAACGCCGCGCCCAACGCGCCGGTGACGACGCCGACCGGTAGATCGGCGTCCGGGATGAGGTACCGCGCGAGCAGGTCGCTGGCGAGGACCATGAACGCCCCGGTCAGTGCGGAGGTGACCGGCGGCGGGGTGGCCTGGCCGGCGAGCCGTTGTGCCACCTGCGGCGCCGCGAGGGCGACGAACAGCACGGGGCCGGCCGCCGCGGTGGCGAAGGCCACCAGCCCGACGCCGGCGATGAGAAGGCCGAACCGGGCACGTTGGACCGGCGTGCCGAGGCCGCGGGCCACGTCGTCGCCGAGCGACAGGGTGCGGCTCCACAGGGTGAGCAGCAACGTCGCGGGCAGCAGCACACCGACCGCCACGGCCAGCGGCAGCACCGTCTCCCAGCCGCGGCCGTTGATGCTGCCGACCAGCCAGCCGAACGCCTCCTGGGCCTCGTGCAGCTTGGCGCGGGTCAGCAGGTAGTCCGTGGCGCTCGTGCACATCCAGGCGATGCCGATGCCGATGAGGATGATGCGATATCCACTGGCCCCGCGCCGCCAGGCGAGCAGGTAGATCAGCAGTGCCGTGGCGAGCGCGCCGAGCACTCCCAGCGTCGAGCTGCTCAGCCCCGCGCCGGTGCCGAGCACGATCCCGCCGACGACCGCGGTGGTCGCCCCGGCGTTGATCCCGATCATGTCCGGGCTGGCCAGCGGGTTCCGGGTGATCGTCTGGAAGATGGCGCCGGAGACCGCGAACGCCGCGCCGACGAGCAGGCCGGTCAGCGCGCGGGGCAGCCGCAGCTCGCGTACGACGAACGCGGGACCAGGCTCGTCGGAGCCGGCCAGGGCGCGCAGGACGTCCGGCAGACTGACGGGATAGTCGCCGAGCGTGAGGCTGACGCAGAACACGGCGAACGTCGCGGCGGCCAGCGCGACGCAGACGGCCAGGGTTCGTGGCCGCAGGACGCCGGAGATCGGCGGTGTGGTCAGCCGGAACGCGCCGGGCCGGATCGGGGTGGTTCGGGTGCTCGTCACAGCTCGGCCACCCGTTGACGCCGGACCAGCGCGATGAAGAACGGGCCACCGAGGAAGGCGACGACGATGCCGGCCTGCACCTCCTCGGGTCGCGTGACCACCCGGCCGACGATGTCCGCGAACAGCAGCAGGCACGGTGCGAGCAGGGCCGTGACCGGCAGCAACCATCGGTGGTCCGGTCCGGTGATCATCCGGGTGACGTGCGGTACGACGAGTCCGATGAAGACGATCGGGCCGGCGATGGCGACCGCGGTGCCGGCCAGCAGGGTGATCGCCAACACCGCCTGGATCCGGATCGTGCCGAGTCTGCGACCCAGGGCGATCGCGGTGTCGTCGCCCAGCGCGAGGCTGTTCAGTGCGGGCCCGGCCGCGATAGCGAGCAGCACACCTGCGGCCAGGAACGGAGACATCCGCCACAGCAGCCCCGGATCGGCGCCGGTGAGCGAGCCGGCCGACCAGAACCGGAATCGGTCCAGCGCCTGGGGATGCCGGAGCACGATCGCGCTCGTGCACGATCCCAGCAGGAAGGTGAGCGCGATGCCGGCCAGGGCGATCTTCACGGGCGTGGCGCCGCCGTGGCCGAGGCTGCCCAGCAGGTGGACGGCCACCGCGGCGGCGAACGCTCCGGCGAAAGCGAACCAGACGTACCCGGTGGCCGAGCTCACGCCGAGGCCGGCCACCGCGACGACGATGGCGAACGACGCGCCGGCGCTGACGCCGAGTAGCCCCGGGTCGGCCAGCGGGTTGCGGGTGAGGCCCTGCATCAGCGCGCCGGCCAGGCCGAGCGCCGACCCGACCAGGACGGCGCAGATGGTCCGGGGTAGTCGCACCCCCCAGACGATCGCGTCGACCTGCGGATTCGCCACCCGGGCGGCGGCCCGGTCGAACACGGCCCGGTACACGTCGTCCAGCGGGACCGCCTTGCTGCCGGCGGCGAGAGAGAGCACGCAGAGGCCCAGGAGGATCGCGGCCACGGTGATCACGAGCGCGGTCCGGGCCGGTGCCGTCAGGGCACGCCGTTGTGGGCTTCCGCTCGACCCGGTCACGGTTTCCGCGTCCGCAGTAGCCGTCCTCATCCTGCCTCCATGGTGGAGATGCTAAGGGTTGGCTACCTTTCGTTGAGCGGACCACGGTCCCTTGTTACTTAGGATAGCCTCACCTATGATGTGGCCGATTGTGTCGCCTCGTCGGAGGGAATCCGTTGCTCACGTCGCCGAGATCCACCGCGCACCCGCGCGTCCACCGCAGGAGCCGCTCGGCCGTGACGCGGATGACCGCCGCGCTGGCAGCCGCCGTCCTGGCCCTCACCGCCTGTGGTGACTCGAAGCCCGCCTCCGACCCGCAGTCGAGCGCCTCCGCGGCCACCGGTTTTCCGGTCAGCGTGCAGCACAAGTACGGCACCACCGAGATCGCCGCCGCGCCCACCCGCGTGGTCACCCTCGGGCTGAGCGACCAGGACCCGGTGCTGGCACTCGGCGTCGTCCCGGTCGGCGCGATCGACTGGTTCCTGGAGCGTCCGTACGGTAAGTGGCCCTGGGCGCAGCCGCTCTGGGCCGGCAAGACCCCGGAGATCGTCGGCGAGCGCGACGAGTACAACCTGGAGAAGGTCGCGGCCCTCAAGCCGGACCTCATCATCGGGCTGTACTCGGGCATGAGCAAGGACCAGTACGACAAGCTCTCGAAGATCGCGCCGACCGTCGCCCAGCCCGTCGGGTTCGACGACTACGCCGCGCCGTGGCAGGACATGACCCGGCTGGCCGGCAAGGCCCTCGGCAAGGAGGCCAAGGCCAACGAGCTGATCGCGGCCATCGACGCCCGGCTGGCCAAGCTCGCGGCCGAACACCCGGACTTCGCCGGCAAGTCGGTCGCCGTGGTGGAGCCGTACGAGCCCGGCAAGTACGCGATCTTCGCGCCCAACGACCCGAAGGTCGTCCTGCTGACCAAGCTCGGCTTCACCGTGCCGAAGGCCATCGTGGACGCCGCCGGTAAGGAGTACGCCGCCGAGATCGGCTCCGAGCAGCTCTCCCTCGTCGAGGTGGACAAGCTGGTCTTCCTCACCGCGGACGCCTCGACCGAGTCCACCGTCAAGGCGGACAAGGTGTACAGCACGCTCAAGGTCGCCAAGGAGAACCGCGCGGTGTTCCTGCCGTACGAGGAGCCGCCGCTCGGTGCCGCGCTGTCGTTCAGCACGGTGCTGAGCATCCCGTACGCCCTGGATCAGCTCGTACCCCTGCTGTCCAAGTAGGACACTCAGCACCGACCGTCCACCGAACCGACTTCACCACCGAGGGGCGGTACTTCACTGTGCCCGAAAGTTTTCCGACCGGCGCCGATGAACTGGTGCACAGTGACGCTCGCGAAACGCCGTTGGCGACCTGGACCGAGCTCTTCTCGGTTCAGGTCCGCCAGCGGCCGCAGGTGGTGGCCGTGGTCTACGAGGACATCGCCCTCACGTACGCGGAGCTCGACGAGCGGGCCAACCGTCTCGCGCACGCGCTGATCGCCCGGGGCGCCGGGCTGGAACGCGTGGTCGGCCTCTGCCTGCCCCGCTCGGTCGACCTGATCGTCGCCGTCGTGGCGGTGCTCAAGACCGGCGGTGCGTACCTGCCGATCGACCCCGAGTACCCCGCCGAGCGGATCGCCTACCTGCTCGCCGACGCGGCGCCGATCTGCGTGCTCACCACGGCGGAGCTGCAGTCCGTCCTGGAGTCGGACGCCGTACCGCCGCTGGTGCTCCTCGACGCCCCCGCCTTCGCCGGAGAGTTGGCTGGCCGCTCCACGGCCGAGCCGACCGACGCAGAGCGGGGCGGAGCGCTCACCCCGGCCGGCGCGGCTTACGTGATCTACACGTCCGGATCGACCGGGCGCCCGAAGGGCGTCGTCGTGTCGCACTCCGGCGTCACGAAACTGCTCGCCACCGCCACCGAACGACTCGCTGTCGGCCCGCACAGCCGGGTCCTGCAGTTCGCCTCGCCGAGCTTCGACGTGGCGTTCTTCGACCTGTGCCTCGGACTGCTCACCGGTGGGCGGCTGGTCGTCGTACCGGCGGACCGTCGGGTGCCGGGCCCGCCCCTGACCGAGTACGCCCACGCGCACGGCGTGACCTTCATGATCCTGCCGCCCGCGCTGCTCGCCGCGATGCCGGCCGGTTGCGACCTGCCGGCCGGGGCGACCCTGCTGGCCGGAACCGAGCGGGTGTCCGCCGAACTCGTCGCGCGGTGGGCGCCCGGTCGGCCGATGTTCAACGCCTACGGTCCGACCGAGGTGACCGTCAACTCCACCCTTGGCCGGTGCGACCCGGCGACCCCGCCCGGCGCCACCGTGCCGATCGGCGTGGCGGACCCGGACACCCGGTGCCACGTCCTCGACGCCACGCTGCGCCCGACCCCGGTCGGCGCGGTCGGCGAGTTGTACCTGGGTGGACCGGGCCTGGCCCGTGGCTACCTGGGTCGGCCGGCGCTCACCGCGGAGCGCTTCGTCGCCGATCCCTTCGGCCCGGCGGGCGGGCGGATCTACCGCACCGGCGACCTCGTGCGCCAGCGCGAGGACGGGCAGCTCGAGTTCGTCGGTCGCGCCGACAACCAGGTCAAGGTCCGCGGCTACCGGATCGAACCGGGTGAGATCGAGACGGTGATCGGCCAGCACCCGGCGGTCGCCCAGGTGGCCGTCGTGGCGCGCGAGGACCGGCCCGGCGACGTGCGGCTCGCCGCGTACGTGGTGCCGCGCCTGGACGGCCCGTCCGCCGACGTCGCCGGCGAGGTTGCCGCCGATCAGGTCGGGCAGTGGAAGCAGCTGCACGAGTTGTTGTACACCGCGGGCCGTACCGAGTCGTTCGTGGAGAACTTCACCGGCTGGAACAGCAGTTACGACGGGCTGCCGATCCCGGTCGAGCAGATGCGTGAGTGGCGAGCCGCGACCATCGACGCCATCCTCGCGCTGCGCCCGCGCCGGGTGCTGGAGATCGGCGTCGGCAGCGGCCTGCTGCTCTCCCGGATCGCGCCGCAGGTCGAGGCGTACTGGGGCACCGACCTGTCCGAGGAGGCCATCCGCACGCTGCGCGACCAGGTCGCCGGTGTGCCCGAGCTGACCGGCACGGTCGAGCTGTCGGCGCGGCCCGCCGACGACGTGGACGGGCTGCCGGCCGGGTTCTTCGACACCGTCGTGATCAACTCGGTGGCGCAGTACTTCCCCGGCGTCGACTACCTGCTCGACGTCCTCAACAAGGCGGTCGGCCTGCTGGCGCCGGGTGGTGCCGTCTTCCTCGGCGACGTCCGGCACCTGCGGCTCCTCCCGGCGCTGCGGGCCGGTATCGAGGCGCTGCGCCACCCCGACACTGCCGACCCGGCCACCGTCCGGCCCGCGGTACGGCGCGCCGTGCAGTGGGAAGGCGAGCTGCTGGTCGACCCGGACCTGTTCACCGCCGCCCGAGCGGCGCTGCCCGGCGTCGCCTCCGTGCAGGTGCGGGTCAAGCGGGGACGGTTCCACAACGAGCTGACCCGCTACCGCTACGACGTGGTGCTGCGGACCACCGCCGCCGACGAGGCCGCGCCGGCCGACGAGCTGACGTGGCACACGCTCCCCGGCGGACTGGCCGGGCTGGCCACGCGCCTGACCGCGGACGCCTCCCGCCCGGTGCGGGTCACCGGCTTGCCGAACGCCCGACTCACCGCCGACGTCGCGGTGCTGCGTACCCTCGATCCCGGCGCGGACGCCGCAGCCGACGGACCGGCCGTCGACCCGGAGGACCTCTACCGGCTCGCCGACGAGCACGGCTGGCAGGCAGCGGTCACCTGGACCGCGGACGCCCGCGACGGCCGGCTGGACGCCGTCCTCACCCCGCCGGGGGCGCGGCAGCCGCAGGTCTACCGGCCCGGACGTACCGAACCGGACCCGCACCGGTACGCGAACCGCCCGGCACCGTTCCGTGACGTCAACGCGCTGATGACCGCGGTGCGCGCGCACGCGCGGAGCTGGCTGCCCGACTACATGGTGCCGTCCGCGTTGGTGCCGCTGGACCGGTTGCCGATGACGACCGCCGGCAAGCTGGACCGGGCCGCGCTGCCGGTGCCCGACTTCGCCGCGCTGACCACCGGCGGCGCCGCCCGCGACGCCCGCGAGGAGGTGCTCTGCGCGCTGTACGCCGAGGTGCTCGGCCTGCCCGAGGTGGGCGTGGACGACGACTTCTTCGCCCTCGGCGGCGACAGCATCGTCTCCATCCAACTGGTGATCCGGGCCCGGCAGGCCGGCCTGATCGTGACCCCGCGGCAGGTGTTCCAGCACCGTACCGTCGCGGCGCTGGCCCCCTTCGTCACCACGACCACGACCGACGTGGTGGACGACCCGAACGCCGGCGTCGGTGACCTGCCGCTGCTGCCGATCATGGCCTGGCTGGACGAGTGCGGCGGTGAGTTCGACGCGTTCAACCAATGGCTGCTGCTCCGTCTCCCGGCCGGGACCACCGAGGCGAGCCTGGCCCGCACCCTGCGGGCGGTCGTCGACCGGCACGACGTGCTGCGCTCCCGCCTCGTCCGGGCCACCGCCACGACCCCCGGCCGGCTCGTGATCGCGCCGCCCGGCTCGGTCGAGACGGACGGCTGGCTGCACCGGATCGACGCGACCGGCCTGTCGGAGAGCCGCCTACGCGCGCTGGCCGACGACGCCGCGCGGCAGGCGGGCAGCCGACTGGCACCCGAGGCCGGCGTGATGGTCCAGGCAGTCTGGCTGGACACCGGCGCCGGCCGCCCGGGATACCTGGTGCTGGCGGTGCATCACCTGGTCGTCGACGGCGTCTCGTGGCGGATCCTGCTGCCGGACCTCGCCGAGGCGGGCGCCGCCGTCGCGGACGACCGGCCCGTCGCGCTCGCACCGATCGGCACGCCCCTGCGGCGTTGGGCAGAGATCACCACCGCCGACGCGCAGCGCCCGGACCGGATCGCGGAGCTACCACACTGGACCGGTCAACTCGTCGGCCCCGACCCAGGTTTCGGGAAGCGGTCGCTCGACCCGGTCGGCGATCTCGCCACCGTGCGACGGCTCACCCTGCGGCTGCCCGCCGGCCACACGGCGGCGCTGCTGACCAGCGTGCCGGCGGCGTTCCACGCCGGGGTGAACGACGTGCTGCTCACCGCGCTGGCGCTGGCGGTCACCGACTGGCGCCGACGCCGCCAGATCGACACGCCGCCGGTGCTGGTCGCCCTCGAAGGGCACGGCCGCGAGGAGCAGATCCATCCCGAGGTCAGCCTCTCCCGCACGCTCGGCTGGTTCACCAGCATCTTCCCGGTGCGCCTCGACCTCGGCCAGGTCGACGTCGCCCGGGCGCTGGCCGGTGGTCAGGACGCCGGTACCGCCCTGAAGCGGATCAAGGAACAACTGAACGCGGTGCCCGACCACGGCCTCGGGTTCGGCCTGCTGCGCTACCTGAACCCGGAGACCGCCGCCGCCCTCGCCGCGCTGCCCGCCCCGCAGATCAGCTTCAACTACCTGGGCCGGTTCGCGGTCGCCACCAACCAGGACGCCCCGTGGACCCCGGTGCCCGGCGCCGGTGTGCTGGCCGGCGGCTACGACGCCGAGATGCCGGTGGCGCCGTACACGCTGGAGGTCAACGCCTTCACCGAGGACTACCCGGACGGACCCCGGCTCGGGGTGACCTGGGCGTATCCCGACGCGCTGCTCGACGACGCGAGCGTCACCGAGCTGGCCGAGGGCTGGTTCGCCGCGCTCGCCGCGCTGGCCGAGCACGCGACCGCCCCGGGCGCCGGTGGGTACACCCCGTCGGACTTCCCGCTCGTGCCGCTGGAGCAGGACGACATCGACGCGCTGGCGGCCTCGGTGTCGGGCCTCGCCGACGTTCTCCCGCTGACCCCACTCCAGGACGGCTTCTACTTCCACGCCAACGCCGGCGACGCCGACCGGTACGAGGTGCAGCAGCTCGTCACGCTGGACGGGCCGGTGGACGCCGACGCCCTGCGCCGTGCCGTCCAGGCGGTGCTGGACCGGCACGCCCCGCTGCGCGCCGGCTTCTCCGAGCTCGCCGACGGCCGGATCGTCCAGGTCATCGTGGACGGTGTCGAGGTGCCGTGGCGCGTCGTCGACCTGCCGGCGGACGACGCGGACGCGATCGAGCGGGAGCTCGCCGAGCAACGGGCCGCAGGTTTCGACCTCGGCGCACCGCCGCTGCTGCGCTGTCTGCTCGTGCGGCACGCCGAGGACCGGCACACGCTGGTCCTCACCCACCACCACATCGTCACCGACGGTTGGTCGGTGGCGGTGTTCCTGCGCGACCTGTTGGCTGGTTACGCCCCGCACGGCGAACCGCCGCGGCTCGCCGCGGTCACCCCGTACCGTCGGTATCTGGAATGGCTGGGAGGTCGTGACCGGCGCGCGGCCACCGACGCCTGGCGGGCGGCGCTGGCCGGCCTCGACGGCCCGACCCTGCTCGCGGGGCAGGCGCAGGGGAGCGCGCCCGTCCGGCAGGTCGCCGTCGCGCTGCCGGACGCCGTCGCGATCGGCCTGCCGCAGCGGGTCCGGGAGCACGGCCTCACCCTCGGCTCCGCCCTGCACGGCGTCTGGGGGCTGCTGCTCGGTCGGGTGACCGGCCGGCGCGACGTGGCCTTCGGCAGCACCGTCTCCGGCCGGCAGGCCGAGGTAGCCGGGATCGAGTCGATGATCGGTCTGTTCATCAACACCGTGCCGGTCCGGGTGCGGTGGCACCCCGCCGAACCGCTCGTCGACCTGCTGACCCGGCTCGCGGCCGAGCAGGCCGAGCTGCTCGACCACCAGCATCTCGGGCTCGCCGCGATCCAGCGGCTGGCCGGGACCGGGGAGCTGTTCGATTCGCTCGTGGTCCTGGAGAACTACCCCGACCACGCCGGCCTGCGGGACCCGGACGGTTCGCTGAGCGTCACCGACGTCGCCTTCCGTGAGGCCACGCACTACGCGGTCAGCCTGCTGGTGACGCCCGGCCCCCGGCTGGGGCTCACCCTCGAGTACGACGCGGCCCGGGTCGCGCCGACCCTGGTGGAGCAACTGCGCACCGGGCTCGCCCGGCTGCTCGCCGCGTTCGTCGACGCACCGGCCGAGGCGGTGGGCAGGATCGCCCTGCGCGAGGCGACCGTGCCCGCGCTCGCCGGACCACGGCTGGACGACCCGGCAACCACCCTGCCCGCGGCGCTCGCGGCGCAGGCCGTACGGACCCCCGAGGCGCTCGCCGTGCTGGCCGGCGAGCGCACCCTGACCTACCGCGAGTTGGACGACCGGGCCGCTGAACTGGCCGCCCGGCTGGTGGCGCAGGGCGCCGGACCCGAGCGGATCGTCGCCGTGGCGGTGCCGCGTCGGGCGGAACTCGTCGTCGCGCTGGCCGGCGTGCTGACGTCCGGTGCCGCCTACCTGCCGCTCGACCCGGCGCATCCCGCCGAGCGACTCGCGGCGGTACTCGCCGATTCCGGGGCGCGCATCGTGGTCACCACCGCCGAACTGGTCGCCCGACTGCCCCGCCTCGACGGCCTGTCCTACGTGCTGGTCGGGGACCGGCCGGTCGGCCCCGCGCCGACGCCCGCGCCGGTCACCGTGGCGCCGGAGCAGGCCGCGTACCTGATCTACACCTCGGGCTCGACCGGCCGGCCGAAGGGCGTGCTGGTCAGCCATCGGGCGATCGTCAACCAGCTGGAGTGGTCGCAGCGGCAGTTCCAGCTGGGCACCGACGACCGGATGCTGCAGCTCGCCCCGGTGGGCTTCGACACCTCGGTCTGGGAGATCTTCTGGCCGCTGTACGCCGGGGCCGCCGTGGTCCTCCCGCCGCCGGACGCCGCCCAGGACCCCGCCGACCTGGCCGCGCTGGTCCGGCGTCACCGGGTCACCGGCATCACGCTGGTGCCGTCCCTGGTGTCCGCGTTCCTGCTCTCCGACCAGGTGCGTGCCGACGTGGGCTGGGCGGCCACCCTGCGCTGGGTGTCCTGCGGCGGAGAGGCGCTCTCCGGTGACCTGGCGCAGCGGTGGTACGCGGCGACCGGGACCCGGCTGGACAACTTCTACGGGCCGACCGAGACCGCCGTGCAGGTCACCTGGTGGCCCAACGACGGCGCCCACGGCACCGCCGTGCCGATCGGCGGGCCGGTCGGCAACACCCGCCTGTACGTCCTGGACGACTGCCTGCACCCGGTGCCGGTGGACGTGCCCGGCGAGTTGTACGTGGCCGGTGCGCAGCTGGCCCGCGGCTACCACGGCCTGTCCGCCCAGACGGCGCAGCGGTTCGTGGCCGACCCGTTCGGGGCGCCGGGGGAGCGGATGTACCGCACCGGCGACCTGGTGCGCCGCGGCTCCGACGGCACGCTGACCTACGTCGGCCGCGCCGACGACGAGATCAAGGTACGCGGCGCCCGGATCGACCCCGCCGAGATCGAATCCTGGCTGGCCACGCAGCCCGGCGTCGCCGAGGCGGCCGTCGCGGCCCAGGTCACCGATGCTGGCACCACCCGCCTGATCGGCTGTGTCGTCCCGATGCCCGGCGCGCCGCGAGCCGACGGCTCGGCTCTGGTCGCCGCGGCCGGTGCGGCCCTGCCGGCTGCCCTGGTGCCGTCGGCCGTGCTCGTCCTCGACGCGCTGCCACTCACACCGAACGGCAAGATCGACCGCGCGGCGCTCGCCGCCCTGCCGACCGGCACCGACGGTCGCGTCGCTGTCGAAGCCGCTGCGGCTGACGAATCAGCGGTCCTCGACGGTCCTGCTAAGGCGATCACCGACATCTTCGCCGCCGTCCTCGGCCTGTCCGGTGTGGACCCCGATGGCGACTTCTTCGGCCTCGGCGGGGACAGCATCCTCTCTATCGCCGTCTCCAGCCGGGCTCGCCGCCTCGGCCTGCCCATCGGCCCACGCGAGGTGCTCACCCTGCGTACGCCGAGGGCTCTTGCGGCGCACGCAGGGATGGCCGCCCCCGTGGCGGCGGTGCCGGACGAGCCAGCCCCGTCGGACGGTGTGGGCGACGTGCCGCTGCTGCCGATCGTGCACTGGCTGCGGGACACCGCAGCGCCCATCGACCGGTTCACCCTGCCCGTACTCCTGACGCTGCCCGCGTCGGCCGACCTGCCGGGCCTGACCAGGATCCTGCAGACGGTCCTGGACCGGCACGACGGGCTGCGGCTGCGGCTGCGTCGCATCGCCTCGGTGCTGTGGTCCCTCGAGACCACGCCGGTGGGCACCGTCGACGCGGCGGCCCTGATCCGCCGCGTCGACGTGTCGTCGTTGGCCCAGGAGCAGCTCAGCGAGGTGATCGCTGCGGAGGCGGCCGCCGCCACCGATCGGCTCGACCCCGACGAGGGCCTGATGCTGCAGGTCGTCTGGTTCGACGCCGGCGACCTCCCGGGCCGGCTGCTGCTCGTGGCCCACCACCTGGCGGTGGACGGTGTGTCCTGGCGGACCCTCCTGGAGGACCTCGCCTCGGCCGCCGCCGGGACGCCACTGCCCGCCGTCGGCACGTCACTACGCCGGTACGCCCAGGCCGTGCAGGCCCAGGCCCAGACACCGCAACGGCTCGCCGAACTCGAGCACTGGATCCAGGTCCTCGCCCCGGGTGCGGAGCTGCTGCCCGGATCGGTGCCCGGCTCCGCCACCGGGGCCCGGCGGTACACCAGTCGCCTGACCACCACCGAGACCCGTACCCTGCTCACCGCCGTACCCACCGCGCTGCGCGCCGAGATCACCGACGTGCTGCTCGCGGCGCTGCACCGCGGCGTCGCCGGGTGGCGCGGCGCGACCGGGCGCGATGCCGGCGCGGACCTGCTGGTCGAGGTCGAACGGCACGGCCGCGAGGAGTTCGAGCCCGGCCTGGACCTCGCCCGTACGGTCGGCTGGTTCACCGCCGTGCAGCCGGTCCGGCTCGACGGCGACGGCGGCGACCTGGCCGCTCTCGTCGCGCGGACCGGCGAGCGGCTGCGAGCCGCACCGGACGGTGGCCTCGGGTATGGCATGCTGCGCCACCTGAACGCCCAGACCGCGCCGATCCTGGCCCGGTTGGCCGCACCCCAGGTGCTGTTCAACTACTTCGGTCGGTTCCCCGCCGGGACCGGTGAGCCGTGGACCCCGGCGGCGGAGGAGCTGATCACCGAGGTCAACGGTGGACTGGCGCTGGCACACCTGCTCCAGGTCGACGTCGTGTGCGCCGAGACCGACCGCGGTCCGGAGCTCGTCGCGACCTGGACCTGGGCGGACGGGCAGCTCACCGAGGACGACGTCACCACCTTCGCGGACGGCTGGACCGCCGCCCTGCGCGAACTGGCCGACACCACCGGCTCGCAGACCAGCTCCACTCTGCTCGCCCTCACGCCGGACGAGATCGCCCACGTGCGGGACCTCAGCGCCGCGCCGGTCGGCGACATCTGGCCGCTGTCACCGCTGCAGGAGGGCCTGTACTTCCACGCGAGCTACGACGCCGACGCGCTCGACGTCTACACCGGGCAGGACGCCTTCGACCTGGCGTACCGGATCGACGTCGAGCGGCTGCGCCGTGCCGGCGCCGCGTTGCTGGCCCGCAACGACGGAATGCGGGCCGGGTTCACCAGCGATGGACTGAGCCGACCGGTGCAGTTCGTCCCGGACGGCCTCGCGCTGCCGGTCGACGAGATCGACCTCAGTGACCTCGGCGAGGCGGAGTGCGCCGCAGCGGTGGCCGAGGTGCTGGCCGCCGACCGGGGCCGACAGTTCGACCTGGCGAACCCGCCGCTGTGCCGGCTCACCCTGATCCGGCTGCCCGGCAACAAGGACCGGCTGGTGGTCAGCCACCATTTGATCCTCTGGGACGGCTGGTCCGAGGAGCTCTTCGTCGAGCAGTTGTTCACGCTGTACGAACGCGACGGCGACGGCACCGGCCTGCCGCCCGCCGGCTCCTACCGTGACCACCTGGCGTGGCTCGACGGGCAGGACACCGCATCGGCGATCGAGCACTGGCGGGAGGCGCTGAGCGGGCTCACCGAGCCGACGATGGTCGGGCCGGTCGATCGAAGCCTCGCGCCCGCGCTGCCCGAGCGTCACGCGGTCGAGTTGCCGGCGGCGCTCAGCGACCGGCTGCGCGACGCCGCCCGACGGCACGGTCTCACGCTCAACACGGTGTTCAGCGCGGCCTGGGGTCTGGTGCTCGGCGGCTTCGCCGGGCGCGGCGACGTCGTCTTCGGGATGACCGTCGCGGGCCGGCACGGCGACGTGCCCCTGGTCGACAGCATCATCGGGCTGTTCCTCAACACCGTGCCGATCCGGGTGGCACCGGACCCGCGCGAGTCCGTGCTCGACCTGCTGCTCCGCGTACAGGATCAGCGGATCACGTTGATGGAGTTCGACCACCTCGGACTCTCCACCATCCAGCAGGCGGCCGGGCACACCCAGCTCTTCGACACCCTGTACGTGATGCAGAACTTCGTCGACGAGACCGAGTCGGCGGACCTGCAACGCCGGCACGGCATCGAGGCCGTGGACGGCGTCGACGCGACCCACTACCCGCTGACCCTCGTCGTCACCCCCGGCAACCGGTTCCGGGTGGCACTCGACCACCGGCCGGAGGTCGTCGACGGTCCGGCCGCGCGGTCGCTGCTGGACCGCCTCGCCGACGTACTCGACCGGATGGCGACGAGCCCGGACCGGCCGGTCGGCACGCTCAATTCGCTCACCGCGGACGAGTGGGACGCGCTGCGCGAGGACTGGGACCACACCCGGCGCCCGGTCGGCGCCGACACCGTCGCCGATCTGCTCGCCGACCAGGCCGCCCGGACCCCGGCAGCGGTGGCGCTGGTGGCGGGGGCACAGCAGTTGACGTACGCGCAGCTCGACGATCGGGTCAACCGCCTCGCCCGGCTGCTGCTGGCCCGGGGCGCCGGGCCGGAGACCGTCGTGGCGCTGGCGTTGCCCCGGACCCTGGACATGGTGGCCGCGCTGTTCGCGGTGCTGCGCACCGGCGCGGCGTACCTGCCGTTGGAGTTGGACCTGCCGGCCGAACGGCTCGGGCTGCTGCTCGCCGACACCGAGCCGTTGTGCGTGCTGACCGTCGCCTCGGTCACCCCGCTGCTGCCGCCGACGGCCGCTCCGGCGGTGGTGCTGGACGCGCCGGAGGTGCGCACGGAACTCGACGCGCTCGCCGGCGGGCCGCTCGCGGACAGCGAGACGCCCACGTTCCGGCGAGGCGACGCGCGTCGCCTCGAACACCCGGCGTACATCATCTACACGTCGGGGTCGACCGGCCGGCCCAAGGGTGTGGTCACCCCGTACCGAGGGCTGACCAACATGCAGCTCAACCACCGGGAGGCGATCTTCGGCCCGGTGGTGGCCGCGGCCGGACGGCGGCTGCGCATCGCCCACACCGTCTCGTTCGCCTTCGACATGTCCTGGGAGGAGCTGCTCTGGCTCGTCGAGGGCCACGAGGTGCACGTCTGCGACGAGCAACTGCGACGCGACGCCTCGGCGCTGGTCGCGTACTGCGACGCCCACCTGATCGACGTGGTCAACGTGACCCCGACGTACGCCCACCACCTGATCGAGCAGGGGTTGCTCGAGTCGGGACCAGGCCGGCACCGCCCACCGCTGGTGCTGCTCGGCGGTGAGGCCGTACCCGAGCAGGTCTGGAGCAGGCTGCGCGACACCGACGGCGTGACCGGCTACAACCTGTACGGCCCGACCGAGTACACGATCAACACCCTCGGTGGCGGGACCGAGGACAGCGCCACCCCGACGGTCGGCACGGCCATCTGGAACACCCGCGCGTACGTCCTCGACGAGTTCCTGCGCCCCGCGGTCCCGGGCGCGCCCGGTGAGCTGTACATCGCCGGGATCGGGCTGGCTCGCGGCTACCACCGGCAGACCGGGCTGACCGCCGAGCGGTTCGTCGCCGACCCGTACGGCGAGCCGGGGGAGCGGATGTACCGGACCGGTGACCTCGTCCGGCAACGTCCGGACGGCAATCTGGACTTCCTCGGCCGCACCGACGACCAGGTGAAGATCCGCGGTTACCGGGTGGAGTTGGGCGAGGTGGAGGCCGCCATCAGCGGACATCCGCTGGTCGCCCACGCCGCCGTGGTGACCGACGACGCGGCCGTCGACGGGGTGAAGCGCCTCGCCGGCTACCTGGTTCGCGGCCCGCAGTGGTCCGCGCCGGACGACGAGGGCGTGCTGCGTCAGGTGCGTACGTACCTGAAGGAGCGCCTGCCGGACTACATGGTGCCGGCGGCCCTGGTCGCGGTGGACCGGCTGCCACTCACCGTCAACGGCAAGCTCGACGTCCGGGCACTGCCCGCCGTGACCGTGCAGACCTCGGCGGCCAGCCGGCCACCCGAGACGCCGGCCCAGTCGGCGCTCTGCGAGATCTACGCCGACTTGCTCGGCCTGCCGGGCGTCGGTGTCGACGACAGCTTCTTCGACCTCGGCGGGCACTCGCTGCTGGCGATCCGCCTGGTCAGCCGTGCCCGTACGGCGCTCGGCGCGGAGTTGTCCATCCGCGACCTCTTCGAGGCACCGACCGTGGCCGAACTCGCCGCCCGGATCAACCGCACAGCGGGCGGTGCCGCGCCGCGGCCGCCACTGCGACCCACCGAGCGGCCGGAGCGGCTGCCCCTGTCGTTCGCGCAGCGCCGCCTCTGGGTCCTCGACCGGATGCAGGGGCCGTCGGCCGCGTACAACTTCCCCCTGACGCTGCGGCTGCGCGGCCCGCTGGACATCGGTGTCCTGCACGACGCGCTGCACGCGGTGGTCGGGCGGCACGAGACGCTGCGTACCGTCATCGAGTCGGCCGACGGCGAGCCCTACCAGCGGATCCTGGCGGCCGATCAGGCTCGCCCGCCGCTGGACGTGGTGGACGGCACCGACGTGCCCGGCGCCGTGGCGACGGCGGCGGCCCGCCCGTTCGACCTGACCGCCGACCTGCCGCTGCGGGCCACCGTCGTCCGGGTGGGAGCGGACGAGCACGTCCTCGTCCTGCTCCTGCACCACATCGTCACCGACGAGTGGTCGGACGGCCCGTTCCTCGCCGACCTCTCCACCGCGTACGCGGCGCTGCTGGCCGGCCGGGAGCCGCAGTGGACGCCGCTGCCCGTGCAGTACGCCGACTATGCCCTGTGGCAGCGGGCTCTTCTCGGTGAGCCGGACCGACCGACCGACCTCGCCGCCGAGCAGTACGCCTACTGGCGGACCACCCTGGACGGAGCACCGGAGGAACTGCCCCTGCCGCTCGACCGGCCCCGGCCCGCCGAGGCGGGCGCGGACGGCGACGAGGTCACCGTCGAGCTGCCCCCCGCCGTGGTCCGTGGGCTGCGCCGGCTCGCGGCCGACGCCGGTGCCAGCCCGTTCATGGTCGCGCACGCCCTGACCGCCGCACTGCTGCACCGGGTCGGGGCGGGCGACGACATCCCCCTCGGCGCGCCGATCGCCGGGCGTACCGAGGAGGCCCTGCACGACCTCGTCGGCTTCTTCGTGAACACGCTGGTGCTGCGCACCGACCTGACCGGCGAGCCGAGCTTCACCGACCTGCTCGCCCGGGTCCGGGACAACGACCTCGCCGCGTTCTCCCACCAGGACGTGCCGTTCGAGGCGGTCGTGGAGGTCGTCAACCCACCCCGGTCGCTGTCCCGGCACCCGCTGTTCCAGGTGATGGTCGTGCACCGCAACCACGTGCCCGACGCGTTCACGCTGGACGGGCTCGAGGTCGAGGACGAGCCGCTGGCCGCCGGTACGGCCCGCTTCGACCTCGTGGTCGAGCTGGCCGAGCAGGGCGGCGACGCCGTGACCTGCCGGCTCACGTACCGGACCGAGCTGTTCGACGCCTCGACCGTGCGGTTGCTGGCCCGGCGCCTCGTTGCGCTCGCCACCGCCGCGGTCGCCGACCCGACCGCACCGGTGGGCGGGCTCGACGTGCTGGTCGACGACGAACGGGAACGGGTACTGCGGGAGTTCAACGCCACGTCCCGTCCAGTCGCCGAGCTGACGCTGCCCGCGGCGTTCGCCGCACGGGTCGCCGAGAACCCGGACGCGATCGCCGTGGTCGACGGCGACCGCGCGTTGAGCTACGCCGAACTCGCCGACCGGGCCCGGCGGCTGGCCCGCACGCTGGCCGCCCAAGGGGTACGCCCCGAGAGCGTCGTCGCCGTGGCGACGCCCCGGTCGCTGGAGACCATCGTGGCCGTGCTCGGCGTGCTCGAACTCGGTGCCGCGTTCCTGCCGCTCGACCTGGAGCATCCGTCCGACCGGCTGGCGTTCATGCTGACCGATTCGCGGACACGGCACGTGCTCACCACGAGCGTGGTCGCCGACCGGCTGCCCGAAGCCGACGGCGTCACCCGACTGCTGGTCGACGTCGACGACCCCGCGCCCGACGGGTGGACCGGGCCGCTCCCGGCGCCGCCGGACAGGCTCGACCATGCCGCGTACATCATCTACACCTCCGGCTCCACCGGCCGGCCCAAGGGCGTCACCGTCACGCACGAGGGAATCGGCAGTCTGGTCGCCACCGCCGTCGACCCGATGGGGGTGACGGCGCAGAGCGGAATCCTGCAGTTCGCCTCGATCGGCTTCGACGTGTTCGCGTTCGAGCTGTCGATGGCGTTGTGCACCGGGGCGCGGCTGGTGATCGCACCCGACGAGGCACGGACGCCCGGCCCAGGGCTGACGCGGCTGCTGAGCGCGTACGCGGTCAGCCACGCGATCCTGCCGCCGTCGCTGGTGGCCGCGCTCCCGCCGGGCTGTGAACTGCCGGCCGGGCTCACCGTGCTGGTCGGCACCGAGCAGGTGCCGCCCGAGGTGATCGCGCGGTGGGCGGCGACGTTGCGGTTGTTCGTCGCGTACGGCCTCACCGAGGCGACGGTGAACTCGACGCTCTGGCGGGCCGAGGCGGACTGGTCCGGTGCGGTGCCGATCGGCCGGCCGGACCCGAACACCGTCGCGTACGTCCTCGACCGCCGCCTGCGTCCGGTACCGCCCGGCGCGGTCGGCGAGCTGTACATCGCCGGGCGAGGGCTGGCCCGCGGCTACCTGGGCCGTCCGGCGCTGACCGCCCAACGGTTCGTCGCCGACCCGTACGGCCCTCCGGGCGCTCGCATGTACCGGACCGGCGACCGGGCGCGGTGGCGCGCCGACGGCCTGATCGACTTCCTCGGCCGGGTCGACGACCAGGTGAAGATCCGCGGTCACCGGATCGAACCCGCCGAGGTCGAGGTGGCGCTGACCGCCCACCCCGACGTGGCGCAGGCGGTCGTCGTCGTTGACGGGGCCGGTGACGCCACGCGGCTCGTCGGGTACGTCGTCGCCGCGACCGGCACGGTCGATCCCACCGCCGTGCGCGACGACCTGGCCGCCCGGCTGCCCAGCTACCTGGTGCCGGCGTTGATCGTCGCGGTGGACGGTGCGTTGCCGCGCACCCCGAACGGCAAGGTGGACCGGAGGGCGCTGCCCGCACCGGACTGGACGGCGCTGGTCGGCGACGCGACACCGATCACCGACGTGCAGGCCCGCCTGGCGGACCTGTTCGCCGACATCCTCGGGCTGCCCCGGGTCGGCGTGGACGACAACTTCTTCGCTCTCGGCGGGCACTCGATGTCGTGCATGCGCCTCATCGGCCGGGTGCGGTCCGTGTTCGGTGCCGAGCTGGCCGTACGGGACGTGTTCGACACGCCGACCGTGGCCGGACTTGCCCGGCTGGTCGACCGCACGGACGACGGCATCGCGACGCCGACGCTGGTCGCCCGCCGGCCGGAGGAAGATCCCGACGGCCGGGCCGCACCGGTGCAGCGGCACCTGTGGCAGGCGCACGAGGCAGCGGCGCCGCACGGTGGCTGGGACCTCGCCTTCGCGTTCTCCGGCACCGACCTGGACGCGGCCGCGTTCGCGGCGGCTCTGGACGACGTGGTCGACCGGCACGCGCCGCTGCGGACCGGCTACCGGTGGATCGACGGCGAGGTGTGGCGCACCGACGTCGGTCGCCCGGCGCTGGAGCGCCTCGACGCGACCGGCGAGCCGCTCGACGCCCAGCTCGCCGCGCTCAGCCGGGAACCGGTCGACCTGACCGGCCGCTCTCCGCTGCGGGCACGGCTGCTCACCGACGGCACCGGCGCCGAGGCGGTGCTGCTCACGCTGCACCACCTCGGGGTGGACGAGTGGTCCGTGGTGCCGCTGATCCGCGACCTCGCCGCCGCGTACGAGGCCCGGTGCGTGGGGCGGGCTCCGGAGTGGACGCCGCTGCCGGTCGACTACGCCGACTACACCCGGTGGGCGTACGCGCTGCTCGGCGACCCGGCGGACCCGGTCGGCCGGCACGCGCGTCAGCTCGACCAGTGGCGCGCGTCCCTGGCCGGGATGCCGAGCCGGATCGAGCTGGCCGGTGCCCGGCCGCAGTCCGCAGCCGCCCCCACCAACCGCAGCGGTCTGGTGTCGGTGGTGCTCGACGTGGCCGTGCACCGGGCGGTGGACGAGCTGGCCCGGCGCACCGGCACCAGCATGTTCATGGTCTTCCATGCCGCGCTGGCGGCGTTGCTGACCCGCCGGGGCGCCGGCACCGACCTGCCGCTCGGTGCGCTGGTCGCCGGCCGGACCGAACCGGTCCTCGCCGACCTGGTGGGTTGCTTCCTCAACACCGTGGTGTTGCGGACCGACACCGCGGGCGACCCGACCTTCGCCGAGCTGCTGGCCCGGGTCCGGGAGACCGACCTCGGGGCTCTGGACCGGCAGGACCTGCCGTTCGACGCGCTGCTGGCGGCCGTCGACGGGCTGGTGCCGCCGTCGGTGATGATCGTGCACCACGAGGAGGCCCGGCTCGCCCAGGTCGGCGGTGCGGGCGTACGGATCGAGTCGGTGAGCACCGGCGCGCTCCGCGCCGACCTGACGCTCAGCTTCTACGAGCCGGCCGACGACCGCCCGGTGCACTGCGACGTGGAGTACGCCGCTGACCTGTTCGACCACGCGACCATCGCCGATTTCGGCGAGCGGTTCCGGCGGCTGTTGACGGCCGCCCTGGCCAGCCCCGACCGACGCCTGTCCGACCTGTACGACAATGCCGAGAGGACGATCTGATGACCAACCCCTTCGAGGACCCGGACGGCCGGTACACGGTGCTGGTCAACGACGAGGACCAGCACTCGCTGTGGCCGTCGTTCGTCGACGTGCCGGCCGGCTGGACCGTCGTGTACGGCGAGGACTCGCGGGCCGCGTGCCTGGACTACGTCGAACGCACCTGGACCGACCTGCGGCCGCGCAGCCTCCGGGAGAAGATGGCCGCGGGCTGACCACGGTATGTGGACGCCGGCCTCCAGCAACCGGCCGGCGTCCAGCAGCACGGCAGGCCGGCTTCTATCCCGGCTCGCCCCGGTCGAGCTGCGCTCGCAGTGCCACGGCGAGGTCGTCCCGCTGCTGCTCGTCGACCCGCTGGTCCGGTGGCGCGTCCAGGTACGCGAAGACGCGAGGGCCACGACGGTCCGCGGGTTGATCAGCCATTCGTGGTACGACGTGGAAGTGCACGTGGGCGAAGCCCTCCTCCTCGGCGAACTGCGCCACGTAGGTCTTCGCGCACCCGGTCACCGTGCGCAGCGCCCGGGAGAGCCGGACCTGCCACGTGCCGAGGCTGGCAGCCTCGGCGTCGGTGAGGTCGGCGATCGACGCCACGTGCCGACGCGGGACGAGAACCAACCAACCCGGCAACGCCGAGTCGAAGGCGTGGGCGATCCGCCAGTGCTCGTCAACGGCGACGACCTCACGCGGCGGAAGCGTGTCGACCCGTTCGTTGGTGCGGCAGCTGTAGCAGTCCATGGTCGAACGGTAGGGCGCGCGAAACGCCGGGCTCTTTCTCTGCAGGGGCCGGTGCGTGGTCGATGAGTTTGGGATGATGCGCCGGTCTGTTCATCGACACCACCTGACTCGAAGGGATCACCGCGATGGCAAAGGTCATCTCCACGCTGTTCATCTCGGCCGACGGTGTGGCCGAGATCGACCCCGATTGGCACTTCCCGTACTTCGACGACAACATGGGTCGCGCCGTCAGTGAGGACTACGACGCCGCTGACGTGCTGCTCATCGGCCGCGAGACCTACGACAGCTTCGCTGGCGCCTGGCCCGAGCGTGAGGCCGCAGGTGGGGACGACGCACCGTTCGCCAAGCAACTCGGTGACATGCGCAAGGTCGTCGCCTCGCGCCAGCCGCTGCAGTTCTCCTGGCGCAACTCCGAGCTGATCGAGGGTGATCTCGTCGCTGCGGTCACCGCGCTCAAGGCCGATGCCGGCGTCAGGGGCGTCCTCATTCCCGGGTCGATCTCCGTGGTGCAGCAACTCCTGGCCGCCGGGCTGGTCGACGAGCTGCGCCTGTTGGTGCACCCGGTGGCGGCGCGTAAGGGCCGCAAGCTGTTCGACGACGGCGACACCGTCTACCACCTGAAGGTGACGGCGACCGAGGTCTTCCCGACGGGCGTGATCCGTGTGATCTACGCGCCGACCGCGGCACCCGCCAAGGTTGGCTACGACGAGGTCAAGGACCAGGTGCCCGCGGGGAACTAGTCGTCCTCTCGACCGGCCGGCCTGGACGGGCGTGATCGACTCGAGATCGCCGATCTCGGCGTACCGGGGACGGTCGGATACCGCGACATCACCGACACCGAGTCGATCACGACCGAGGCTAGCGGCGGGCCAGCCAGACCGTCCGCTCGGTGCGGACGCTGAGGTCGGTGCGGCCGACCAGGCCGGCGGCGGCCTTCTCGAGCGCGGCGAGATCAGCGGACGGCAGCCGCCCGTCCAGCCCGTGGCACATGCGGAGCAGCGAGACTTCCGCGTACCGCGCTGCGGCTGGGGGCAGCGGCGGTCGCAGGTCGACGTCGAAGTGCCGCTCGGTCACCGCCGTGAATCCGGCGCGGGTGATCCGTTCGCCCCAGTTCTCGTGCATGTGCAGGCCGGCCTCCTGCCGACGTTTCGCCATCGCCGCGTGACCGCGCTCCTCGGCGCCCTCGTCCGCGGTGCCGGTGAGGAAGCGCGGGAACGACTCCAGTTCGGCGATCACGAGCAGCCCGCCCGGCCGCAGCGCACCGAACGCCGAGACGAGCGCCTGCCCGGGGTCGGCCATGTGGTGCATCGCGGAGGCCGCCCAGAGCACGTCGATCGGGCCGAGGTCGGGCCAGGGTTGGTCGAGGTCGGCCTCGAGGGTGCGGATCCGTTGGCCGAGCCCGGCGGCGTCGGCCCGGCTGCGCAGGTGGGCCAGCATCTCCGGGGACACGTCGACCGCAGTGATCTCGGCTCCGGGCAGGTCCCGGGCGAGGGCGAGTGATCCGGTGCCGCTGCCGGCCCCGAGGTCGGCGATGCGAGGGGTGTCGGCGGCCTCGCGGCCGACCCAGCCGATCAGGTCGTGGTGGTATGCGTGCAGGACCTCGGCGTCCAGGTCGAGCAGCTCGATCAGGTGGTCGTGTGCCATGCGTCGACGATAGCGATCCTTGCTATTAGCGCATAGCATCTTGCGTATGAAGCAAGACAAGGATCTGGAGGGCCTGGTCCGGCAGCGGATTCGCAGCCTGCGGTCGGCCCGGGGCTGGTCGCTGGACGAGCTGGCCAGCCGCTGCCTGCTCAGCCCGTCCACGCTCAGCCGGATCGAGACCGGCCACCGGCGGATCGCCCTGGATCAGATGGCGGCGATCGCCCGGGCGCTGGGCACCACACTTGACCAGTTGGTGGAGTCGGACGCCGACGACGACGTGGTGATCCGCCCGCACTGCAACGAGGAGCGCGGCATCACCACCTGGCTCCTGTCCCGGGACAGCAGGCAGACCGTCGCCAAGATGCGCGTCACTCGCGAGGTGCCACAGGAGTTGCGGGTGCATCCGGGGCGCGACTGGCTCACCGTGCTCTCCGGCACGATCATGCTGCGTCTCGGTGAGCGCACGATCCTGGTCGGGGCGAACGAGGCAGCCGAGTTCTCCACCATGGTCCCGCACGCGTTCGGCGCGCACGGCGGCCCGGCCGAGATCCTCTGCATCCTCGACCACGAGGGCGAACGCAGCCACCTGGGCCCGGAGCATCAGGACGACACCACCGCGTCGTGACGAAGCCTCCGCCCCGGAGGGCCACGCGGGGGCGATGGGCTGAAACGTCCCACCCGGGGTTACTCAGGGTGGTGATCCTTGCCACCTGATCGCAGGCCGGGCACGTTGAACAACCGCTGTCCACGGCCGTCTCCAACAGTGTCGGACACGGTGGAACGCGCCCTCGGGGAGAGACAATGGCACATGGCGGACGTCAGCTCGATCAGGATCGGGTGAACGCATTCCTCGGCCGGGTGGTCACGGACAGTGCTGCGGCTTTCGCTGGCCTGTCGGTGTCACTGGGCACCCGGCTCGGGCTCTATGCGGCGATGGCCGGCAGCGGACCGATCACGGCGGCACAGCTCGCCGCGAAGGCGGGCATCGTCGAGCACTACGCCTCCGAGTGGCTGGACGCGCAGGTCGCAGGCGAGTACGTGTGGTACGACGCCGCCGCCGGCACGTACGAGCTGCCCGACGAGCACGCGGCGGTGCTGGCCGACCCGGTGGCACCGACCAACGTCACCGGTGGCTTCACGATGCTGCAGTCGCTCTACCGGACCGAGGACGCTCTGGTGGAGGCGTTCCGCACCGGTGACGGGCACGGCTGGCAGCAGCACTCCGCCGACCTGTTCTCCGGTGTGGCCGAGTTCTTCCGCCCTGGCTACGACGCCTTCCTCGTGCAGGAGTGGCTGCCGGCTCTGGCCGGCGTGACGGACAAGCTCGCGGCCGGCGCGCTCGTCGCCGACATCGGCTGCGGGTACGGCCACTCGACGCTGCTCATGGCCGAGGCCTTCCCGCAGTCGCGGTTCCGCGGGTTCGATTTCCACGAGCCCTCGATCGAGGCGGCCCGGCGGATGGCGGCCGAGCGAGGGCTGGCCGACCGGGTGACGTTCGAGGTAGCCACCGCCCAGGACTTCCCGGGGCACGGGTACGACCTGGTCACCTACTTCGACTGCCTGCACGACCTGGGTGACCCGGGTGCCGCGCTGCGCCGTACGGAACAGGCGTTGGCCGAGGACGGCACCGTGCTCATCGTCGAGCCCAACACGTCGGGGAACCCGGCGGAGAACATCAACCCGGTCGGCAGGTCCTTCGCGGCGGTCTCGGTCGTCCTGTGCCTGCCCGCCGCGCTCGCTCAGAAGGGGCCGCACGCCCTGGGCAACCACGCGGGCGAGGAGGTCATGCGCACGATCGCGGCGGAGGCCGGGCTGCGGACCTGGCGGACGGCTGTGGAGACGGTCACCAACCGGATCTACGACGTCAAGCGGTGAGCGCGGACGGCCGGTCGGGGCAGCGCACACGTCCCGGACGGCCGCCGACTCACGCTGATCGGGGACGGGCCGCGCGCCGAGTCAGGCTGGCCAGGAGGGCATCCAGGGACAGGTCCGTGGCACTGGGCAGCAGGAGGTCCGCGGCCGCGAAACGGGCGTGGTCCGCGTGGGGATTCGGCACCGCGACGCAGCGGAGCCCAGCGGCCTGTGCCGCAGCCACGCCGTGCGGAGTGTCCTCGAACGCGATCGCCTGATCCGCGGGCAGCCCGAGCCGGTCCAACGCCAGCAGGTAGACGGCGGGATCGGGCTTGTGCGCAGCGACTTCCTCGCCGGTCGCCACCACCTCGAACCGCGCCAGCAGCCCTGCCCGCTCCAGCATCGCGCCCACGTGGGTGATCGGGGAGCTGCTCGCCACGGCGAGCCGAAGCCCCAGCTCGGCGGCCCGGTCCAGCCATCCGACGATGCCGGGCGCCGGCTCCAGTGCCGAGTTCAGGTGTGCTCGGTGCGCCATCCGCAGCGCATGGCTGGACGTGCGGTCGTAGGCCGGCCCGACCGCTGCCGCGAGTGCGCTGTAACGCGGTTCGTTCGCGTCGCCGCCGTGGTCGGCGAAGAAGCCGATCGGGTCGAGCTGCAGGCCGTGCCGCCGCCACTCCCAACGCCAGCTCTCCAACAACGTGGTCTCCGTGTCCATCAGCAGACCATCGAAGTCGAGGATCAGTGCCTTGATCGTCACAGCGCCCAGTATCCCGGACCTTTAGACGTCCACCAGGCCAGCCCAGGCTGTCAGAGGGCCGTGTAAGGATCCTCGCCGTGACTGGATGGATCTACAACGATCGCCCCGAGGGCGTCGCGTTCCTGCCCGAGCGGATCGCCGAGCCGGGCCGCGGGCAGATCGAGGCCGAGATCTGGGACTGGATCGTGCGTGGCGAGGCCGACGCCGGCGAGTTCGTCGACTACCTCGACGAGGAGCGTCACGGCGCCACCGACGAGGAGCTCCGGGCCGCGTACGAGAAGGCGTCTGCCGTGCGGCGGGAGCAGCAGCATGCGTGGGGTGCGGTGCGGAGCAACCTCAACCGCGCATTCGCCGAGCTCAACGAGGTCGGCGTGGTGGCTCGGGAGAATTTCAGCTGCTGCGGCAGCTGCGCGGCTGCCGAGATCCACGACGAGCGGGACGACTCCCGGCACTGGCACGGCTACCTCTGGTATCACCAGCAGGACACGGAGTCGCTGCTCGCGAGCGAGGACGGCGAGGTCTACCTCGGCTACGGCGCCTACCCCGCAGCCGACTTCGACGAGGCCGCCTACGACGCCCTGCCGGAGGCCGAGCAGCAGGCCCGCTACCAGGCCGACGTGGAACGTTTTCTGGACGAAATCGCGTTTCCGGTGCTGCGTAAGCACGGCATGCGGGTCGAGTGGAACCGTAAGCAGTCCCGGCGGGTCCGGGTCACCGGTGCGCAGTGGTACGCGCCGTTGACCTGAGACCCGCCCGCGCTCGAGTCACGAACGGATGAGCACCTTCAGCGCCTCGCGGTCGTTCATCGCGCGGTAGCCGTCGGGCACCTCGCCCAGGTCGATGGTGCGGTCGAACACCCGGCCCGGCTCGACCGTGCCGTCGAGCACGTCGGGCAGCAGTTCCTCGATGTACGCCCGGGCCGGCGCGACGCCTCCGGTGAGCGTGACGTTGCGCATGAAGACGGCGAAGTCCATCGGCACCTCGGGATACTGGGGTGCGCCCACTCGGCTCACCGCACCGCCGTTCCGGACGACGCCCATCGACATCTCGATGGCTTGGCGGGTGCCGACACACTCCAGTACGGCGTGCGTGCCATCGCCGGCGGTGAGTTCGCGTACCTTCTCGACGCCCTCGTCGCCGCGCTCGGCGACGACATCGGTGGCGCCGAAGGACCGTCCGAGGTCGGTGCGGTCCTTGTGCCGGCCCATCAGGAGGATCCGCTCGGCGCCGAGTCGCTTGGCGGCGAGGACCGCGCACAGACCGACGGCACCGTCACCGATCACCGTCACGGTCGTCCGCGGCCCGACGCCTGCCCGCAGGGCGCAGTGGTGGCCGGTGGGAAACACGTCGGACAGGGTGAGCAGCGACGGCAGCAGGGCTGAGTCCTCGCCGACGGGCAGCTTCACCAGGGTGCCCTGCGCCTGCGGCACCCGTACGGCCTCGCCCTGGCCGCCGTCCACGCCGGGAGCACCCCACTGGCCCCCGTGCCGGCAGGAGGTTTGCAGACCCTCGGCGCAGAAGTCGCACGTGTTGTCCGCCCAGACGAACGGGGCCACCACGACATCACCGGCGTGGAGCCCGGACACGTCCGAGCCGACGTCCTCGACGACGCCGAGGAACTCGTGACCGATGCGCTGGCCCCGCTCGGCGACCGGCATCGATTCGGCAACCGGCATCGACTTGTAGGGCCACAGGTCGCTGCCGCAGATGCACGAACAGAGCACCCGCACCACGGCGTCGGTGGGTTCGCGCAGCACCGGGTCAGGTACGTCTTCCACCCGCACGTCACCAGCGCCGTAGATCAGGGTTGCTCGCATGGCATTTCGCCCGCCCTTGTCGTCTGTTCTTTCCGGTCAAGCGGTAGGGCGACGCCTTCCCGGGCCGCTGGTGGTCAAACCGCCGACGAGCCTGTGGCCCCACCCGGCGACGCACGTGCGGCGTGCTGGCCGCCACTATTCGTACCGAACGTTCTCAAG
The DNA here is from genome assembly GCF_036906815.1 of Micromonospora sp. CPCC 205539. NCBI lineage: Bacteria > Bacillati > Actinomycetota > Actinomycetes > Micromonosporales > Micromonosporaceae > Micromonospora > Micromonospora sp. CPCC 205539. Next base: position 343,223 of record NZ_JBAKHW010000001.1, on the reverse strand, counting down.
AGGTATCGTCGACGGCCGGAGGGGGGCCGAGGTGGCACGACACAAGGAGTTCGACCCGGATGTGGCGTTGGACCGTGCCATGGGGCTCTTCTGGGAACAGGGCTACGAGAAGACATCCATGCAGGATCTTGTGGAGCGCATGGGTGTGCACAAGCGGAGCATGTACGACACGTTCGGCGACAAGCATTCGCTGTACCTGAAGGCTCTGAACCGGTACGCCGAGACGGTGCAGCGGGGGCTCCGCGAGGACGCCGAGGCGGAGGAGAGTCCGCGGGAGGCGCTGCGGCGTCTGTTCCGATCCTCGATCGCGGGTATCGGCGAGACCCCGAAGGGCTGCCTCGCGGTCAACTGCGCGACCGAGATGGCGTCGCGCGACCCCGAGGTTGCCGGCTGGGTGGAGCGCAACTTCGATGAGTGGTATCGCGTGCTCGTGGACCTCGTCCGACGGGGTCAACGGGCGGGTGAGGTCTCCCCGCAGGCCGATCCGGGGCTGCTGGCCGGCTCGCTGTTCAACGCGTGGGTGGGCCTACGCGTGCAGGTGCGGGCCGGGGCGAGTCGCGAGCGCCTGGAGGAGATGGTCGACGGCATGCTGGTGATGCTCCACGCCCCCGAACGACCAGCCGGATAGGCCGGACGTATTCCCTCGCTGGCTGCGAGGACCCTCACATGCTCCTGGGGTCGGGCCGCGCTAGTCTCGGTTTTGAGAACGATCGGTACGGAATTCCTCGCCCTGTCAGCCCCTGAAAGTGAGCCAGCCCATGAAGATCCAAGACTCGGTCGCCCTGGTAACCGGCGCCAACCGTGGCCTGGGCCGCCACCTCGCCGCGCAGCTGCTCGAGCGGGGCGCGAAGAAGGTCTACGCCGCGGTCCGTGACCCCCGGTCCGTCGATTTGCCCGGTGTCGTGCCCCTGCAGCTGGACATCACCGACGCCGCCTCCGTCGCTCGGGCCGCTCAGGTCGCGCAGGACGTCACACTCCTGATCAACAACGCCGGCATCAGCACCCACACCCGGCTCTCCGATGGCGACAGCACGAACATCCGCCTGGAGATGGAGACGCACTTCTTCGGCCCGCTCGAGGTCAGCCGGGCGTTCGCCCCGATCGTGGCCGCCAACGGCGGCGGGGCGATCCTCAACGTCCTCTCGGTCCTGTCGTGGGTGCACTACCCGAACTACGGTGCGTACAGCGCGGGCAAGGCCGCTGCGCTGGCGATGACCAACGTGCTCCGCCAGGAACTCGCGCCGTCGAGGATCGACGTCACGGCCCTGCACGTCGGCTACATGGACACCGAGATGGCCGACTACGCCGACAAGTCAGACAAGGTTGACCCCGCCTGGGTCGCCGGCCTCGCCCTGGACGGCGTCCAGTCTCGTGCGCTGGAGGTGGTCGCCGATGACAAGAGCCGCGCGGTGCGCGCGGCGCTGTCCGGTGGCCTGGAGCAGCTCTACCCGGGACTCCCCGCGGCCAACTGAGCAACCTGCCGCGAAGCCCTGGTCGGACTCGAACCCGACCAGGGCTTCTGGCTGGCCTGCTGAACCGGCCGTGCGGCAGCTCATGGAGGCGTGACGGCTTGGGTCAACTCGTCGACGTCAGGGCCGCCGCACAGAATTCGGGTGGCGGCAGGTACTCGTGGGCGGCCACGTAGTGGGTGACCAGTTGAGGTACGGCGTACACGACGCCGTCGCCCCGCACCCGGAACTCGGCGCTCTCGCGGGCGATCAAGCCCAGCCGTACGGCTTCTTCGGCATCGGAGCCCATGTCGCGGACGCACAGTTGGCAATGGTGGTAACCACGTGTCTGCCAGACCCGTACCTTGGCCAGTTTCGTCAGCGCAGGCATCAACGCCTCGGGAGGTGCGCCGGTCTCGAACGGGTGCGCGGCGTCCAGCCAACCGACATTGAGCAGAGGCAGTCCCGGCCACGGCTCCTCGAATGGCCACTGCCTGTGTGGCTCCCCGTAGGTGTAGGGCGTCAGGTCTGCGAAGAAGGCCACGAGTCATGCCTACCATCCGCCCGTCCCAAGTGGTCGCGTCAGCTAGCCACGTGGTGTGGCTGCGGCGCGAGATCCGGCAGCAGGCGTACCCGCCGGTCGTGCCACGCCAAGGCATCGGCGATACCGGTGGCCAGGCTGTGCTCGGCCCGCCACCCGAGCAGGTCCCGGGCCAGCGCACTGCGGGTGTACGCCCCGACGGTGTCGCCGGGCCGCCGTGGTGCCTCGACCGTGGGGACCGGTCGGGCAACCACCTGGTTGAACTCCGCGACCAGTTCCCGCACGGTGGTGCCGGTTCCGGTGCCCAGGTTGATCGCCCGGTGCGGAGACGCGCCGGTGGGGAAGAGGCCGTCGAACCGTTCCAGCGCCCGCAGGTGGGCCGTGGCCAGGTCCCAGACGTGCACGTAGTCGCGCAGCCCGGTGCCGTCCCGGGTGGGCCAGTCCGAGCCGGTGACCGGGAAGGGCACCCCGGTCCGGTGTGCCTCGATGAGCTGACCCAGCGCGTGCGTGGGCATCGGGGCCTGCAGGCCGGTCCGCAGCATCGGATCCGCTCCGACCGGATTGAAGTAGCGCAGTGACAGCACCCGCAGCGGGCTGCTCGCGGCGACATCGGCCAGCATCCGTTCCGCCACGACCTTGGTGTGCGCGTACGGGCTGGTGGCCACGAGCGGCGCGGTCTCGTCCACAGCGAGATCGGGGCCTGGCTCGTAGATCGACGCCGAGGAACTGAAGATCATCCGATGGATGCCGCGGGCGAGGAGGCGGTCGACGAACTCGAGCGTCGCCGAGACGTTCGCCCGGTAGTAGTCCACCGGGCGGGTCACCGAGTCCGGCACCACGATGAGGGCCGCGCAGTGCACTACCGCCTCGATGTCCGGATGCCGGTCGAGAACGTGGTCGACGACGGTGGAGTCGGCGATGTCCCCTTCGTGGAAGATCCGCCCGTAGGCGAACTCGCGCCGTCCGGTCGTCAGGTTGTCGACGACGACCGGGGTGTGGCCGGCGTCGATCAGCAAGGACGCGATGGTGCTCCCGATGAATCCGGCTCCGCCGGCGACGAGGACCTTCACGAGCTACCTCCCCGGGTGGCGGCCCGGTCGACCATGCCGCCCACCTGCATCTTGACCAGGCACGATGCTCCGCAGGTGCGGATTACGCGAACCTGTCGAGTCGACGAACGTGCATGACTTGACCCCCGTCGAACGGGTACCCGCCGGCCCAGGTCGGACGGACCGGCGCGAAACGGGGGAAGCATGACGGATCGACGGGTAGGGGTCGCGGTGGTCGGCCTGGGCGGTGCGGTCGCCACCACCGCCGTCGCCGGCGTGGAGTTGCTGCGGCTCGGTACGGGGGACACGTCCGGGCTGCCGCTGGCGGGGCGCACCGACCTGGTGCCGTACGAGGCGCTCGTCTTCGGCGGCTGGGATCTCGCGCCCGACGACCTCGCCAAGGCGGCGCACGTGCACCGGGTGGTGGAACCGGCGCACCTCGACGCGGTCGCCGCGCCGTTGCAGGAGATCCGGCCGTGGCCGGCGGTCGCTGATCCGGCGTACTGCCGCAACGCCAGTGGCGCGAACGTGGTGCCGGTGGGGCCGTTGCGTGGGCGGGTCGAGCACCTGCGCGGGGATCTGCGCCGCTTCCGGGAAACCCAGCGACTGGACCGGGTGGTGGTGGTGAACGTCGCCTCCACCGAGGCCCGTCCGGATCCGGCCGCGCCGGTGCTCGCGGGTCTGGAGGCTTTCGAGGTCGGTCTCGACGGTGACGACCCGGCGATCACCCCCGGCCTGCTCTACGCCTACGCCGCGATCCAGGAGGGATGCCCGTTCGCCAACTTCACGCCCAGCCTCGGCGCCGAGGTGCCGGCCCTGCTCGAGCTGGCGCTGCAACGTGGCGTGCCGGTCGCCGGCAAGGACGGCAAGACCGGTCAGACCCTGGTCAAGACGGTGCTGGCACCGGCGTTCCGGTCCCGGGCGCTGACCGTCGAGGGGTGGTACTCGACGAACATCCTCGGCAACCGTGACGGCCAGATCCTCGACGACCCGACATCGCTGGCGAGCAAGCTCGACACCAAGGGCTCGGTGCTCAACCAGATCCTCGGCTACCAGGTGGAGGACCACGTCGTCCGCATCGACTACTACCGGCCGCGCGGTGACGCCAAGGAGGCGTGGGACAACATCGACCTGGTCGGCTTCCTCGGCCAGCGGATGCAGATGAAGATCAACTTTCTGTGTCGGGACTCGATCCTCGCCGCACCGCTCGTCCTGGAGCTGGTCCGACTGCTCGACGAGGCGGCCCGCCGCGGCGAGGCCGGGGCCCAGGAACAGCTCGGCTACTTCTTCAAGGCTCCCGCCACCCGCGACGGCCGGGTGCCGGAGCACGCGCTGCACGCCCAGGAGCGGATGCTGCTGAACTGGCTGGACCGGGCGGCATGACCGCAGCACTGGTCGCGGTGCCGGCGGATCGGCTGGCCGCGGTACCGACCCTGTTCCGGGAGGTCGGCGACCTCAAACGGGTCCGGGTGGCGCACGCGACCGGCTCCGCCGCCCAGCGCGCCTTCGTCCGGTCCTGGGCGATGCTCGTGGCCGGGGCCGACCCGAACGCCGTCGCTGCGCGCGAGTGCGCCGCCGCGGTCGCCGGCGCCCGCCTCGGCGGTCTGGACGCCGAACGCCTCACCGCCTGCGGACTCACCACCGGGCAGAGCGCGGCGGTGCTGGACCGGGCGATCGGCGAGTTGGCCGCCGCGCTGCACCCGGGCACCACCCGTCGACTGCGGGACGCGCTGCCCGACCTGACCGCCGGCGATGCGCCGCAGGCCCCGGTGCCGTCGTTCGTGACCACGTTGTGCGCGCAACCCCGGGCCGGCGCCACCGCACCCGGCCGGTCCCGCCTCGTTGTCGAGCCCGCGGAGAACCACGCCGAACACTGCTGGGCGGTCGCCGTCTACGCCGCCCTGCTGGCGCACGACACCGGCGCCGATCCGGGGGAGGCGTTCCTCCTCGGCCTCGCCCACCACCTGCACAACGCCCGGTTGCCCGACGCGGGCTTCGCCGGGGAGCAGCTGCTCGGCGCCCACCTGGACGAGGTCGTCGACCGGCTGACCCAGGTCGAACTGGTCGCCCTGCCCGAGCGGCTCGCCGAACGCACCAGCGCCGTGCTGGCCCACCGTGCGTCCGCGGACACCCCGCTCGGTCAGGCGTTCCACGCCGCCGACGTACTGGACCGGGTGCTCCAGGTGCACCACCACGCCCGCGCCGCGGCCTTCACCGCCGACCAGGCGCTGGTCGACCTCGCGCTGGTGCACGACGGGCCGGTGACGGACTACCACCGGGCGGTGCTGCGGGCGGCTGGGCTGTGACCGCCGTCGGTGCTCCCGCCGTGGTGCCGTGGCGCGGCCCGGACGGCGCCGAACTGCGCCCCGACACCCCGTACACCCTGACCGACGGCGACCGGCGGTGGCCGGTAGTGGCCGGCATCCCGTGGCTGCGACCCGATCGCGAGGCGCTGCGGGAACGCGCCGTCGCCGCGCTCGACGACGCCGACCCGGACACGGCCGCCGTGGTCCTCCTCGCCGACGCCGACGACTGGTGGGACGCGGCACCGCCGCCGCCGGCGCGGCTGCGCGCGGCGCTGCGGGCGCGGACCCTCACCGACGCGGTCGACCTGCTCGCCCTGGGCCGCGTCGGCACCTACTTCCGGCACCGCTGGAGCGACCCGAGCTGGTTGGCGGCGCTCGCCCTCACCGCCGCCCACCCTCCGGGGGCGCGGCCGGTGGTGGACCTCGCCTGCGGCACGGGGCACCTCCTGCGCCACCTGGTCCTGCACGGGCACACCGACGCCACCGGCGTCGACGTGGTGTACGCCAAGCTGTGGCTGGCCCGCCGCTTCGTCCTGCCGCCCACCGTGCCCGTCGCCCTGGTCTGCGCCGACTTGACCGCCGGCTGGCCGCTGCCGCCCGGCGGCGGTGCCCGGCACGTCGCCTGCCACGACGCTCTCTACTTCCTGCCGGACAAGGCCGCCTTCGTCGCCGCCGCGCTGGCCGCCGCCGGTCCCGGGGGCGCGCTGCTGCTCGGTCACCTGCACAACGCCGAGCACCCGGCCGGGCAGGCCGGAATCTCGTTGGACCCGGCCGGCTGGACCGCGCTGCTGCCGGACAGCGTCGCGTACGCCGAGGAGGAGCTGACCGCCGCCACCGTCGCCGGCCGGGCACCGGCCCCGGCGAGCGCGGCGGAGCTGGCCGCGACCGAGGCCCTCGGCCTGGCCCGCGACGCGGCCGTTGCCCGCTTCGAGCCGGCGCTACTGCTGCCGCCGCCGGGAAACCCACTGCGACGCAACCCGCTGTACGGCGACGACGGGCGACGCCGCTGGCCGGACGAGCGGTGGGCGGGCGAGTACGGCGCCCGCGCCGACGCCTACCTGCCCCCGCGCTGGCCCGAGGTGCCGGGACCCGACGCGGTGCGCCGCCGGCTCCTGCTCGACCTGCCCGAGCGGTGGTGAACGCCGTGACCGGACCGGTGCGCTGGGGGGTGGTCGGCTGTGGCTGGGTGGCCCGCGACCACGTCGCCCCGGCGGTACGGGCGGCCGGCGGCCGACTGGTGGCCGCCTGCGACCGCGACCCGGACGCGGCGCGAGCACTCAACCCCGAGGCGCTGGCGACCACCGACCTGGACATGCTGCTCGACCACCCCGAGGTCGAGGCGGTGTACGTGGCGACGCCCAACCACACGCACGCCGACGTGGTCGCGGCGGTCGCCAAGGCCGGCTTCCCGGTGCTCTGCGAGAAGCCGCTGGCGGCCGAGCTGCCCGAGGCCCGCAGGCTCGTAGCCGCCGCCGGCGGGCTGCTCGCCGGGGCCGCCTTCGACCAACGGTTCCACCCCGCGCACCGACGGATCGCCGAACTGGTCGAGGCCGGTGACCTCGGCACGATCACCGCCGTACGGATCGTATACGGGTGCTGGCTACCACCGTCCTGGAGCCCGGACGGCCGCCCGCACGACAACTGGCGCGTCGATGAGGCCCGCTCCGGCGGCGGAGCGCTGATCGACCTCGCCCCGCACGGCATCGACCTGGTCGGCGCGCTGCTCGACGACGACCTGACCGAACTGGCCGTACGCACCCAGCGGCGGGTGCACGCCTACGACGTGGACGACGGTGCGGTGCTCGCCGGACTGACCGGCGGAGGCGTCCTGGTGCAGGCGCACGTGTCGTTCAACACCGCCGACCCGCTGCCCCGCCGCCGGCTGGAGATCGTCGGCACCCGCGCCCAACTCGTCGCGGTGGACACCCTGGGCCAGACCGCCGGGGGCATCCTGACCCGTCTGGACGCCGCCACCGGCACCGCCGTCGACGTGCCGTTCGACACCGCCACCGGCCCGTTCACCGCCCAGCTGCGCGCCTTCTCCGCCGCCGTCCGAGGCGCGCCCTGGCCCTGGCCGCTGGAGCGGGACCTCCGCCTGTACGAGCTGCTGCACAGCGCCGCCGAAAGGAGCTGACCATGCCGTTGCGGCCGTACGCCTGCGGCAACTGCGGGTTCTGGCAACGGTGGTTCGCCGCACCGCCGTCCTGTCCGGTCTGCACCGACGTCCGCAACGCTCTGCCCGAGGACGGCTGGGACTTCGCCTCGGCCGACGACGTCGCCGTCGGTAGGGAGGCCCGCTGGACCGAGGTGACCCCCGGGGTGACCGGTTACTGGAGTGAGCCGCAGTTGGGGCTCGGCAGCACCGGCTGGGTGATCGAGACGGCCGCGGGCCTGGTCGGCTGGGAGGCCGCCGGCTGGTACCCGCCGGAGGCGCTGGCTCGGCTGCGCGCCGGTGGCGGCCTGGTCGCGCTCGGCGCCAGCCACGTGCACGGCTACGGGGCGCTCTGGCAGCTTCAGGACGAACTGGCCCCGCCGGTGCTCGCCATCGGGGTGGACGACCTGATCTGGACCAAGGCGTTCCAGGTCACCTGGCCGACCGACGAGCGGCTCGAGCTGGCACCGGGACTGGTCATTTACCGCAGCGGCGGCCACTTCCCCGGGCACAACGTCCTGCACGACTCGCAGCGCGGCATCCTCTTCGTCGGCGACCTGATCAAAGTGGACCTGGACGGGACGACCCCGGTCGGAATCTCCTGTCACAAGGCGTACCACGCGCAGGTGCCGTTGTCGCACGCCGAGGTGCGGCAGGCCCGGGACCTGGTCGAGCAGGTCGACTTCGAGGCGGTCGCCACCCCCTTCGAGTACGCCGCGCCGGTCTCCCGCAAGCAGGTGCTCGCCCTGTTCGACCGGCAGCTCGCCGGGCAGCCGGTGGCCGGACCGATCCCGATCGAGGAGTTGTCATGACCGGAGCTTCGCGTCCCCGTACGGCCACGGTCGCCGCGCCGTCGGTCGCCGACCGGCTCGCCGATGCCCTGCCATCGGGGGAGGTGGGCGACTTCGACGTCAGCGCGGTGGACCGGCTCGGACTGCCGGTCGTCGCCGCCGACCACGTCGGCGACGGCTGGCCCCGGGCCGTCGCCTTCGGCTACGGAGCGACCGCCGAGCAGGCCCGCATCGGGGCGTACGGCGAGCTGGTCGAGGATCTGCTGCTGAACCGGCACCTGCGCGCGCTGATCCCGCGCCACGCCTCGTACGCCGAGCTGCGGCGCGAGGTGGGCCCGACCGGGGTGGTCGACCCACGCTCGCTGGTGCTGCCGGCCGGGACGGTGGTCGACGACGACCAGCCGCGTTCCTGGTTGCCCACCGTGCGCTGGCGCACCGGCGAGACCGTCCTGGTGCCGGCGGAGTTCTGTGCCACGTCCGATGCAGACCTGCCGGGGCAGGACCCGGCCGAGCGGCTGATCACCGTGATCACCAACGGCGCCGGTGCCGGTGACACCGTCGAACGGGCGGTCGCGCACGGCCTGCTGGAGCTGCTGCAACGCGACGGGAACACCACCGCGTTCCGGGCGATGGACCGAGGTGTGGTCGTCGACCTCGACGCGGTCCACGACCCGGTCACCCTGGCCACGCTGGACCGGCTGCGAACGGCGGGGATCGGGGTGCTGGCGAAGCTCGCCAGCACGGCGTTCGGGATGGCTGACGTGCACGTCGTCGGCATCGACATGGATCCCGCGACGCCGCCGCTCGCGGTGACCGCGTGCGGGGAGGCGGTGCACCCGGACCGGGAGACCGCGCTGCGCAAGGCGCTACTGGAGTACGTCTCCTCGCGATCCCGGAAGGTCTTCGCCCACGACGCGATCGACCGGCTGCGTCCGATCGCGCCGGCGGCGTACTGGCGCCGGGAGTTCGCTCGGCCACCCACGCCGCAGGAACCCCGCGCGCTCGACGCGATGCGGCGGTGGACACGACTCGACGGCGAGCGGTTGATCGCCCTGCTGGAGCCCGTCGTCCTGGCCCGGCGCGAGAGCGTGCCGTTCTCGGCGTTGCCCACCGTCGCGCAGGGCAGCCTCGACGAGCCCGCGGTGTTGCTGGACGAGCTGCTGCGTCGGCTCGCCGACTTCGACGTGCTGGTCGTCGCCACCCCGACCGACGAACCGGCCGTCGCGGTCAAGGTGATCGTGCCCGGCATCGAGGCGGAGACCATGTCGTACGGACGGATCGGTGCCCGGGGCGTCGTCCGGCTCGTCGAGCGGGACTCACCGCTGGTGGGGTACGGGCCACCACCGCGAGCGGGCACCGCTGCCGTGGTCCTCGACGAGGTCGGCCGGGATCGACTGAACGGCGACGCCTGGTTCGACTTCGCCGGCGCCGGGCGGACCATCGGCCCGCTCTACCCGCTCTACCGGGAGCCGGCCCGGCACGCTGTGGCCCGGAGCGGACAATGACGCTGCGCTACGCGTACAACACCAACGGGTTGACCTCGCACCGCCTCGTCGACGCGCTCGATCTGCTGGCGGACGCCGGCTACGCCGGTGTCGCCCTTACCGTCGACGTCGCCCACCACGACCCGTACGCCCCGGATCTGGTCGGCCGCACCGATCGGCTGGCTCGCCGGCTGTCCCGTCTCGGTCTGGCCAGTGTGGTGGAGACGGGCGCCCGGTTCCTGCTCGACCCGCGCCGTAAGCACCATCCGACCCTGATCGCGCCGGACGAGGGCGACCGCGAGCGCCGTCGCGACTTTCTGCGTACCTGTGTGGACATCGCTGCGGGTCTGGGCAGCGAGGCGGTGTCGTTCTGGGCCGGGGTGCCGGATCCGGGACTCGATCGGGATCGGAGCTGGCGGTGGCTGGTCGACGGTGTCACGAACGTCATGGACCATGCGGCCCTGCGGGGTGTGGTGTGTGCGTTCGAGCCCGAGCCCGGGATGCTGGTGGACGACTGCGACGACTGGGCCCGACTCGCCGCCGAGGTGCCCGGCCTGACGCTCGCGCTGGACACCGGGCACTGCCTAGTCTCCGGCCGCTACACGCCGGCCGGGGCGGTGCACGCGTTCGGCGACCGGCTGGGCGCCTGCGCGGTCGAGGACATGCCGTACGGCCGGCACGAGCACCGGGCGCCGGGTGAGGGCGACATGGACTTCCCGGCGGTGCTCGGCGCGCTGACCGACGTCCGCTACTCCGGGCTGGTCAGCGTCGAGCTGTCCCGTGACGCGCACCGGGCCGACACCATGGTGCCGACCGCGCTGGCCGCGCTCCGCGCCGCCGAGCGGCAGGCCGCGCACGGCACTCGCGTACGGGCGGGCGCGTCGTGAGGATCTGCTTCGTCTCCCGCCGGTACTGGCCCGCCGTGTCCGGCATGAGCGCGTACGCGGAGAACCTGCTGCGGCACCTGGTGCGGTCCGGTCACGAGGTGACCATGGTGTCGCAGTACCGAGGTGACCCGGCTGGACGGGCGATCTACGGTGGTGGACCGCCACCACCGGACCGGGTGCCCGACGGGGTGGCGGTACACGCTCTGGAGGCGCGCGGTGAGCAGGCCGTCGGCCGGGGCGAGGCGGCGGACTTCGAGGCGGACGTGGCCGAGATGACCGCGACCGTGCTGCGGCTGCATGCCGAGCGCCCGTTCGACGTCCTGCACGCGCAGTACGCGTACCCCAATGGGCTGGCGGTGCTGCGCGCGGCCCGCGCGGCGGGCCTGCCGGCGGTGGTGTCGGTGCAGGGCGGTGACGGGCACTGGGTCGGCACCTGCTGCGCCACGCACCAGGACCTGGTGCGTGCCGTGTTCCGGCACGCCCCCGCGCTGCTCATCGGCTCGCCGTCGTTCGCGGCCGAGGTCTGCGCCCGGCACGAGGTCGACCCGTCCCGGTTCACCGTCGTGCCGGGTGCCACCGATGCTGAGCGTTTCGTGCCGGTACGCCCGCTGGGCCGGCTCAGCGACCCGGTCGTGCTGCTGTACCACGGCCGGGTGGACGCCCGCAAAGGCGTGCTGGACCTGCTCGACGCGATGGCGGACCTGCGCGCGGACGGGGTGCCTGTCCGGCTGCGGATCTCCGGCATCGGGCCCGACCGGGACGCCACCGCCGATCGGGTCGGCGAGCTTGGTCTCGGCGCGGACGTGGACCTGCTCGGCGCGGTCGACTATCACCGCGCCCACGAGGTGTACGCCCGAGGCGACATCTTCGTCAGCCCCACCTACGCCGAGGGCTTCTCGAACACGATCCTGGAGGCGATGGCGACTGGCCTGCCGGTGGTCTCGACCGACGTCGTCGGGGTCCGCGACTGCGTACGCCCGGAGGAGAACGGGTTGCTGGTGCCGGCCGGCGACGCCAGGGCGCTCGGCCGTGCGGTGCGCCGGCTGATCGACGACGCGGCGCTGGGCCGCCGCCTCGCCACGCAGGCCCGCCGAGATGTCGAGGAGCGGTGGAGCTGGCCGGTGGTCGCCGACCAGATCACCGCCGTCTACCAGGGACTGACCGCCGACATACCGGAGATCGCGGATCCGCCGGTCGACCCCGCGTGCCGCTTCCGCGCCGCGCCCCATCTGCTGTGAGCGGCGGCTCCGACGCGGCGGGTGGGCCTGGCCGCGTCGTGGCGGTGAGCCCGCACCTCGACGATGCGGTCTTCTCCGTCGGCGGCGCGCTCGCCGCGCTGTCCGACGCCGGATGGCGTGTGCAGGTGGTGACCTGCTTCACGGCGACGGTCGCCGACCCGTCTCCGTTCGCCCTCAGCACCCAGCTCGACAAGGGACTACCGGCCGACGCCGACTACATGGCACTGCGCCGCGCGGAGGACCACGCCGCCTGCGCCGTCCTCGGCGCCGAACCGATCCACCTGCCCTTCCCGGAGGCGCCCCACCGCGGTTACCGCAGCGCCCCGGAGCTGTTCGCCGGAGTACGAACGGACGACGGGATCGGTGCGGCGCTACGCGCGGCGCTGCGGCAGTCCGTCGCCGCCGCCGACGTGGTGCTCGCCCCGCAGGCCCTCGGCGGGCACACCGATCACCGGATCGTCGCCGAGACGGTCGCCGATCTCACCGATGCGGCGCTGTGGTGGCGCGACGTGCCGTACGTGCGGCGTGCCCCCCACGAGGAGCCGTGGCGGATCGTGCCGCGCGGCCGGGACCTGGCGTTTCCGATCGGCGCCCAGCTCGCTCGCAAGATCGAAGCGGTGCGGTGCTACACGACGCAGCTCGGCTTCCAGTTCGGTGGCAGCGCCGAGGTGGCACGGGTGCTGCGCGAGCTGGCGGGGGCCGAGGCGTTGCGCAGCGGGGTCGTGGGGCAGGTCGAGCCGCTCCGCTGCCCGCGCGACGACGTCGCGTCGAGACTCCCCGTCACGGTCTCGGTGTCATCCCCGCGAGGAGGGTTCTGAGGACGCGCTCGACGTACTCGTGCGTCAGCGGCTCCTGCGTGATGAGGAGCCTGAAGTACAGCGGGCCGGACAGGATGTCCATCGCCTCAGAGGGCGCTCGGCCGGCGGGTCCGGCTCCGCCATGGCGTGGCGGAGCCGGCTCAGCCGGTGCGGCGTCCGGTCAGCTGTTCAGCGTGGCCAGCAGGGCGTTGGCCATGCCCTGCTCGCCCCGGGCGTTCGGGTGGAACGGGGCGGCCGAGTTCTGCGGCACCAGTCCCTCGACCCACCGGGTGCCGCTGCTCTTGCACGCGTCGCGGCCGATGGAGGGGGTGTAGACGTCGGCGTAGGTGGCGCCGTTCGCCGTGGCGGTGCGGGCCAGCGTCGCGTTGAGCGACTTCTCGACACCGCGCAGGTACGGCACGTCCTGGTAGGCGATCGGGACCACCGGCCAGCAGCCGTACCCGGTGTCCGGCACGATCGCCGGGTATCCGAGGACCACGACCCGCGCCCCCGGCGCGGCCTGGCGGACCGCCTGCAGCACGGCGGTCACCTTCGGCGCGGCGGCGGCGATCCTGGCCTGCAACTGGTCGACGCCTCCGGCGGTGTACCGATCCTTGCAGGGCGATCCGAGCGGACTCTTGAGGCTGGCCTCCGCACAGGCGCTGATGATGCCGGAGAAGCCGATGTCGTTGCCGCCGATCTGCACCGTCACCAGTGCGGTGTTCGACGTGACCGCGCTGAGCTGCGGTGGCACCGCGATGCCCAACGTCCCACTGCCGGGGTAGAGGATGTCGTCGGTGGTGGCCCCGGAGCAGCTCACGTCGACGAACGGCGACGAGCCGGCGGACGCGGCGACCAGGGCCGGGTAGTTCCGGTTGGAACGCAGGCAGTTCAGGTCGACCTGGGTGGGGATCAGCGGACCCGACGTGTAGGAGTCGCCCAGTGCGACGTAGCGGCCGGTCGGCACGGCGGCGCTTGCGGGTGTGGTGACGGCGAGCAGCACGCCGGCGGTCGCCGCGACGAGAGCAGCCAGTCGGGTGGCTGCCCGCAGGAGCGGCATACGGGGACGGGTCATGGCGCCTCCCAGAGGAGATCATGGTGGTGGTGCCGAGATTCTGTCGGCACCGACGCCAGACGTCAATATAGACAGTCCTCATTCTTCTGTGGTCAGAGCTGTGGGCCGGTGCCGGCCGACGTCCCGGGGCGTGGGCCGCCGGCCGGCACCGGATTTCGGTCCGGTCAGACCTGGTTCGCGCCGCCGTCGACGAAGAGCTCGCTGCCGGTCATGAAGCTGCTCTGGTCGGAGGCCAGGAACAGCGCCGCGTTGGCGATCTCCTCCGGCTGGCCCATCCGGTTCATCGGCACGGTGGAGGCGAGCATCTGCAGCAGCCCGGGGGCCTCCTGCGGGCTGGGCGCCAGCCCGGCGATACCCGGAGTCTCGGTCGGGCCCGGGACGAGGGTGTTGACCCGGATCCTGCGGCCCGTCAGCTCGGCGGCCCAGGTGCGACCGAACGAGCGGATGGCGGCCTTGGAGGCGGCGTAGACACCGAACGCCGGGGTTCCGTTCGTCGCGGCGGTCGAGCCGGACAGGATGACCGAAGCGCCGTCGTTCAGCACCGACAGAGCCTTCTGAACGGTGAACACGGTGCCTCGTACGTTGCGGTCGAAGGTGTCCGTGTAGTGCTCGACGGTGATGGTGCCGAGGGCAGCGAACTCGCCTCCGCCGGCGTTGGTGAACAGCACGTCGAGACCGGCGCCTCGGGCGGCGATCGCATCGACGACGCGGTCGAGGTCGTCGAGGTTGCTCACGTCGCTGCGGATCCCCGTGACATTCGCGCCGATGGCCTCGACGGCCTCGTCCAGCTGCTGCTGGCGGCGTCCGGTGATGAAGACGTGTGCGCCCTCGGCCGCGAAGCGGCGGGCCGCCGCCAGGCCGATGCCGGTGGTGCCACCGGTGACCAGGGCGGTCTTGCCGTTGAGCTGTGCCATGTGTCGTACTCCTTGGGATGGTGATTCGGGATGGGTTGCCCCGCGCGGGCTAGTCGGAGTTGGTGTGTGACGCGCGGGGGGTGACGTAGGGCAGCAGCGTGGCGAGCTCCCGCCACTGGTGCCGCGGCAGGTCCGCGCCGCCGCCGGCATCGGACCGCAGGACGTGCAGGGTGACGTGGTCGGCGCCCGCGTCCAGATGGGCCTGGATGCGGCCGGCGATGTCCTCGAGGTCTCCCCGGGCGACCAGGGCGTCGATGAGCCGGTCACTGCCGCCCGGGATCAGGTCCTCCTCGCCGAAGCCGAGGCGAGCCAGGTTGGAGCGGTAGGCGGGGAAGCCGATGAACATCCCGACGCCGTCCCGGGCCGCCGCTCTTGCTCGGGCGGGGTCGCGGTCCAGGACCACCGCCAGGTGCGGCGCGATCAGTGGGGCCTCACCGACCCGAGTCCGCTGCGCCGCCGAGTATTCGGGAGTCACCAGGAACGGGTGCCAACCGGAGGTCCGCGCGGTGGCTAGATCGACCATCTTCGGACCCAGCGCACCCAGGAGGCGCCGGTCGGCGGCAGCGGGGTGGGGTGCGGCGTCGAGTGCGTCGAGGAAGCGGAGCATCGAGACGGTCGGCTTGCCGTACTCCTGCCCGGCGTTCGCGGCGGAATGGGCGTTGCTGACCCCGAGGCCCAGGACGGCGCTGGGGCCGTACGTCGCATCCAGCGCGGCCCACCGGTCGCCGAGTGCGGCCGGATCCTGGCCCCACATTGACAGCACGCCGAGCGCGATCGTCGCGCGCGGTGCGGCGGCTAGCAGGTGTTCCACGTCGTCCAACGCCCCCTGGCCGTCCAGGCCCGGGATCCAGAGGGCGGGGAAGCCGAGCTGGTCCAGCTCGGCGACGGCCTCGCGGACCTGGGGTCGGCCGGCTCCCCGTAGTTCCATGCTCCAGATCCCGACCGCGCCGATTGTCCGTTTCACGCTGTCCATCGCGACCTCCTCCGTATTTCCGTACCGCTCGGTACAAAAGAACCTAGCAGGGGTACCCGCCAATCCACAAACTTTTGTACCGATCGGTTGGGTGGCGGTACTGTTGAGTGCCACGAGGAGGTGGACGACGATGACTCAGACCGGACGACCCCGTGAGTTCGACACCGACCAGGCCCTGGATCGGGCGATGGAGGTGTTCTGGCGGCACGGCTACGAGGGCGCCTCGCTGACCGAGCTCACCGGTGCCATGGGCATCAACAAGCCCAGCCTCTACGCCGCCTTCGGCAACAAGGAGGGCCTGTTCCGCAAGGTGGTCGCCCGCTACGCGGACGTCGAGATGGCCTACGCGCGCGACGCGCTGGACCAGCCCACCGCCCAGCAGGTGGCAGCGATGCTGCTGGGGGAGAACGTGGTGGCGCTGACCCAACCGGACCGTCCCGCCGGATGCCTCTCCGTGCAGGGCGGCACCGCCTGCGGCACCGAGAACACGGCCATCTCCAACTTCCTGGCGGCCAGCCGGTTGACCGGCGAACAGGCCCTGGCCACCCGGTTCGCCCGCGCCGTCGACGAGGGCGACCTCCCACCGGACGTCGACCCCACCGCCCTGGCCCGCTTCCTCAGCGTGGTCACGGAAGGCCACGCCGTCCACGCGGCAGCCGGCGTGCCGCGCAGCCAACTGGAACAGTCGGCCGAGATCGCCCTGCGCGCCTTCACCGCCGCGGCGTACGGCACCTCGTCGGCGGCCGCCCGGTAGGCGTACGACGACGAACGCCCACCGTCAGAGCTCGGGTCGGCGATGTCGTCCGCTCTCGGGTTGGATGACCGCATGAAGCAGACTGCGCGCCTACTCCACGCCTCGTCGTTCGGCGCAGCGGCGGGCGCATACGCCGAGCACCGCCCGGACTACGCGCCAGCCGCGGTGCGCTGGGCGCTCGAGCCCGCACCCGGCCCGCGAGTGCTGGACCTGGGTGCCGGCACCGGCAAGCTGACCGGGACGCTGGTCGCGCTGGGCGCCGACGTCATCGCGGTCGAGCGCGACCCGGCGATGCTGACCGAGCTACGCCGTACGCTGCCGGCCGTCCGCGCCCTGTCGGGCAGTGCCGAGGCGATACCGCTGCCGGACGCGTCCGTCGACGCCGTGCTGGCCGGAAACGCCCTGCACTGGTTCGACATGGCCGTCGCGGGGCCGGAGATCGCCCGGGTCCTCGCACCCGGCGGCATCCTGGCCGGCCTGTGGAACGTCCTGGACGACCGGGTCGACTGGGTGGCCGGCCTCGAACGGGTCAGCGGCAGCGCGGGCATCGGCCCCCGTGACACGTTCAGCAACTGGCGGGCCGCGACCGTGGGCCTGCACCTGCCCGATGCTGGCCTGGTCGCCGAGTTCGGCTCGCCGGAGCAGGTCGAGTTCCCGCACGGGCAGCGCCGCACCGCCGACTCCCTCGTCGCGACGATCGCGACCCGCGCGGGCGTGCTGGTCATGCCGGAACAGGAACGCGAGGCGACGCTTTCCCGGATCCGGGCCTTCCTCGCGAGCAGACCGGAGACCGCCAGCGGCGAGTTCACCCTGCCGATGCTGACCGGTGTACTGCGCGTCCGGCAGCGGTAAGACGGCGTGCCGGTCAGTCGATCGGTCGTCCGGGCAGGGGCACCAGCCGTTCCTGGTCCCGAGGGATCATGAAGCGCAGCGGCCCGCCGCCGTTGACCTGCCAGCCGTCGGCGAGCGCCGTTCGGATCAGCCTCGCGACCAGCTCCGGCGTGACCGGGGCCAGGGCGAACACCTCGGCCGCCCGGTCCGGAGGTGCGGTGATGATGGGCCCGAAGTTGAGCCACGGGTCGTCGAAGTCCACCAGGGCCTCCAACCCGATGCCTCGCCCGGGGTCGGGGTGCCACACCCTGACCACGACGTGACCCGGGTCAACCTGGCTGACCGTCCATCGGTAGTCGACGTCGTCGACGTGGATCGTCCGCCTGCGGGTCCTGGCCATGGTGCGAGGGTAGGCAGCCGCGTCCGCGGGGCGGTAGTGGGTTTCCCGCTAGACCCGGGTGATCCGCACCGCGTCGGCGACCACCAGTCCGGTGCCACCGGTCCAGCGGCTCACGCCGACCGTGTTGCCGGTGCCCGCAGCCAGGGTGAACACGCCGATCGAGACCCAGCGACCGCCGTTGCCCCGTTGGTCGACGGCCACGGTCCTGTTCCCCGTGGTGGTTGCCACGAGGTACGGCGTCTGGTTGTTGTAGCCGGCGTCGGCCGGGTACCAGACCGAGACCTCGTAGCTGCCGGTCGCCGGTATCGTCGCCCGGAACCAGGCGACGTCGCTGGACGACACCGGAGTGGCGAACCGGTAGTCGGTGCCGAATCGTTGGCCGGAGTAGGCCGACGTCCCCCAGGCGGTGCTCGCCGTGAACCCGCCCGAGGTGCTGTTGTCGATGGTCGTGGTCCATTGTTGCGGCGGGGTCTGCGTGACCCGTACGTCGAGGTAGTTGCGGTCGATGTTCATCGTCACGCCGCCCCACGTCTCGGTGACGTTGCCGGCGTACTGGTGCAGGCGCTGGTGGTTCGCGTAGTAGGCGTCGGGGCAGTAGCTTCCGGCCTTCGTGTCGGCCGCCCCGTTCCACCAGGCGATCCAGATCTGGTCAAGCCGCGTGTAGCTCGGATTGTCGTACGCGTCGCAGACGTCCTTGATACCGGACGATCCGCTGGAGTACATGCCGGCGAGGAAGCCGCGTACGTGTAGTTGCTCGACCCAGCCGGACAGGAACGACAACACGGCCGCCCGGCACGACGCGCTCGACGGGTACTGCTCGATGTCGTTGTAGATCGTGCTCGCAGCGCCGATCCCCAGTGCCTGGGCGGCATTCGCGGCGCTGTTCGCCGCGGAGACGCCCTGCGACCGGGCGGTGGTGGGATCGGCGGACATCTTCGGCGTACGGGTGCCGCACGGTGCCTGGTAACCCAGCTCGATGGGGATCAGCCGCCATCCGTTGCTGGTCTGGTTGGCCACCCAGCTGGCGGTGAGGTTGGGCTGGGCGCAGGAGCGGCTGCCCCCGCTGATGTAGATGCCGATCGCGCCGTAGGGCGAGCTGGCCCGCCACGCGTTCATCGCAGCCTGCGAAGGGGCGGTGCAGGTGTCGAATCCCCGCCCGGTGAAGGTGCCGGGTTGCGGGCCGGTAGCCAGGGGTGTCACCGAACTCGGCGCTGGTGGGGGTGGCGCGGCCACCGTGGCCGAGGCGGCCGGTGCCACGAGTCCCGCGGCAACGGTGAGACCGGCGAGCCATCCGGCAATGATCCTCATCGTCGCCTCCTTGTAGAAATCTTTCCCAGCGAGCGGGCGCTACGAAGGATTTCTAGCACGAATCGATGAGTAGCAATAGGGGTCGCGAGCTGCCCCGGGCACGCATGATCTACTCGATGAGGCCGAGCACCGCGGGGGATGCCAGGCGCCGTGGGGTCAGTTGTGCTGCGCCGCAGGTTCGCGCACAGGTGCGGGAGACGAGCCACCGAGACGTCCGCCGAGCGGCGGGACGGGGGCCGCGTCCAGATGTCCGGCGACCTCACCCGGAAGGTCAACCTCCGATTGGCGGCGTCGCAGCGTCAAGGTGCCCGCCGCTCCGAACATCGCCCCAGCGGCGAAGGCGAGGGCGAGCGCCTGCCGAGCGGTGGAGTTCCTCTTGCGTTTCATGGCTGCCTCCTGAATCCGACGTCCCTGCATAGTGCTGATTGTCGGACCTGCTCCAGGACCACAGGCTCAGACTCGACCAATTCGCCTGGGTCTGAGCACCACTAATACCCGATCGGCGTGGTGAGCCGCCGTTCCCCCGTGGGGCAGAGGCCGCAGCGGGTAGGACCGGTGCCTCTGGTTACGGGCGCGCCTTTCGACCTCTGCGGAACGACTGCGGTTCAAGCGGTTGGTGCGTCGGCGAGGTGACCGTCTCCAGGTCCGAGTCCGCCGGTGCGGGGCTGCGCCATTCGGCGAGCAGCACGGTGGCGTCGTCCTGTAGGCGATCGTCCTGGTGTTCGAGGATGGCGTGTACGAGTCGGCGGGCGGTCTCGGGCAGGGGCAGGTGATCCGCGAGCGCTCTACTGGCGAACTCGATGAGCCGTTCCACGCCGAACGTCTCGCCTTCGGGTGTACGGGCTTCGATGATGCCGTCGGTGTACAGCAACACCTGGTCCCCGGGTTCCAGGGCTTCCTCGACGACCACCGGCGGACGTCGGTCACCCAGGGTGACGGGGAGCGCGGTCGGGGTCGGCAGAATCTTGGCGACCTTGCCGTCGCGCAGGACCATTCCGCTCGGGTGGCCGGCGGAGATGACCTGCAGGACCCCGGTACGTTGATCGAGTTCGGCGAGCACCGCGGTGATCATCCCGTACCGGTCGTGGTCGCGGACCGCGACGTCGATGTGGTGGTACGTGCCGATCAGATCCAGGCCCGACCGGCGGGCGTTGCGGTACGCCGCCAGCGCGATGGAGGCGAGCACCACCGCACGCATCCCACCACTGGAGCCATGTCCCGCCGCGTCGAACAGCGCCAGGTGCGCGGTGTCGCCGTTGACCGCGTAGTCGAACGCGTCACCGCCCACGTCGTAGCAGGGCTCGAGGATGCCGCTGATCATCAGATGCCCGGTCGAGAAGGTCAGCGGCGGTAGCTGCGCGCGGAGCATCTCCGCCGCCAGTTGCATGGGTTTCCGACGCCGGATCCGCTCGATGGTGTCACTGTAGGAACTGCGCGTGACGACCAGTTCGGCGAGCAGCGACGCCACCGCGGCGCAGTCATCCATGCTGTCAGCACTGAGCGGGTCGTCGGCGGTGATCTCCAGCACGCCCATCCGTTCGCTTCCGTCGAGCACCGGCACCCAGACGCGGACCCCGTCCTCGTCGCCGGTACCGACACACGTGGTCGCCGTGCTGAACGCCCGCCCGGCCAGTGTGCCGTCGATGTCCATCGGCTCGCGAGCAGGCGCACTGCCTCCGAGCAGCGGCAACAGTAGGCGCTGCTGATGGTCGACCAGGTAGATCACCAAAGCGCGCGCGTCCAGCAGAGGCGCCGCCCGCATCGCCATCTCCGGCAGGTCGTCCGGACGCGCATGATGCGACTGCTGCAGCAGCTGCCGCAGCGACTCCAAACTACTCACGCTCATCCTCTCCTGCCCCGACCCGAACGATTGTTCCTCAGCGACGGGCAGCCCGCGCTGCGGAGGCCATGTCCACGACGGCTCGCCGAGAAATTCTGACGCGCGCCGGGCGGCACCTCGATAGCGTTGCCCGGCGTGATGGATCTTGTCGAGCGGCACACCGTTCTCGCCGTCGTGGTCGGGTCGCGGGCGTACGGGCTGGACGTTCCGGGCTCCGACCACGACCGGCGCGGTGTGTACGTGCCGCCGACCCGCGCATTCTGGCATCTGGACAAGCCGCCCACCCACCTGGACGGGCCCGCCGTGGAGCAGTTCTCCTGGGAGTTCGAGCGCTTCTGCACGCTGGCCCTGCAGGGCAACCCGACGGTGCTGGAGGTGCTCTGGTCCCCGCTGGTCGAGACGGTCACGGCGGACGGGGAACGGTTGCTCGCGGCACGGCAGGCGTTCCTGTCCAAGCGGCTGGCCCAGACGTATGGCGGCTACGCCCGGGACCAGCTCGACCGGGTGACGGCCCGACGCGAGCGCACCGGCGAGACGAACCACAAGCAGGCCATGCACATGATCCGGCTACTCGTCGCCGGGGCCCACGCGCTGCGCACCGGGGAGATCCTCGTCGACGTACGACACCTGCGCGAGAAGCTGCTCACGGTGCGACGCGGTGAGCTGCCCTGGGCGGAGATCACCGCCTGGGCCGCGGACCTGCTCACCGACCTGGCCGACGCGTCGACCGCCAGCACCCTGCCGGAACAACCTGACCGGGCCGCCGTGGACCGGCTGCTCACCGCCGTACGCGAAAGGAACCTGCGGTGACCCTCGACGTGCCGTCCTGGGCGGCCGAGGTTGCCCGCGCGCTACCCCGCCCGTTGCTGTTCGCCACCGTCAGTGGGGCGCACCTGTACGGGTTCGCGTCCGTCGACTCCGACCTGGATCTGCGTGCCGCGCACCTGTTGGCACCGGAGGAGGTGGTCGGGTTGCGCACCGGGCCGCAGACGTTGCAGCACGCCGGCCTGCGTGCCGGTGTGGAGCTGGACGTGGTCAGCCACGACCTGCTCAAGTTCGCCACTATGTTGAACAGCCGCAACGGGTACGTCCTGGAACAGTTGCTGTCCCCGCTGGTGGTCGTGACCACTCCGGTGCACGCCGAACTCTCGGCCCTGGCCCCGCGCCTGATCACCCGCCACCACGCGCACCACTACCTCGGGTTCGCCGCCGCGCAGGAGAAGCTGTACGCCAGGACCGGGAAGCTCAAGCCCGCGCTGTACACACTGCGGGTCCTGCTCACCGGGATCCACCTCATGCGGACCGGCCGGCTGGAGACCGACCTCGGCGTGCTCGGGACACGGTTGGCGTACGTGCCGGACCTCATCGCCACCAAACGGGAGGCCGAGCACGGGCCGATCCCGGCCGGTGCCGCCCAGCGGCTCGCCGCCGACGTACCGCGACTCCGCGCCGAGCTGGAAGCGGCCCGGGACACCTCGACGCTGCCCGAGCACGCCGAACCGGCAGCCGTGGCAGCGCTGCACGATCTGGTGGTGCGTACCCGTCTGGGCTGACCACCGCCGTTCAGCTCTGCTGGTAGTTCACCGCGGCGAAGCCGCACGGTTGGTGCAGGTGCAGGTAGTAGGCACCCTCGCCGACGTCGTACAGGTCCGCGCCGCCAACCAGACCGACGTAGTCCATCGGCTGTCCGCAGCCGGGGCAGTCGGCGTGCTCGGCGTCCTGGATCCAGTCAGGATGGCCGCCCAACGTCGAGCCGCCCCGGTCCCAGGCGCTGGCCCCGTACGGGGTCGGCCGGGCCGGACCCACGACCGGCAGCAGCGCCGGCGGGTCCTCCGGCCCGTCAGCATCCGGCACATAGCTCGGCCGGGTGTTGCCGGTCCACCAGGTGGTGGCACCGTCCGGCGTGACTCGGCTGAACAACGTCGCGTAGCACGCGCAGAAGTGACACACCTCGATCACCAGTCGGCCGGACCAGCCGGTGTGTGCCAGCGCGGCGTTAACGGCGGGCTCGGCGGTGTCGACGTCGGCGGCAATCCAGAGGGGCGACGCGCACCACGGGCAGGTACGGCCCTCCGCGCCCCGCGTCGTCTCGCGCAGCAACCACCGGTACGCGGTGTCCCCGCACAGGTCCCGGCGGTTGCCGTCCGGGCCCACCGTCCAGCCGCCCTCGGTCGAGTAGTCCAGTGGCCCGACGTGCAGCGTGTCGGCGCCCGCCGGCGGGTGCGTCGCCCACCGCCGCAGGGCGTGCTCGGCGAGCGGGTGGCCACTGTGCGCCAGGACGAGGAGCAGGTGATTGAGCTGATCTGGCGTTTGTCCGTCGTCGACCAGGCCGATGACCCGGCGGATCACGTCATCGTCCGCGGCGCGGTACAACTTCGGCGGCCACAGCACGTCGAGGTCGAGCAAAAGGCCCTGGTGCGGAATCAGCCGCCGCGGATCGGTGTCCGCGATGGTGGACAGTTCTTCGACCGCGTCGTCGTCCTCGGCGGCGGCTCTCCGGACCAACTCCTCGATCATGTGGGGATGTTAGTTCACGTCGATCGGCCGGCTCGATCTTGGCGCGTCGTAGCCCAGCTGCCGCGCGAGTTCAGCGGGCGTGAGCCGGCGAAGTTGCGCATGCCAATCCAGGCGGCGATCCTGCATAGCAGTCGACAATTCCTGCGAAGGGAGTTTGCCGTGGCGAAGTTCATGACCATCGGGTACGGCGACCAAGCGGGCTATGACCGCACTGACGCAGCCGTACGGGACGCGGCGCACGCGCACGACGCCCGCCTGCGCCAGGACGGGGTCGACATGGGCCTCGCCGGTACACCCGTGCAAGTGCGAAACCATGACGCGGCCGAGGTGACCACGGAGAGCGGGCCCTTCATGTCCGCCGCGCTGCCCGTGGCCGGGTTCGCCATCATCGAGGCAGCGACGCTGGCCGAGGCCGTTGACATCGCCTCGCGTACGCCCTGCGCCGTCGCGCACGGTGTGGTCGAGGTCTGGCCATTGCGGGAGTCACCGTAGGTGCGACTGAGTCCTCCTCCCGCTGCTGCGCGGCGCGGCGACGAGACAGGCATCAGTCGCGGGTCAGTCCTGGCGGGAGGGCGTCCTCGTCGGGGCCGACGGGGCGGGCGTTGACCAGCGGGTTGCGGTGCAGGGCGGCGATCAGGTCGCCCGAGCCGCCGACGTCGGTCCAGGTGTCATCCCAGAGGGCGGAGACGAGCCAGGAGTGGTCCGTGGGAAAGAACAGGTCGGGCAGCGACCCGGCGCCGTGACGCATGTGGCCGGTCCGCCAGGTGAGGGCCTGTTCGGGGCCGGCTTCGACCAGGACGTACGCCCATCCCCAGTCGAGCGACACGGTCGGCGCGCGGGGAAAGACGATGTCGTGGGCGCCGGTGTCGAGGTAGCCCAGCCACCAGGGCTGGTCGGGGCCGTGTGCGGTCAGCTCGTGGATTACGGCGCGTTCGTGCGCCTCGATACTGACGCCGTCGGGCGGGTGGCAGGTGGCGTAGCCGTCGAACACCTGCGGGATCGCCGCCGTGATCGAGAGGCCGTTCGTGGTGTGGCCGGCCAGCCAGGCGACGTCGCTGACCGTGCCGATTCGCCAGCGACGACCGTCCTTGGTCACGTCCATGGACCCATTCTCTCGTGTCGGGCCGCGACGAGACGCCGCCGTGCGGCAACCGCGCCCGGTCATCGGTCGTGAGGCGTCACGTCGTCGACCAGCACGAGGATCAGCGGCGGGCGAGGTTGGTGTCGACGGAGCCCGCTGCCCGGTAGTCCCGGGGGGACGCGCCCATCACCCGCTTGAACGCGGTGCTGAACGCGGCCTCGGAGGCATAGCCCAGCTCGGCGGCGACCGAGGAGACCGTCCGGTCGGACTTGAGCAGGATCTGCTTGGCCGAGTGCATGCGCAGGCTCAGCAGGTATCGCGCGGGGCTCTCCCCGACGAGCGCCTTGAATCGTTCCGCGAAGCCCGACCGTGACATCCGCGCCGCTCTCGCGAGCTCGTCGACCGACCAGTTGCGGGCGACGTCGTCGTGCATCATCGTCAGGGCCGCGTCCACTCCCGGATCGAGCAGCGCCGGCAGGTGGGCACTGGCACCCGCCGATCCGGCGTGCGCCCGCAGGCCCTGCAGCAGGATGATGCGCGCCAGATGGTCGAGCATGAGCGTCTGCCCCGGCCGTGGTGCGGCGCTCTCGTACGTCATGAGCTGAATCGTCGCGCGGAGCACACCGCTGGAGTCCGTGTCGGCGCGGAGATGCACGACCGGCGGGAGTGCGTTGAGCAGCAGCTCGGCGTTGGCCCGGTCGAAGTGGAGGCGCCCGCCCACCAGGGTGGCGTCGTGGCCGACGCCGCAGTAGCCGACGTGCTCGTCCGCCGACCAGATCTCCTCCGAACGCACGGCGGGCATCCTCCCCGGATCGCTGGCGAGCCGGTAGTCCCGACCGCCCACCACCAGGTAGCAGTCGCCCTGCCGCAGCCGTAGGGGCGCCTCGACGCCCTCCACGGAGAGCCAACACGAGCCGGACAGCACCACCCCGAACTTCACGTGCATCTGACCGCGGAAGGCGATCGTCCAGTCACCGCCGGCTCGCAACTCGGCACAGACGGCGCCTTCGATGTTCGACAGGGCCAGCACATGGGACAGGGGATCCACTTGAACTCCGGACGATCGCGAAAGAATTCTGGCGTTTCTCGCATTCATTATATGTGAGTTGAAAAGCTAATCTTGGTCGACCGTAACCACGAATCGACGCAGAAGGCATAAACGATGAATGACGATGTTCGAGTAGTCGCCGAAGAGGCGTACGACGCTCTGATCCAGGGCTTTCAGACCGGCACGTGGAAGGGCCTCTTCGACCTGCTCGGCGCGGAGGTGGACGTGATCCTTCCCGCCCCGCAGGCCGGCCACTTCACCGGGTCCGAAGGACGGGAGAAGCTGATCGGATTCTTCAGCCTGTTCACTCCCGGCACCAGCCGCTTCGACCAGCTCGAAGTCATTCACAAGAGCGTCGCCGAGGATCGCGTCGTCTTCGAGGACTGGGCTCGGGGCACCGTCTTCAACGAGCCCTACGCGGCCCGGCACTGCATCCACATCATGGTCCGCGACGCTAAGGTCGTCGGCTTCCACGAATACAACCGGCCGCTCGACTAGGCGTGCTCCGGTAGGCGGTCGACGCTGGCCGGCCTCGACCGCCTACCAAGCCGCATCGGGTGTGCCGATCACGCGGCGGCGACCGCCGGCCTGCGGGTGGACCGTGCGCGGGCCGCCCAGCGCCCGTCCTGATACCGCACCTCGATGGGGTGGTCGAAGGCCGCGGACACGTTCCCGGTCGTGACGGTCCTATCGGCGGGACCTGCGGCGACGACGCTGCCGGCCTTGAGCAGCAGCGCGTGGGTGGTCGTCGTCGGGAGTTCCTCGAGATGGTGGGTGACCATGATCGAGGCGAGCTGGGGGTCAGTCTCGCCGAGGAGATCGATGGTCTCGAGCAACTGTTCCCGCGCCGCGACGTCGAGACCGGTTGAGGGCTCGTCCAGCAGCAACAGTCGCGGTCGACTGACCAGCGCCCGGGCGATCAGAGTACGACCGCGTTCGCCCTGGGAGAGGGTGGGCCAGCGCTCCTCGGCCTTGTCGGCCAGGCCCAAGGTGCCGAGCAGGAGTTCGGCTCGGTCGAGGTCGACACGGGTCGGCTGCCAGCGTGGCGGAACGTCGATCGATCCGACGAGACCGGTCAGGACGACCTGACGGATGGTCAAGGGTGACCGCAGCGGGTGGCGCGGATTCACGTGACCGATCGCCCTGCGCAGCTGCTGCAGGTCGACGCGGCCAAGTTGCCGACCGAGGACGTGCACGCTGCCGGAGCTCGGGTGCGTCACCGCGCCGCAGAAGCCCAGGAGCGTGCTCTTGCCCGCGCCGTTGGGTCCGAGGAGAGCCCAGTGCTCGCCCTCGCGCACGGTGAGGCCGACGCCGTGCAGGATCTGCTTGCCATCCCGCCGGAACGTGACGTCACGCAGTTCGACGACCACGGGAGCCGGGTGTGTATCTGCCGTCATGGGAACGCTGAACCTTCTCTGTGCGAGCCGGCGAGGGCGGGAATAGCCGCCGCGGGACGACCTGCACGGTGCCACAGAGGCTGGCACAGGTCCCGTCGACCGGCTGTGATCAGGCCGACACGACGAGGGCGCACCGGTCGGCTGTGCGACCGGTCACAACGGTGAGTTCCAGCTGCGTGGCACCGTCGTACGGGTTGCGCGGAGTTCGGCTGCGGGAGGGCCGGCCGCTCGGCCAGGAAGGTAGGTGGGTGCGTTGGGCGTGAGTCTCGCTCTGATCGGGTTCGTCGGTGGAGTGATCACCGGGCTGTCGCCGTGCATCCTGCCGGTGCTCCCGGTGATCTTCCTGTCCGGCGGTGCGCAGAGTGCCCGTACGGACGGGACGCAGACCGGTGGCCGCCGTCCGTACCTCGTGGTGGCCGGGCTGGTGACCAGCTTCAGCGTCCTGACCCTGGTGGGCGCGGCGGTCCTGGCGGCACTGCCGATCCCGCAGTCCGCGATCCGCTGGGCGGGCCTGATCGCGCTCGTCCTGCTCGGCATCGGGCTGATCGTGCCGCGCGTCGAGGCGATCCTGCAGGCGCCGTTCGCCCGGATCCCGCAGCGGTCGGTCGGCCCGGAGCGCGGCGGCTTCCTGCTCGGCCTGGTTCTCGGGACGGTCTACGTGCCGTGTGCCGGGCCGGTGCTGGCCGCCATCACCGTCGCCGGGGCGACCGGCACGGTCGGTGGCGACACGATCGTGCTGACCGCCGGGTTCGCCCTCGGCACCGCACTCACGCTGCTGATCTTCGCGCTCGCTGGCCGGGCGGTGGCCGAACGCGTCCTGGCGATCCGCCGCCGGCAGCGGCTCATCCGGGTGGTCGCCGGTGCCGCCGTGGTCGGCCTGGCCCTCGCCCTGACCTTCAACGTGGCTGGAACCGTGCAGCGGGTCATTCCCGACTACACCGCGGCGCTCAGCCAGAGCATCGAGAAGCTGATCCCGGCGGCGCCGACCGTCGACTCCACGGCGAGCCCGCAACTGACCACCTGCGTGGAGCACGCGCTGTACGGCGCCGCGCCGCCGAGCGACGGTTGCGGCCCGGCTCCTGAACTCGCTGGGATCACCCGCTGGCTGAACACCGCGGGGGACGCCCCGCTGGATCTCGCCGACCTGCGCGGCAAGGTCGTGCTCGTCGACTTCTGGACCTTCGACTGCATCAACTGCCGCCACGTGCTCCCGTACGTCATCGACTGGTACCAGAAGTACCACGGCGAGGGCCTCGAGGTGATCGGCGTGCACACGCCGGAGTACAGCTTCGAGCACGACGTCAACGGGGTCGTCGACGCTGCCCAGCGGTACGGCATCACGTACCCGATCGCCGTCGACAACGACTACGCCACCTGGTCGAACTACGGCGTCCAGGCGTGGCCGTCGATGTTCCTGGTCGACGCCACCGGCGCGGTTCGGCACATCGCGGTCGGCGAGGGCGGGTACGACGTGACCGAGAACCTGATCCGCACCCTGCTCGACGACGCGCGGCACAGCGCCCCCGAGGCGAAAAAGTGACCGGGATCGGCGCTCAGTCGCGCGTGCCTTGGTGAACGGCGTCTGAAGATCGCGAGAGTCTTCGTCAAATACCGCCGTCGAAGCATTGACACGTGAAGACTTCTTGTCAAACATGCCTGTCTATGACTATGGGTCGGGCGGGCGCGGCGATTCGCCGTACGGTGGCGTGCTCTTTGATCGCCGTGGGTTTGAGTCAACCGGTGTCTCCGGCAGGAGCGGCACCCGCCGCCGCGCCGTCGAGCGTCTCCGCCGCGTCGGCCACGCTGGCGGGCTACCCGGTGTGGGCGCACTTCACCGATCCGACGGCCGGGCGCGACTACACCATCATCACCGAGCTGCAGCGGCTGATCGACGCGGCGCCCGCCGGCTCCACCATCCGGGGAGCGATCCACTCCCTGAGTGTGGACTCGGTCGCCGACGCGTTGCTGCGCGCCCAGGGGCGCGGCGTCACCGTGCTGGTGCTCCTGGACGGCAAGAACGCGACCTCGACCGACCCCGCGGTCACGACGATCAAGCGGCTCAGCAACTACCGGTTCTGCACGAACAGTAATGGCGGTACCGGTTGCATCAGCACCAGTGCCGACGGTGACATGCACACCAAGCTGTTCACCTTCACCAGCACCACCGACCCGAACGGCGTGGCCCGCAGCAACGTGGCCTGGTTCGGGTCCAGCAACCTCACCTACACCACCGGGCCGGACGCGTTCAACAACACCATCACCGTCTACGGCGACGCGACGCTCACCGCCGGGCTGAACGCCAACTTCGGCGACATGTGGAACCGTCGGCACTACAGCGGCAACGACTACTACGACTCCGCCTCCGGCCGGGGCTACTACCAGGCGACCGCGGCCGACGCGTACGCGTCGCCGGAGGGGGCGGGGCAGACCGACACCATCGAGACCCGGCTCAACGACCTGACCCCCGACGCCAACTGCCGGCTGCGGGTGGGCATGGCGTCGGTGACGACGGGGCGGCCGCAGATCGTGGACCAGGTCACCGGGCTGCGCGCCGCCGGGTGCAAGGTCTGGATGGTCGTCGGCACGAACGCGGACGGCGGAATCGCGATGAGCCAGTCGGTCTACAACGAGCTGCTCGACGCCGGCGTGTCCATTCGTCGTAAGGACAAGGTGCACGACAAGTTCTTCGCGGCCTACGGCAAGTACGGCAGCGCCTACCAGTACCGCGTCTACACCGGCTCGCAGAACTGGACCCAGGACGCCCTCAACGAGAACGACGAGCTGTTCGTCAAGATGGCCCCGGAGAGCGGGACCACGCACCCGCTCTACGACGCGTACTACGCACACTTCAACGACGCGTACAACTACGGGGTGAGCTGCTCGAAGAGCAGCTACCCCTGCCGGTCCTGAACCCGATCACCGCCCCCGCGCCAGCTCGAGGTGGGTGCTCAGTTCGTGAGCACCCACCGGCCACGATGTCCGCCCGCTCGCAGGGCGCGGTACGCCGACGCGGCCTCGGCCAGGGGGAACGCGCCGGCCCGACGCGGTTCCAGGACGCCCCGCGCGGTCAGCCCCAGCAACTCCCGCAGCAGGTCGCCGTCGGGACGTACGACCGCCGAGGTGACGCTGATGCCGCGTTCCGAAGCGGGTTCGAGGCCCGGGAAAACGCCGACATAGGACCCGTGGTCGCGGACGCTCCGCAGGGCTGCCCCGTTCAGAAGGGCGGTGTCCAACACCGCGTCGAAGTCGTGCGCTCGGTCGAGGGCCGTGATGACGTCCGTGCCCCCGGCTCTGGTCAGGAACTCTCGGTCGCTCGGACGGGCAAGTCCCGTGACGCTCCAGCCCGCGTGTGCGGCGAGGGCCACCGAGTAGCCGCCGACGGCGCCAGCAGCACCGGTGACGAGGAGCCGCCGCCCCTCGGCCGGGCCGAGCAGGGCGAGGAGTTGGGCGGCGGTCAGCGAGTTGAGCGGCACCGTGGCCGCGTCGAGCAGCTCGATCCCGTCCGGGACCGGCGCCGCGTCGGAGGCCGGGACGATCACGTACTCCGCTGCCGTGCCCGCAGCCGCGTGCGGGGCGTGCGGGAAGTGCAGTGCCGCGACCGGGGTGCCGACGGTGAGATCGGTGACCCCGGCACCCACCATGTCGACGACGCCCGCCACATCCAGACCCAGGCCGCGAGGGTGCGAGGGGCGTGCGGCATCGGCACCATGACGTGAACCGTCGATGATGTGGAGGTCGGCCGCATTGACTGCGGCGCCGACCATCCTGATGCGGATCTGTCCGGTCGTGGGCCGGGGATCCGGGAGATCCACCAGTTCCACCTCGTGGTCCGCGCCGCTGGTAGCGGCGACGATCGCTCGCATAATGGCACCCGTTTCGTGTCGTTTAAGGTGAATTGCGCGGTACGCCCGAGTCCAATGGAGGACTTGTCTGCACGTGCTGCTTGGGTACGCTGTCGGAGCAGCCCCGGAGCACTGCTCCGCCGCCTTCGTCGAAGATACGGAGCACCGCTCCGGTCGTCAACCGTGAGGGGACCACGTGCCCGAGACCACAGCCCGCGCCGACGTGCGACGCAACCGAGAGCGGCTCCTCGCCGCAGCCCGGGAGGCGATCGCCGCCGATGGCACCGAGGCGTCCCTGCGCGACATCGCCCGGCGCGCGGAAGTCGGCATCGGCACGCTCTACCGGCACTTTCCTACTCGGGAAGCTCTCCTCGAAGCGATTCTGGACACCAACTTCGACATGTTGCGCGAGCGCGCCGACCAGCTCCTCGACTCGCCGCCGGGCGCGCCGCTCGAGGCGTTCCTGACGTGGCTCGCCGACGTGGCCGCCGGTGCACGCACCTATCAGGGTCTACCGCACTCGATCATGGCGGCCCTGGCGGATGAGACCTCCGAACTACACGGGTCCTGCGCCGCCATGCGCGCCTCCGGAGGCCAGCTGCTGCGCCGCGCGCAGGAGGCCGGGCAGGTGCGCGCCGACGTCAACGTGTACGAGGTGATCACGATCGTCATCGGTCTGGCGTGGGCGGTGCAGCAGGACGGCGGGTCACCCGAGCTGATGGCCCGCCTGCTCGACGTCGCGGCGTACGGATTGGCAGTGCAGCCGGTGGTCGCCGCCCCCCAGGTCACCTAGATCGTTGACCGGTAATTCTGGGCAGGCCATCAGTGGTCGTAGGCGATCAAGGAGCGTTTGACGGGTGCGTCGATGGTCCAGTTGTGCCAGATCGCGGCGTTGAGGGCGAGCAGGCGTTGCAGGACACGGGTCCATAGGCCGGCCGGTACCCGCCCGCCGTGTTGTTCCAGGCCGAGTTGGTTCTTCAACGTCCAGATGATCGCTTCGATGCGTTGGCGTAGCCAGTTCGGGAAGGGTCTGGGAGTTTTCTCGTCCTTGCGGGCCGGGCGGATCAGTAGCAGGCCCAGGTCGGTGAACAGTTGCTCGCTGCCCTGGCCGGACAAGCCCTTGTCGGTGACCACGGTGGTGCCCGTTGCGGGCTGGTTAGCGGGCTGGCGGGTCAGGATCTGGCGGGTCGCTTCGCGTTCGCCGAACAGTTTGGGGTTGGCCAGGCCGAACCCGGTGACGGTGCCGTCGGCGGTGGTGACCCCCAGTACCAGCGGCTGTGCGCCGACTCGTAGCCGTAGCCGGCCCAGCCGAACAGATCCGAGCGTTGGCTGGTGGTGCGTGACTGCCCGCAGGGGATCGGGGTGGCGTCCATCAGGCGCAGCGGTTCAGCGGATGCATCGGTGTGTTCGGCCAGCCACCGCAGCGCGGCCTCCATCATAGGAGTGGACCTCCCAGAGCATCACGCATACTCCTGTTCCAGGATGGCCAGGTCGCGGTCGGCGAACTGCACGTGCGCCCACTGGTCGCTGAAGATGACTTGCAGGCACTTGACCGCCGTACGTTCGGCGGGCGGCGGGCAGCCGATCGCGGTGTTCGGCCCCCGCACGCGGTCCAGCTCCTCCTGCGTGACCTGCGCCAGATATGCGCGCAGATCGGCGATCCGCTCGGCGCGCACGGCGAGGATCTCGCCGAGGGTGGGCGCGGCCGACTCGTCGATGCCGAACTCGGTGCCGTTGGTGGTGAACGATGCGGGTACGCCGATGGGATGGAACGGGTTCGGGCGAAGGGCCGCCGCGTGGCCATACCAGGCGTCCACGACGAAGATCGTGTGGCGCAGGGTTTGGGCGAGCGACCATTCGTCGTTCACTGATCTGTGGACGGCTTCCTCTGGCAGCACGCTTGCGCGTCGCAGCGTCGCTTGCCACAGCTCCTCGATGACATCCACCGCATCGCGCATCGTCTCGGGTGTGGTTGGCTGCAGTCGAAGCCGTTCGGGGTGCAGGCGATCCAGCTCGGCCTCGATCAATGGCATGACCTCCACGCCGTTGACGCGCAGGCCGTCGATCGCCCCGTCGATGTCGGCGTCCAACAGCAGCACGCCACGCATCCGGGCGCCGCGGAGATCCACCTCGCGGAAGGTCGTGCTGGCCATTGACAGGTCGATGAACTCCGCACCCTCGTAGTCGGGCTGCTGCACGAATCGCGTCATCGGCACACCGTAGGGGCCCGGTACGACAAGATCACCAAATCACGATCCCAGCATTGGGCTGCCCGGAGGTTTCCGGACAGGGGTTCCATTCGGGACCATCGACCGGGAGCGGAGGAGATAGTAGTGGCACGAGTGAAGAGGAGAAATACCGGTCAACGATCTAGGCTCGCCAGGTGTCATCGGCGCTAGTCGACGTTTCTGCGTACTACCCCGAGCCCCCGTCCACACGCGAGGTTTGTCAGGTGCAAGCACCGGCGACAACCGTCAGGGGGGCCCGCGCCCGCGCGGAACTGCTGCTCCTCCAGGCGTCCGGCGCGCTCCGAGCCCTCCAGCTCTCCGTGGGCCTGCCGGTGCTCCTGGTCGGCGGCCTCAACGACTTCCGGTCCACCACGGCGATCGTCGGCAGCCATCTGGCGGCGGTCGCCTGGTCGGCGGCGCTGTTCACGGTGATGCTGCGCCGCCGGCGGGTCTCGCTGACATGGGTGCTGGCCGATCTGGCGCTCGCGATGATGTGGCTCGTCACCGTGCCGCAGCTGTGTGTCAAGTCCTGCGCGAGCGGCTGGCAGTTGTGGGTGGTCCCGTCGGCGATGGGCTCCATCATCCTGGCCATGATCTTCGTCCAGCTCAGCGTCGCGGCCGCCGGCACGCTGGTGGTGGTCGGTGCGTACGTGTTCGGCATCTGGGAGCACATGGCCCGGATCCGGGTGCCGGCACCGGACGCGATCGGCTCGGTGGCGGTGAACGTGTTCTTCATGCTGGGCTTCGGGGTGTTGAGCTGGGTGTGCGCCCGACTGCTCCGCGCCTCGGCCCGGCAGGTCGATCTGGCCACCGCCGACGCGATCGAGGCGCGGGCCCGTGAGGCCACCGCCCGCGCCCGTTACGACGAGCGGACCCGGCAGTACGACGTGCTGCACCACACGGTGCTCAGCACGTTGAGCAAGATCGCCCGGGGTGGGCTGGACCACCGCGCCGACGAGGTCCGCGCCCTGTGCACCCGCGACGCCGACTTCCTGCGCGGCCTCATGAGCGGCGCCGCCGACGTCGGCCCGGGTGACTTCGTCAGTGCCCTGGCCGGGGTGGTCCGCGACAAGCAGGCGCTCGGGCTGCGGGTGTACTCGCAGTTCCACGCCCTGCCGGTCACGCTGCCGCCGGCTGCCGCGTCGATGCTGCTCGGCGCCGCCCGGGAGGCGCTGAACAACGTGGCCAAGCACGCCAACGTCGACGAGGCCTGGCTGACCGCTGTCGGTGAGGGCGACGGGGTGCGGATCGTGGTGGTGGACCGCGGGGTCGGCTTCGATTCGGAGGCGGTGCCCGCCGGGCGCGGCCTGATGCGCGAGTTGCGGCACAGCGTGATCGAGACCGGAGGCACGGTGGACGTCACGTCCAGCCCAGGCCACGGCACGGTGGTGGAGGTTTCGTGGACCCCTTGATCGAGATCGCCGCGATCGACAACGACCAGATGCTGCTGGAGGGCATGGCGACGTGGCTCGCCTCGGTGCCCGACATCCGTCTGACCGCGACGGCGCGGTCGGTCGCGGGCGGTGGCGCGCGGTGACTCGCCACTGACCACCGAGCACGCCTTCTGGCTGGGGCGCGACGACCGACCGGACCGACCGGAGCTGACGCCGCGCGAGCACGAGGTGCTGGTGGCGTACGGCCGAGGGATGACCGTGGACGCGGTGGGCCGGCAGTTGGGCATCGCCGCCACGGTCCGCACCCACCTGGAGCGGGCCAAGCAGAAGTACGCCCACGCTGGCCGGCCGATCCGGCACCGGGGCCAGTACAGCGAGCGGATCCGCGAGGACGCGCTCGGCCGGGAACGGCTCCGCGGACCGGGCCACACACCGCCGGCCGACAAGTAGCGCGCGGGCTACCAGAGCAGTGCGGTGCCCAGCGCGACCGCGGCGCCGATCAGCAGTGCGAGCCCCGTTCCCACGCCGGTGACCGCGCTGATGCTGCTGCCCGACCACGGGAGCGGGTGCGGCACTGGGCGTGGCACCAGCTCGGCCGCGCGGTCTTCGAGCCCCTGTTCGCGGGAACGGGCGGCACCGCGAACATCGCCCGGTTCATCTTCCTCGAACCCGCGTCGCGGGACTTCTGCCTCGACAGACGGGCGCAGTGGTCCGTGCGGCGGTGGGGGGCACCTTCGGGGAGAATCCAACTCCCGACCTCCGGCTGCGTTCGCCGGTGTTCTACCCCTCTGAACTACGAAGGTGCGATGGGACGCGACCGAGGGGAATCCAACCCCTGACCTCCGGCTGCGTTTGCCGGTGTTCTACCCCTCTGAACTACGGGAACGTCCCGTACGGACGGTAGCATCTCGACCCCGGTGCGTGCGACCATCCGTCTCGATGACGACAGCCCGTACGGTCCCCCCGTGGACGCCACCCGTGACGCAGGGCACGGCCCGGCGCGCTCGCGAGGTCGCGCTGGCGGTCGCCGCAGCGCTTCGCGACCGCGCCGGTCCTGCCCTGCCGGTCCCCACCCCGCCCGAGGGCGGGTCCGGGACCGGAGGGAGCGCCGACGACGCATGGCGTCCGTCCAGTCTGGCCTCCGGGTATCCGGGTCTGGCTCTGCTGGCCGCCTACCTCGACGAGTGTCGACCGGGCGACGGCTGGGCCCGCACCGGGCACCTCGCGCTCACCGCCAGCGTCCGGGACGAGGCGGAGCTGACCCGGCTCGGCCCGTCGCTCTACACCGGGTGGGGCGGACTCGCGGTCGCCGCGACGGCACTGGCCCGCAGCCGACCTCGCTACGGCGCGTTCCTGGCGAGCGCCGACAGTGCTCTCTCCGCCAGCGCAGCGGCACTGGTACACGAGGTGAGTACCAACGACCCACCGTTTCGGCCACCGTTGATCGACCTCATCACCGGCCTCGCCGGAGTGACCGTGGCGCTGCTCGCCCGGCGCGGCACCCCAGCGGTCGACGCGGTGCTGCCCGAGGCGCTCGCGGCGCTCGCCACACTCGCCGAGCCCGACGCGAGCAACGGGGGCCATCCGCGCCTGGTCGCACCGCCGCAGTGGGGGGCGCTGCGGTTGGACGGCGGCCACCCTCTGCTCAACCTCGGTCTCGCGCACGGCCTGCCCGGTGTGCTGGCCACGCTGTCGCTCGCGCTGAGCGACGGTGCTGGTGGCGATGCCGAGGCAGCCGCGGTGGCGACACTGGCGCAGTGGCTGCGCCGATATCGACGCATCGACCGATGGGGGCCCGTCTGGCCCAACGGCGTGTCCGTCGACCCGACCGCTTCGATGCCACCGCCCGGTCGGATGGCCTGGTGCTACGGCACCGCCGGCTGTACGCGGGCGCTGTGGCTGGCCGGCCGCGCGCTGGACCGGGAGCAGTGGCGGGACGAGGCGGTGGACGCGATCCGTGGGGCGCTGCGCCGGCCGCCGTCCGAGCGAGGGCTCAGCTCGCCGACGTTCTGCCACGGCCAGGCCGGGCTCCTGCACATCGCGCTGCGTTTCGCCGGGGACACCGGCGACGACGAGATCTGCGCGGCGATCGACGCCGAGGTCGTCCGCCTGATCGACGCGTACGAGCCGACCAGCGCCTACGGCTACCAGCGGGTGGAGAGCGGAGCCGTACCGTCGGATTCCGCGGGACTGCTCGACGGCGCGGCCGGTGTGGCCCTGGTGCTGCTGGCCGCCTCCGGCGACCAGCCACCGACCTGGGACCGCATCTTCCTGGTTGCCTGACATGACACGACGGGGGGCGACCTGGGCTGCGGCGCAGACCTTCATGGTGCGGGCACCAGCGCTGCCGGTGGACCGTCTCGTCGAGTTGTCCAGGCCTGCGTCCCTCATGGACCTCGACCGTGCGCTGGCGGTGCCCGGCCGTACGCCCGTGGTGGCCCTGGCCCTCGCCATCGCCTCGCCGTCGATGGCGGCGGCGGTCGCGGTGTGCACCGACTCCGGTGCCGACCTGGCACCGATCCGTAACGCACTGGCCTCCTACCTGGTTCGGATGGCCACCCGGCCCACTCCCTTCGGCCTGTTCGCCGGTGTGGCCCTGGGGGAGTGGGGCGACACTGCCCAGCTCACGCTGGGCCCGCTGACCCGCCGGACCCGCCCGGACCTGGCCTGGCTGCTCGACCTGGTGCAGCAGTGGGAGCACCACCCTGCGATCCGGCGAGGGCTACGACTCACCACCCATCCGGCTGCCCACGTGCGCGCCGGCCGAGCCGTGCTGCCGGACGCCGCCGTGGGCAACGGAGGGTCGTCCGTTCGCGCCACCGCCGTGGTGCGGGAGGCGTTGACGGCCTGCCGAGCCGGCACCGACTACGCCGCACTGGTCGGAGCGCTCGCCTCCACCGGCCGGGACCCCGACCGGACTCGGGCCGCCGTCGACACGCTCATCGAGCGGGGGTTCCTGGTCACCGGCCTGCGTCCGGCGCTGACCGGAGCGCCCGCGCGAGAGGTTGCGCAGGTGCTCGCCACGGTCGACCCGTCGGTCGCCGTCGCGCTGCACGGCCTGCTGGACGCCCTCGCCGAGTGGGACGGCCTGCCGGCCGGCGCGGCGCTGCATCTACTGCCGCACCTGCTCGCTCGCGCCGAGTCCCTGCGCGGCAGGGCCGCGGCGGCCCAGGACCGGCCACTGGACGGCGCCCGCAACAACGGGACGTCGACGCGTACGGCCGCGCCGCAGCGGGCGACTCCGGACTCCGCTGCCGTGTTCGGAGTGGACGCGACCTTCGCCGGATCGGCCCTTCGGCTGCCCGCCGAGGTTGCCCGGGAGGCGAGCCGCGCGGTCGACGTCCTGTCCCGCCTGTCGCCGTGGTCCACCCGGTTTCCCGGCCTGGCCGCGTGGCGACCGGGGTTCGTCGAGGCGTACGGGCCGGACCGGCTGGTGCCCGTGCTGGACCTGATCGGGGCCGGTCTGCCCGACCTGCACGCCACCCCGCCACCTCGACCCCGCTACGACCGGCTGCTGGTCCGACTCGCCGGTGAGACACTCAGCGCCGGCGATCGGGTGCTGTGGTTGGACGAGCCCCGGATCGCCGAGCTCGAAGGCGCCGCGGAGCGTACGGGGTCCATACCGGATTCGGTCGACCTCTTCTGCGCGCTGGCAGCCCGCGACGAGCGGGCCGTGGACGACGGCGACTTCCTGCTCGTGCTGTCCGGTGTGGGCGTGACCGCGCCAGCTGGCCGGTCGTTCGGCCGCTTCGCGCACCTGTTCGACGAGGGCGCGCTGGCGTTCCTGCGCGACCTGGCGGCACGCGACCCGGCGAGGCAGGCGGATACCCCGACGGTCGTGGCCGAACTGACCTTCGCGCCGGTACGGCCGCGAGCGGCCAACGTCATGGTCCGGCCGATCCTGCCGGAGCACGTCATCGCGGTGAACGGTGGCCCACCACCGCGCGGGCGGCACGTCATCCCGCTGGCCGAACTGGCGGTGACGCTGCGCGAGGGACGGCTACGGTTGGTCTGGACCCGCACCGGCGCGGACGTGCTGGCGTACGGTCTGCACCTGCTCAGCCCCGGCCTGTCGCCTCCGCTGGCGCAGTTCCTGCACGCGGTGAGCTTCGACGGCGAGTCGGGGATGCTGGACCGGTTCTCGTGGGGCCCGGCCGAGCACCTGCCGTTCCGACCGCGGGTGCAGGTGGGCCGTGTGGTGCTGCGCCCCGCCGGCTGGAGCCTGGACCCCGGGTTCCTGCGCGCCTACGCAGGGGACCGGACGGCCGCCCGGCGGCAGGTCGGGCTGCCCCGGTACGTCCTGCTCGGCCCTCGGGACGAGCAGCTCCTGATCGACCTGGACAGCGAGCTCGGGGCCACGCTGCTGCTCGCCGCGGGTAATCGGCTGCCGGAGGGGGCACGGCTGGACGTGCAGGAGGCACTCCCCGATCCGGAATCGGCCGCCGCGTGGTCACCGGACGGGCGGCGGCTCGTCGAGTTGGTCGTACCGATGATTCGGACCGGCCGCCGCGACGAGGACGCGCGGGCCGGCACCGGCGCACGGGCCGGCGACGGCGACGCGGATCCGGGCGGTGGCCCACCGCAACGTCGGGTGATCGCCCGGGTGGTGCGGCTGCGTCCGCCGGGCTCGGATTGGCTGTACGCCAAGCTGTACCTGCCACCGGACGCGGCCGACGACCTGCTCGGCGGCCCGATCCGTGAGCTGGCCGGTGAGTTGTGTGCGACCGGCGCGGCACGCTCGTGGTTCTTCCTCCGGTACGCCGACCCCCGGTTCCACCTGCGGTTGCGGTTCACCGGCGACCCGGAGCGGCTGCGGGAGGAGGTGCTGGGGAGGTTGTGCCACTGGGCCGCGGGCCTGGTCGACCAGGGCGTGCTCGATCGGTTCGCCCTGGACACGTACGAGCGGGAGGTCGAGCGGTACGGCGGGCCCGCCGGACTGGACCTGGCCGAGCGGCTGTTCGCCGCGGACAGCGAGGCGGTCTGCCGGCTGCTCGCCGACCGGACTGTGCGCGCCGCGCCCGACCGCCGGCACCTGGCCGTGCGGACCGTGGACGACCTGCTGGACGCCCTCGGGTACCCGCCGGCGCGCCGGCTCCGGTGGTACCGCGCGCACCGCAGTCCCCGGCACCCGGTGGAGTCGGCCGAGTTCCGGGCGGACAAGCACGGGGTACGCGTGCTGGTCGCCGGTACGCCCGTCGGCGATCCGATGGCGCCGATCCTGGACGCGCGACGGGCCGTCGTCACCGAGGTGGCAGCGGGCCTGGACGCCGAGCACCTCGCCGGCCGACTGGAGACGCCGCACCCCCAGGTGGTACGCAGCCTCGTCCACATGCACCTGAACCGGCTCGTCGGCGGCCGCCCGGACCTCGAGCAGCGGGTCTTCGCGCTGGCGGGGCTGGCGTTGGGCAGCGTGCTCGCGTGGCCGCTGTCCATTGCCCGACAGCACCCGGTCTGAGGGTGTAGTCGATCAGTCGCCCGAGCGTAGTGTGCTCGACACAGGACGCTCCGCGATCCTCGGGGAGATCAGATGCCCAGCCACATCGTCGATGTCGCAGCCCGGTCCAGGATCCTGCGTGCGCAGCCGCTGCTCGGTCACGCGTGGGTGATGTCTCCGCCGGAGGCCCTCACCTACCTGCGGGAGCCCCGCTCGATGCTGCGCACCCTCGGCATCCGGCTGCCCGCCGAGTGCCCGATCGAGACCGTGCTGCAGAACCATGACTGGCTCACCGGTCACACCGACGGCCTCGCCGCGCCCGGCGAGATCGTCGTCTACGCCCGCGGCGAGGGCGACGGCCAGCGGTTCTACCGGGTCCTGCTCTACGCGAGCAAGGCCAGCCGACCGGTGCCCGAGCGGCAGTTGCTGCACGACCCGACCGAGGAGGAGCGGCCGACCAGCCGCGTCTCGGATCGGGTCCGAGGCCGGGTGGACGCGATCCGCCGGTCGATGACCGCCGCACCGATCCACAACGACGTGCACACCTGGCTCGCGCCGCTCACCATCGACGTCCCGGTGACGAAGTCGAACGCCGAGGCGCACCGCGTGCTCACCGCCCTGATCGACGCCGTCGGGCAGATCCTGCCGACGAACCCCGCGTTCGAGCCGGTCGTCGAGGAGCTGTCGACCGTCCTGCAGCGGCAGTTCAATCCGGGCTACTCCAGCGTCTACCGCGCGTACCGGGCGCCCGACGCCACGTTCCACCGGGCGTTCACCGGGCTGCTCTACGCCAAGGCGGTGCATGTCCTGGCCACCAGTGGCTTCCAGCGGGACCAGCAGGTCGACGACGTGGCTCGGCTCCTCGCCGATCCCGCCCCGGCGTTGCGCGTGTTGACCGACGCGGCCCGGGCGCACAATCCCGACTTCTTCGCACACGCCACCGTCGAGGCCGCGGCGCGCCGCCGGGACGAGGGGCGACTCGATCGCCGACTGGCCGAGGCGGAGGAGCAGTTCGCCTCCTTCGACCCCGACCGGCGATCGCGGGTCTCCCGGTTCGACGCCCCGTCTCGCCGGCTCGAGCTGCTCAGCTCGGAGAACCGCACGGAATGGTGGTTCCTCCCGGCTCTCGTCGCGTACGCCATCAATGTCTGGCCGCTGCGCGGCGACCAGGTGCCGCAGTAGTAGGAGAAGGGTGAGCCACATGCGCAACTCCGACGCGCGGCTGACGGGTACGGCGCTCGTCGAGGACGACGACGAGTTCGACCTCGACCTGAGGGTCTCGCCGGGCTGGTTCGCGACACCGACGGAGATCGGGGCGAGCGGCACCTGCGGCGGCTGCCCGGAATGGACCGAGGAGGGCAGCAGTTGCCAGTTCAGCTGCCAGGATTCGTGTGGCGGAGGCTGCAGCTACAACCCGGTCTGCGGGGAGTGACCGGGCAGGGGCGGCAGGTAGCCCGCGCGCTCCAGTGCCGCCGGGTCGTCCAGCACGTCGCCGCCCGCCGCGTCCGCGCACGCCAGATGCATGCCGACCAGCGCCGCGAGCGGGCGTAGCAGCGCCATCCGTACGACCGGATCGTCACCGAGCAGGATGAGCGCCTCGGCGACGGCCTCCACGGTCGACAGACCGTGCGGGAAGGGCTGAGCGCGGATCGCGTACCGGCTCGACGTTGCCGGTGCGAGCGACAGTCGGGGTAGCGCGCCCAACTCCGGGTCGGCGCCGAGCATGCTCCGGGCCTGCCCCCAGGTGCCGTCGATCACCACGAGCGTGCGGGGAGCCGCTGCGGCGCCGTGCTCCCCGCCCGCGCCGGGCCCGTCGACGATTCTGTGCCCGACGGCGCCGTCGGCACTGCCGGGAACGGGTGACAGGGGCGCCGCGGCGGGTGGCCCGGCCGCCGTGGTCGGAGCGGGATACAGCAGGAGCGGGGGCCGGTCAGGCTCGCCGAAGATGGCGCGGGTGGCCGCCGGTGGCCGGCGGACACCGACGTACACCTCGGTCTCCGGGATCGTCCGCACCAGGACCGGCACCGTGCCGAACGCGTGGCGTGCCTCGCGGGGGTGGCGCAGCACGACGAGCCGGTGGCGCGTCCGCACCCGCGACACGTATCGGCACCAACAGCCGGCAACCGGCCGGCCGCAGTCCGGGCACCGGGGCCGGCGGCCCACGGTCGCCGCTGGACGCGGTCGGTCAGCAGTAGGCTCGGCGGCCACCGTCGCCCCCCTCCGTAGCGATCCGGGCGTCCAAGTCCGGCGGAGCGTCCAGCACCAGGCGGCCCCCGTACGCCCGCGCGTCCAGCACGCTGAGCACCTCGGCCCATGGGCCGCCGGCGCACAGGGCGTCGAGGATCCACGGCAGTGTGCGCCACTCGCCGAGCGACACCGTGTCGGGCGGGCCGATCAGCCACACCGGGGCTGGTGCGAGGCCGCGGCGCAGCGCGGGGAAGAGCGCCGTCGCGCGGCAGGTCAGCAGCACCCAGAGCCGGTGCCGGTCGAGGGCCAGGCCGGGGGAGGCTTCGGCGGCGGGCTCGGCGAATACCGGCGCCGGCAGTCCACCGGGCGCCCGCCGCGCCACCCAGTGGGTGAGCCGGGCGGTCGCGCTGCTGGGGACGAGATTCCGGTACGAGAGGACCACCCGGCTCGCGCCGGCCCGCTCGATGTGGATCAGCCCGTCGGCCAGCCAGCGGTCGAGGGTCTCCTCCAGCCGCTCACCGCGCTGCCGTCCGTCCCGTGCGGCCCGCCGGACCAGGCGCGCGGGCGCGGCGGGCAGCCCACTGTCAGCGGCGACCGTGACCGGTAGCGCGGGTTCGAAGTCGGCGCCGAGGCCGAAGCGCAGGTGTCCCAGGTACATGCAGACCGTGGCGGAGTGCAGCCCGTCGAGCAGTGCCGAGGCG
The DNA here is from genome assembly GCF_036906815.1 of Micromonospora sp. CPCC 205539. NCBI lineage: Bacteria > Bacillati > Actinomycetota > Actinomycetes > Micromonosporales > Micromonosporaceae > Micromonospora > Micromonospora sp. CPCC 205539. The sequence goes on along the minus strand of NZ_JBAKHW010000001.1, from coordinate 300,606 downwards.
GCGGCCACGCCCTGTCGGCCGTCGATGTTCGCGACGAGCCGGACCACCACCGGACGGCCAGGCTCGGATGGCGCCGGCCGGAAGGCGTCCGGGTGGGTGAGGTAGGTGCTGCAACCGTCCGCCACCGGGGCGCGACCCAGCGCGTCCAGCACGCGGGCTGCGGCAGTGGGGCCCACGGCGTACCCACGGTCGCGCAGCGCGGCGACGAGGGCGCGGTGCCGCCCGGCCGTGCCCTGCGCGTCCCACGTCGGCGTCCCGCCGGCACCAGCAGGATCCGCGGGCGGGTTCCGGTCGCCCTCGTCGTCGTGGCCGAGGGCGATCACGCACTCCAGCGGCGTGCCGGCGGCCAGGGCCGCGTACGGCGGTGTGCCGTGCGGGTGTCCCATCTGACCATCGTGCACGGCCGGGGCCGACGCGCAGCCGCGGTGCCGCCTTTCCGTCAGTGCCGCCTTCGACGGGAGTGAGTACGACGACTCATCCCCGCAGTACGGCCAGCCGGCATGCTCGTGCCCATGGCTTCTCTCCGGCGGATCAGGCTAGTGGTGGCTGCGGCTCTGGTGCTCGCCCTCGCGGCATGCGAATCTGACGCCCCCAAACCCCGGGAGAGCGCCGAGGAAGCTCGGTCGGCCGCTGTCCGGCAGGCGGGTACGGTGGCCGCCGCGCAGATCGACGGGATGCTCGACTCGACGACCCGGCAAATGCCGGCGCTGAGGCTGGTCGCGACGTCGACGTCCGACTCCTGTCGCGCTGGCGAGACGCAGGGCACCTTTCCGCACGACACGTACCGGCTGCGGTGCGCGCGTACCGAGACCAGGTACTTCGGCGCCGGAGGGGATCTCCGTGAGCTGCTGCGCATGGTGGACAGGGGGACGACGACGGTTGGATTGATCAAGGTCTCCGGCGAAACGTTGGAGAACCTTGAGGCCCGCTATGGGGCCGACTACGAAGAGCTCCTGGTGCTGTTGGGAATGACCTTCGGCAGGCCCGGGTACGACGGGCAGGTCCACATCAGGTACTCGCAGGTGAGCGGACGACGGACCAACTATCCCCCGGTGGAGCTTCGCTGGCCGGTGGTTTACCACGACGATCACCCGGTCGACCTCGATGCGCTCTGGAGCGGGCCGCTGCGCGGGCACAGGTATCTCGTCACCGTCTCGTCGACGACGACGTACCACGAGGTGCCCTGGCCCTCCTGACCCGTGCCCTGTCGTTCAGCGGGCTCTCTTCGTCGCCCGCTTGCGGGGCGGGGTCAACAGTTCGGCGATCGCCGAGATCGCGGACGGCACCAGACGGTAGTACGCCCAGACGCCGCGCTTCTCGCGCTCGAGCAGGCCGGCCTCGGTGAGGATCCGGAGATGGTGACTCACGGTCGGCTGGGAGAGGTTGAGCGGCGCGGTGAGGTCGGTGACGGACGCCTCGCCCTCCGGTGCGGACTGGATCAGACTGAGTAGTCGCAGCCGGGCCGGGTCGGCGAATGCTTTCAGCACCCCCGCGAGTCGCTCGGCGTCAGCGCGCTTGATCGGCTCACCGGCGAGCGGCGAGATGGCAGGCATGGCAGTTTTCGCAGTTCCCACGCCTTGCATCGTTCCACCTGCACGCTCGCCAAATCGGTGGAAACCGGTACCAGCACCCCGATTGCTACGGATGGTGTCGACCAGAACAGCGGCATCACCCCCCGCCGTCAAGTAATTTCTCATAGTCGTCTCATTCTTGCAGACTTTCGTCGCCTACTTGTAGCCTGCGATGGTGATCGATTCAACGGCGCTCGTCACCGCGCGCGGGCTCACCAAGGTCTACGACGGGCCGCCGGCACACACCGCCGTCGCCGGCATCGACTTCGACGTCCTCCGCGGCGAGGCGTTCGGGTTCCTCGGGCCCAACGGCGCCGGCAAGTCCACCACCATGCGGATGATCGGATGCGTGTCACCGCGCAGCGGCGGCGAGCTGACCATCCTGGGTCGGGACGCCGCCCGGGAACGCCGCACGATCAAGGCGCGGATCGGCTCGGTGCCGCAGGACGACACGCTCGACACGGAGCTGACCGTCGAGGAGAACATCCTGATCTACGGTCGGTATTTCGGCCTGCCCCGCGCGGTGATCCGCGAGCGTACCGACCGGCTGCTGGACTTCGCCCGGCTCGTCGACAAACGCAGCGCCCGGGTGCAGGAGCTGTCCGGGGGCATGCGTCGCCGGCTCACCATCGCCCGATCCCTGGTCAACGAACCGGACCTGGTGCTTCTCGACGAGCCCACCACCGGCCTCGACCCGCAGGCCCGGCACCTGCTGTGGGAGCGGCTGTTCCGGCTCAAGCAGGACGGCGTCACGCTGATCCTCACCACCCACTACATGGACGAGGCCGAACAGCTCTGCGACCGACTCGCCGTGATGGACGGCGGCCGGATCGTCGCGCACGGCTCACCGCGCGAGCTGATCGAGCGGTACGCGACTCGTGAGGTGCTGGAACTGCGCTTCCCCCTCGACCAGCACGAGCTCGCCGTCGAGAAGGCGCGCGGCATCGGTGACCGGCTCGAGGTGCTGCCCGACCGGCTGCTCTGCTACGCCGCCGACGGCGAGGCCGCCCTGGAAGAGGTACACCGACGCGGGCTCGATCCGTTGACCGCCCTGGTCCGCCGATCCGGGCTGGAAGACGTCTTCCTCACCCTCACCGGCCGGACCCTGGTCGAGTGAGCGCCGCCGACAGTCTTCTGCGCGTTCCAGCGGCGCGCGAGGCCGCCTACTGGTGGCACCTGTACCGGCGAACCTGGCGCGGCACGATCGTGATCAGCGTCGCGAACCCGCTGCTGTTCGTCGTCGCCATGGGCTTCGGCCTCGGCCAACTGGTCGACGCGCGCGACAGCACCTATCTGCAGGGCTCGTACCTCGGCTTCGTCGCACCCGGTCTGCTCGCGGCGTCGGCGATGCAACTGGGCTTCATCAACTCGGCTGGACCGGTGTTCCAGTCCGCTCGGGTCGGCGGCAACTACCGCGCGGCGGTCACCACGCCGATGGAGCCGACCGACGTCCTCACCGGTCATCTGCTGTTCAACGCCTTCCGACTGCTCACCGCCTCGATCGGGATCCTCGTGGTCCTCGTCGGGTTCGGCGCCACCGAGCTGAAGGACGCGCCGGGGTCACTGCTGGCGGCGGTGCTCACCGGCCTGGCCTTCGCCGCGCCGGTGGCCGCGTTCGCGATCACCGTGGAGCGCCCCGCGAAGCTGAGCGCGCTCTTCCGGTTCGTGATCATGCCGCTGTACATGTTCTCCGGCACGTTCTTCCCGGCCGAGCAGCTCCCCGACTGGCTGGAGCGGCTGGTCTGGGTCAGCCCCCTCTGGCACGGCACCGAGCTGTGTCGCGGATCCGGCTCCACCGCGATCCACCTTCTCGTCCTGCTCACGCTGATCGCTGTCGGCTACCTCGCGGCTCGACGCACCTACACCCGGAGGCTCACCGCGTGAACGCCGCCGTGCTCGTCGAGCGCAACCTGATGATCTACAAGCACACCTGGTACGTGCTGCTCGCGGAGATCTTCGAGCCGGTGCTCTACCTCCTCTCGATCGGGGTCGGCATCGGCGTACTGGTGGGCACGGTCACCGACGTGCCGAACGGCACCCCGATCCGGTACGCCGCGTTCGTGGCACCCGCCCTGCTCGCCACCGCGGCGATGAACGGCGCCATGAACGAGACCACCTTCCTCATGTACGGCAAGCTCAAGGCCGACCGCACGTACGAATCGATGCTCGCCACCCCGTTGACCGAGCGGGACGTGGCCCTCGGCGAGGTCGGCTGGGCGGTGCTGCGCGGCACCATCGTCAGCGCCGCCTTCCTGGTGGTGGTCACCGTCCTCGGCCTGGTCACGTCACCGTGGGCCATCCTGGTCGTGCCGGGTGCGGCGCTGATCGCCTTCGCCTTCGCCACCGCTGGCGTCGTGGTCGTCACCTACCTGCGCGACTGGCAGGACATGCAGTACATCCAGCTCGTCATGCTGCCCATGTTCCTGTTCGCCACGACGTTCTATCCCCTCTCGGTCTACCCCCGGCCGATCCAGATCGTGGTCCAGTGGCTGCCGCTCTACCAGTCCATCGAACTGCTGCGGAATCCGGCACTCGGAGTCCTGTCGGTGAAGTCGCTCGTGGCGGTGGTGTACCTGGCCGTGATGGGCGCGATCTGCCTGCGGCTGGCCGTACGCCGCCTGCGAACCACCCTCGCCCAGTAACAATTGCCGCGGCGCGCTGACAGTTTCCATTCGACGGACTCCGCATGGCGCAGCACAGCCCGGCTGCCGCTCGCGCCGCGCCCGGTCTGCCCCCGGAAATATCCGGGAGAGGGCTTCTGACCTGCCGCCAACGGCCGACGTTGGGGCAGCGTGGGCTGGGTATTATCTGAGGCCGCCAGGGGATGCAGTGGTTGTTCATTGTTCGTCAACAAGGTTCTGGCTGACTATCACCATGAATCCCGGGAGTCTCCGTTCGTGACGTCGCGACTGCGTTTGCAGATCATGGGTCCGCTTCGGCTCTGGCGGGACGACGTCGAACTGGACGCGGGCCCCCGGCAGCAACGGAGTCTCTTGGCGCTGCTGCTGACACGGGTGGGCCGCCCGGTCAGCATGACCGATCTGATCAACCTGATCTGGGGCGATGACCCGCCGCTCAGCGCGGTAAACGTGATCCACAAGTACGTCGGTGCCCTGCGCCGGCTCCTCGAGCCCGACCTGCCGCTGCGGTCCTCCGGGTCGTACCTCCTGCGCCACGGCAACGGGTACCGCTTCGCGGCCGGTCCCGAGACGCTCGACCTGGCCGCGTTCCGCCAGTTCGTCGCCGCCGCGAAGGTCGGCACCGCCGAGGATCGCCCCGAGGAGGCGCTCGGCCGCTACGCCGACGCCCTGCGGCTCTGCCACGGGCCAGCGGGGGACGGGTTGGCCGACACCGCGGCGGCCACGGCGACCTTCGCGGGTGTCGACGGCGAGTTCGTCGACGCGGCCGTCGCCGCGGCGACGATCGCCGTCCGGGCACACCGTCCCACGGAGATCCTCGCGCCGCTGCGGCTGGCGGCGGAGATGGGTCGGCTCCACGAGCCCGTGCACGCGAGCCTGGTGACGACGCTCGCCGCCGCCGGGCACCAGGCCGAGGCGCTGGCCGCGTACCGGACGATCCGGGAACGCCTCGCCGACGAACTGGGCATCGACCCGGGGCGCGAGCTGCGGGAGGCGCAGCAGCGGGTGCTGACGCAGACCGTGGCGCCACCCGCCGACGAGCCGGACGACGTCGAGCCCGCCCTGCCGCAGGCGCGAAGCTCCCGACCATTCCCGCTGGTGCGTCCCGCGCAGTTGCCGCCGGATCACCCGATGTTCGTGGGGCGCACGTTCGAACTGGGCGTCCTGCGCGACCTGGTCGCCGGGATGCGCCGCAGCGGGCGCACCAGTCCGTTGGTGGTCGCGGTGGACGGCATGGGCGGCGTCGGCAAGTCGACGATCGTCACCCACTTCGCGCACATGGTCGCCGACGAGTTCGTCGACGGTCAGCTCTACCTCGACCTGCGGGGCAACGAAGGCGAGGACGGGAGCGTCCCGGCCGGCGAAGCCCTGCGCTCCCTGCTGTACGCGCTGGGCATCCCCGCGTCGGACGTTCCCGACACGTTCGACGCGCTGACGGGCACGTACCGCAGCCTGACGGCGGGAAAGCGGATCCTGGTCCTCCTGGACAACGTGCGCGACCCCGCACAGGTGCGCCCGCTCCTACCGAACTCCGCCGACAGCCTCGTGCTGGTCACCAGCCGGCGCCCGCTGGTCGGCCTGGCGGCCTCCGACGGCGCTCGCCTGTACCGGGCCTACCTTCCGGACCTGCCGGAGGCTCGGGAACTGCTCATGAGCCGGCTCGCCGTGGTGAAGAGCCGGACGTTCGACGACGCCGTGGACGCGGACACGCTCGACGAGATCATCGAGTTGTGCGGCCGGTTGCCGCTGGCGCTGGCGATCCTCGCCGCCAGGCTGAGCGCCCGACCGCAACTCTCGTTGGGGTCGGTGGCCGTCGAGTTGCGCGACGGCGCCCGTCGGCTGGAGGCGTTCCCGGGTGGTCGGGGAATCAGCGATCCACGCACCGCCTTCTCCTGGTCGTACCGGCAGCTGAGTCCCGGGGCGGCCCGGTTGTTCAGGCTGCTGTCGGTGGCGTTGAACCCGGGCATCACGGTGGAGGCATGTGTGAGCCTGTCCGGGCAGGATCCGCGGCGCACCCGTGCCGAGCTCGAGGAGTTGGCCGAGGTCGCGCTGGTGTCCGAGGGCGACAACGGCTACTTCTCGTCGCACGTGCTGGTCAAGGCGTACGCGGATGAACTCTTTCGCGCCACCGAGTCGGCGGCCGAGCAGCAGACCGCGGTCAGCCGCCTGCTCCAGCACTACCTGCACAGCAGCTTCAACGCCGAGGTCATGCTCGACGGCTACCGAACCCCCGTCGCGCCACCACCACCGCTGCCCGGCGTCGCTCCCGAGCGGCCGTCCTCGTACCACGAGGCTCTTGACTGGTTCACCCGCCACCGTGATGTGCTCAAGGAAGCGGTCCGAGTCGCGGCCGAGCTCGGATACGGCATCGTCCCGTGGCAGCTCGCGATCACCACGCAGCTCTACCTGGAATGGTTCGGGTTGTTCCAGGACTGGGAGGACATGACGCGTACCGCCCTGCGCGCCGCGCGACAGCGCGGGGACGTGGTCGGCGAGGCGCACGTCCTGCGCAGCCTGGCCCGCGCTCGGTGGTTCTTCAACGCGAACGAGGAGGCGCTCGACCTGCTGCGGGCGGCCCTGCAGATCTACGCCGAGCACGGCATGCTCGCCGAGCAGGCGACGGTCCATGTCGACTTCCACCTCGTGCACACCACGCTCGGGCGCCACGATCTGGCGCTCGCGAGCAGCGTGGAGGCCACGGCCCTCAATCGCAGCGCGGGCACCAAGCGGGCCGAGATCCGCAGTCTCGCCCGCAACGGCCACTCACTCGCGCGCCTGGGGCAGCACGAGGAGGCCGCTCGGGTGTTGCAGCAGGCTCTCGACCTCAACGCCCAGCTCGAGCACCGGCACGAAGAAGCCTCCATCCGGGCCGCCATCGCACAGAATCTCGCGAAGATGGGCCGCGTCGATGATGCCGTGAAGCAGCTCAAGCTGGCGGCCGAGGCGGCCGACGAGATGGGCCAGGGGCCGTACCGCTTCGAGGCGTTCCGCATCCTGTCGGAACTGCTGATCTCGGTGGGTGACGTGAGCGGGGCACAGGAGGCGTTCGAGAAGGCCTGCGAGGTGCTGCGGTCGTTCCAGGACGGGGGCCCCGACCACATGCGTGCCGGGCTTCGGCGCCTCGCGGAGACTCTGTCGAGGTGCGGCGCCCAGGTGAGTGGAGAGTGACGTCATCGGCGGCCGTCGCGCAACCGTTCGCGGAAGAATTCGTCAACACCACCTGACTACCTTCGCTCCGGTGACAACCCGAGACATGAGCGAGGTAGCGATGATCCCGACCGCGGACCAGCTGGCGGCCGCCTGGTTCGAGGCGACTGCGCGGCTGTGTGACGTCAGCCCGGCCAACCGCTGGATCGCCGAGCACGGCGACGTCCGGGGCTTCGTGAACGACACCGCGGTCGCGTCGCTCAACGCCGCCCTGAGCATGAGCCTCGACCCGGATCTGACGTCTCTGGACGAGATGGCGACTCGCGTCGGCGAAGCCGGCGTCCCCTGGTCGATCATCGTGCGTGGGACGGCGAGCGAGGCGGTCGTCGCCCTCGCGGCCCGGCACGGTCTCCGCCACGCGGGTGAGATGCCACTGCTGGCCTGTGCCGCCGAGGACGCCCTGCTCTGGACCGGCGGCCGGCAGCGCAGCGAGATCCACCCGGTCGGTTCGGCCGGCGGCGATCTCTACACCGATGTCCTGACCGCGGGTTTCGGAGCCCCCGAGGGCGCGTTCGGTGCGCTGATGGGTGGTGACGTGCTCGACGCGCCGGGTGTCACCGGTTATCTGGCCGAGGAGGCCGGCCAGCAGGTCGCCACCGGCCTCGGGATGAGCGCCGACGGTCTGATCGGCGTGTTCAACATCGCGGTGGCACCGTGGGCTCGCAGCCGGGGTCTGGGCCGGGCAATCACCGCTCGGGTGTTGGTGGACGGCTTCGCCGCCGGCGCCAGGACGGCCTATCTGCACACCTCGGCGGCGGCCCGACCGCTGTACGAGTCGATGGGTTTCCGCCTCGTCGAGACGTGGACCATCTTCACCGAGCAGGAGTGACGGTTCGTCGATCCACTAATTCTCCACATCTCGCGGTGATGATCTGTCCCACGACGGTGTGCCGGGTGATTGCTGAGACGAGAGGAAGCCGATGGCCGGTGGTGTGCTGAGCGGATACAAGGTCGCCTTCCTGGCGACCGACATGGTGGACCGGTCGGAACTCGTCGAGCCGTGGACCGCGCTCGCGGATGCCGACGCGGACGTGGAACTCGTCTCGATCAGGAGCGGGCGGATTTTGCTGTCGCCTGACGACGACGAGGCCGAGACGTTCCCGGTGGACAGGTCGGTGACCGAGGTGTCCCCCGCCGACTACGACGCGCTCGTCCTGCCAGGTGGCGTCCGTAACCTGGACACCCTGCGCACCGACGAGGACGCGGTCGAGTTCGTCCGTCACTTCTTCGAGGCGGGCAAACCGGTCGGGGCGATCTGCCACGCGCTGTGGCTGCTGATCGAGGCGGATGTCGCGCGCGGCCGCACGCTGACCTCGTGGCCCTCGCTGCGGACCGACCTGCTCAACGCCGGCGCGGTCTGGTGCGACGAGCAGGTCATCGTCGATGGAAACCTGGTGACCAGCCGGAAGCCAGACGATGTCCCGGCCTTCACCGCCGAGGTCGTCGAGCTCTTCGCCTCCCGCGCATCAGCCGTGGCGCCCGGGCGCGGCGCGTGGAGACAGCCGACCCTGTGCACAGAAGCAAGGTGAGATCAATGGGATACAGCGAGCGTGCCCGTGCCGCGTTCCGGCGCGGCGAGACGGCAACCGTGGCGCAGATGAGTCGCGACGAGGTCGCGTGGGCCCGTGCTGCCGGAGACGCCCCAGCGGAGGTCGAAGCGCTCTACATGCTGGCTCGACTCGCCGTGCGCGCCGACGATCTGGCCGAGGCCGACCGCCTGGCCGCCGAGGCGTTGGCGGTGGCGATCCGGGCCGGTGAGCGGCATCTGGAGGAGCGCCCGCGACACGTCCTGGCGGCGGTCGCGCGGATGACCGGTGACCTGGCGCGGGCCCGTGATCTGTATCTGGACAGCATCGCGCTGAACGTGGCGTTGGCCCAACCGAAGACCGTCAACTCGGAATACCACAACCTCGGGTTCACGGAGTTGCGGCTGGGTAACGTCGAGCGCGCCCGGGAGATCTTCGCTGGTGTGCGCGACGGGGTGTTCGCAGCTGGGTACGACGACTTCGTCCCCTATGCGCTCGTCGCGTCGGCGGTCATGGCGGCGGTCGACGGCGATTGGAATCGCGCCGCGCGCCTGCTCGCGGTGGTGGACAAGGCATTCGGCGCGCTGGGGCAGGTGCCCGACCCCGACGACGCCGCCGAGCTGCGCTGGGCCCGCGACCTGACGACGAGAATGATCGGCGAGACCGTCTTCGAGGAGCAGTACGGCCGTGGGGGTGTCCTTGACCCGCGGGCGGCCCTCGCCACCGATGCGAGGGCCGCCGAGTAGGCGGTTTCAGCCCTGCCGAGGCGGGAACACCGCCTCGTTCGACGGTGGGGGAGGGGCGATGCGCCGGGACCGCGCGAAGAGTCGCACTTCCACAGCGGGCGCGCCACGATCCAGCAGACCGATCGGTGCGGAACGAGATCCCAAGCGGGTTGTCAGCTTCAGCGATGCGGTCATCGCCATCGCCGTCACGCTGCTCGTCCTGGAGATCCGCCCGCCGGAGGACACCGAGCACCTGCTCCGCGGCCTGATCGAGCTGTGGCCCTCGTACCTGGCCTACGTCCTCACCTTCCTGCTGATCGGGCAGATGTGGGTGAACCACCACGTCATGTTCGATCACATCCGCTCTGCCGACCGCCTGCTGCTCCTGCTCAACAGTCTGCTGCTGATGGAGATCGCGTTTCTGCCGTTCGCCTCGTCGGTCCTGGCCCACTCGTTCGAATCCGGTCACGGGCAGCGAACGGCACTGATCTTCTACGGAGTCGCCTACCTGGTGGCAGCCGTGCTGTTCAACGTGATCTGGGAGTACGCGAGGCACGGCCGCCGCCTGCTGACCTCCGCCACCGACGAAACCACCGCGAGGGCGATCAGCAGGCGTTTCCACCCCGCGCCCATCTGGATCGCGGTTGGCATCGTCCTGGGCGCCGTGCAGCCGCTCGTGGGCCTCGCGGTGGTTACCGCGTTCATCCCCTTCTACTGGCTGCCGATCAAGGGCGAGGTCGCCAGTATCCAGCGCACGCGCGAGCTGGAGCGTGGCGACACCACGTGAGTCAGGTATGCCGCTGTCCGGCTGCTTGTCGCCGCCTAGCCCGACCGCGGAGTAACCGCCCCGGTCGTCGATCCAGAAGTCGCGGTCGAACCGGTCGCGCAGATCCGCCGCCCCGACGACTCCCGTGACCGGAGTCCGTTCTCGTCCAGTCGGCGGGGCAGCAGCAGCGGGCTGGCGAGGATCAGCAGTCCCGCGATCGTGATGGCCGTGCGTGGGCTGGTGGCCTGGGCGAGCAGTCCGCCGAGCGCGCTGAGGAGCGCGATGCAGGCGCTGCTGCCGATCGACCAGGCCGACAGGGTGCGAGCGGTACGGTCCCTGGGCGTGTTCGTCAACCGGTAGGTGGCGAGCACCGGGTTGTACAGGCTCATGCTGATGATGATCGCGAATTCGACCGCCATCACGGTCGCGAGGCCGACGAGACCGGGCTGGACGAACGCGAGGCCGATCAGCCAGACCGCCCGCAGCGTGCCGACCGTACGCAGGATCCGGTGTTGCCCGTACCGCGCGACAACCCGGCTGGCGAGGCGTGATCCGATCAGGCCACCGACGCAGGGTACGGCGAAGGCGAGGCCGTACTGCCAGGGTGGGAAGCCGAGTTGGCCGAGCAGGAGCACCGCCAACAGCGGCTCGGTGGCCATGATCAGTCCGCCGACGAGCAGCTGGTTGAGATAGAGCGCCCGTAGGCCGGGGTGGGTCAGGATGTGTCGCCACCCGTCGAGCACTTCGCTGGCCCGGCCCCGGCGCTTGTCGGTGCGCCGCGGGTGGTCTTCCCGGCCGCGGATGGCGGTGACCCCCAGCGCGGAGAACAGGTAGCTGAGCGCGTCGGCCACCACGGTGGTGACCGGCCCGAACAGACCGATCGCCGCCCCGCCCAGTGGTGGCCCGACGGCGATGGAACTCCAGGTCGTCGACTCGAACCTCGCGTTGGCCACGAGCAGGTCGTCCGGCCGGACGAGGGCCCTGAGGTAGGCGCCGCTGGCCGCGCCGAAGGCGATCTTGGCGGCGGCGACCACGACCGAGACGACCAGCAACTGGACGAAGCTGAGCCGGCCGAGAGCGTAGGCGACCGGGATCGTCAGCATGACCGCGAACCGGGTCAGGTCCATCGCGATCAGCACCGGTCGTTTGCGGTGGAATTCGACCCAAGGCCCGAGCGGCATCGCGATCAACGCGCCCACCGCGGGCCCCACGGCGGCCAACACGGACACCTGAGCGGGGCTGGCGTGCAACACCAGCACGGCGATCAGCGGGAACGCGCCGAACCCCAGCGCCGAGCCGTAGGCGCTGACCGCGTACGCCGCCCACAGCCACCCGAACTGCCGACCCAGGGATCGTCGCACGGCCACGTTCCTAACCTCCCGCTCGAACAACCCATCGTTGATCGTTGCGATCGAAGCAAGGTCCAGGATCGCGATCAAACAACCGAACCGACGGCGAGCCACAACCGGGGGTTGTTGCGTAGGGTTGGCTCGTGGATCTCGAGGCCGTGCGTACCTTCGTCGCCGTCGCGGATGCCGGCCGGTTCCAGGACGCTGCGGGCGCACTGTCGATCACCCAGCAGGCCGTGTCCAAGCGCATCGCCGCGTTGGAGAAGGACCTGGAGGTACGGCTGTTCACCCGCACGGCTCGCGGGGCCCACCTCACGATCGACGGTCAGGCCTTCCTGCCTCACGCCCGCGAACTCCTCCGGGTGGAAGCGCGCGCCGACGCCTCCGTGCGCCCCGGCCGGCGCGCACTCCGTGTCGATGTCCACAGTCGTCGGACGGCGCCGGGGGTGCTCCTGCAGGACTTCCACCGTACGCATCCGCGGATCGATCTGGACGTCGTCACCCTCGACGCCGACGTCCACGCCGCGACCACCGCCGTCGAGGCGGGGACGATCGACGCCACCTTCCACGCGGTCACCGTCCCCGCGCGCCAGCTGCCCGACGCGATCAGGACCGCCCGGGTGATCGACGAGCACCACGAACTCCTCGTCGGGCCACGCCATGCGCTCGCCAACGCCCGCGCCGTCACGCCAGCACAGCTCGCCGAACACCGCATCTGGATGCCCGGCATGGCCGCCGGCACCGAATGGGCCAGCTACTACGACGAACTCGCGGCCGCGTTCGGCCTCACCATCGACCGGGTCGGGCCGGTCTTCGGAAACGAGGCGCTGCTGGCCGAGATCGCCGACTCCTCGGAACTGGCGACGTTGGCCGGCGAGCGCACGCGATATCTGTGGCCGGACAGCTACGACCTGCGCCGCGTACCGGTGCGCGACCCGGCACCGGTCTACCCGATGTCACTGATCTGGCGCGACGACAACCGGCATCCGGGGCTGCGAAAGCTCCGCGACTACCTTGACTCCCGACGCTCGGAGGCCCCCGCCATCGAAATCTGGCTGCCGAACTGGGGCCACTGAAGAGCCCCGTTATTTGGGTGCGGGTGACGCTGCCCGTCCCTAGGCTCCGGTGGCGGGACCGACCTGGCGGCCCCCCGACGGTGATCAGCCAGCGGATCAGAAATGAGCACGGGATGACCAGTCAATTGTTCGCGGTCTGCTTCAGTGCGAATCAGCCGCTGCATCTCGCGCAGTTCTGGTCCGGAGTTCTGGACCGGACGTTGATCGACGATCCGCACGACGGCGTCGCGCTCCTGCCCGCTGGCGAAGCCGGGTTCCGTATCCGCTTCGTCCCGACCCGGGAGCCCAAGGTCGGCCAGAACCGGGCGCACTTCGATCTGACGAGCGGATCCCTGGACGAGCAGCAGCAGACGGTGGCCAGGTCGCTGGCGCTCGGCGCGCGGCACGTCGACGTCGGCCAGCGCCCCGAGGAGGGTCATGTGGTGCTCGCCGACCCCGAGGGAAACGAGTTCTGCGTCATCGGGCCGGGCAACAACTTCCTCGCCGACTGCGGGTTCGTCGGCGCGCTCGCCGGGGACGGTTCGCAGGCGGTCGGGTACTTCTGGAGCGAGGCGCTGGGGTGGCCGCTGGTCTGGGATCAGGACGAGGAGACCGCCATCCAATCGCCGCACGGCGGCACGAAGTTCACTTGGGGCGGTCCACCCCTGATGCCGAGGTTGGGCAAGGACCGGCTGCACCTCGACCTCGCGTTGGCCGTCCACAGCGAGCTCGAAGAGGAGGTCGATCGCCTGCTCTCTCTCGGGGCAACTCGAATCGGCTCCAGCCAGGGCGGTCGGGTCGTGCTGGCCGATCCCGACGGCAACGAGTTCTGTGTGCTGACGCCCCGGTAGTCGGCTGGCCGCGATCGGGGCTCAGGCGTCGGGCAGCCAGCCCCGCTCACGGGCACGCCAGCCCAACTGCAGGCGGGACTGTGCCCCCGCCGTCCGCATCAGGTGCTGCATCCGGCGTACGACGGTGCGCCGGCTCAAGCCCAGTCGAGCCCCCGCTGTCTCGTCGGTCATCCCGGCGACCAGCAGCGACAGCAGTGCCCGGTCCTCGGCCGAGATCGTGCTCCGCGCGGTGAGCTCGCCCGCCCCGGAGAACGCGAGCGGGCTCGCCATCGTCCACACCCCCTCGAAGAGCGCCACGAGCGCGTCGAGCAGCGCGCACGGATGCACGAGCACCGCCGCGTCCCGCGCCGCGTCGGTCCACACCAGTGGCAGCAGGGCCAGAGCGTTGTCGGCGATGGCCAGCTTCGTCGGCACGTCGGGCGCGATACGGGCCAGTTCACCCGCGCGGACATGCTCCGTGGTCGCTGCCAGGACGGCCGGATCGGCCAGGGCGTCGGCGGTGTAGACGACGCGGTAGGTGACCTCCGAGCCGCGGTCGAGCTGCGCGCCGTTGATCTGCTTGGGCGCGGCGTACGGGGGCGCGACCAGCAGCCGTACCTCGTTCTTGGCGATCCGCTGCACCCGGTCGAAGGCCCGTTGCACGTTGGTGCGGCCCTGCACGATCTCGATCAGCTCGCCGGTACGTCGACCGGCGGTCCGGTCCCGGGTCAGCGCGGCCAACACGTGCGCCGCTTCGCGGACCCGGTCCAGCTCAGCGTGCTGGCGCTGGATCAACTGGTCGATGGCCTCGTCCGGCGGCACGGGCACGACCAGGTCGTGCGGTGGCGGCGTGCGGTGCACCATGCCCTTGCGGTGCAGGCCGGTCACGGCCCGGTTGAGCGGCCCGGTGGGCCGCCCGGTGTGTCTGGCGAGCTGCTCGATGGTCACGCTGCCGTGCCGCAGCAGTGCCAGGTACGCCGACTCCTCGGCGGTGGTGAGTCCGGCGGATTCGAGCACGGGTGCGGGTCTCCCATCGGGTCGGAGCACGGGCCGGCCGTGCCGTGGACGGCGCACCTGGGCCACGGCGCAGCTGCGTCGCACCATGATCTAGCCCCGGGTGGGGGCAAGTGTGACACTCTGCCGAGTTCACTTCGTCACTCACCGACGAGAAGGTCAACTCTGTGCATTTTCTCCGGATCCATCGGCGTACCGCCCGACGGGCGACCGCCAGCGCCCTCACACTGCTGGGGATGGCGGCACTGACCGCCGTGGCCCCACCGGCAGCGCTCGCGGCACCACGACCGGCCGCCGCGCCGGCGCCCGCGCAGCAGCGCGCCGACCATCACACCGTCGCCTTGGTCACCGGAGACGCGGTGTCGGTCGTCCGAGGGCCGAAGGGCATCACCTCGTACCACGTCACGCCCGGCCCCGGCCGCCAGGACATCACGTTCCTGACCCGGTCGTCCGCCGGCACCGTATCGGTCGTCCCGTCCGATGCGCTGGGCCTGCTCGCCGCGGACCGCCTCGACCCTCAACTGTTCGACCTGGCGGCGCTGATCGACAGCGGGTCGGCCGACGGTGGCGAGTTGCCGCTGCTCACCCAGTACGACGTCGCCACGGCCGAGCGGTCGGCACAGGCGCGGGCCGCACTCGGCGACAGCGCGCGGACCACCCGTACCCTGCCCCGGTTCGGGCTGAACGCGGTGCGGGTCGCGCCGGGGAACGCTGGGCGCGTGTGGCGTACGGTCACCGGCGGCGAGAAGGCCGCGGACCGCCTGCACGGCAACCTCGACAAGCTCTGGCTGGACCGCACGGTGAAGGTCTCGCTGGACCGCAGCGTGCCGCAGATCGGCGCTCCGACGGCGTGGCAGGCGGGCCTCACCGGGGCCGGCGTCACCGTCGCGGTCCTGGACACCGGGTACGACACCGACCATCCCGACCTCGACGGCGTGGTCGTCGCCTCCGCCGACTTCCTCGCTGAGGGCACGGTGGACGACCACATCGGACACGGCACCCACGTCTCCTCGACGATCGCGGGCACCGGCGCGGCCTCGGACGGGCTCCGCAAGGGCGTGGCACCCGGGGCGAAGCTGGCCGAGGGGAAGGTCTGCGGCGCTGACGGCTGCCCCTGGTCGGCGATCATCGCCGGCATGCAGTGGGCGGCCACCGAGGTGCACGCCAAGGTCATCAGCATGAGTCTCGGCGGATCCGACACCCCCGGTGTCGATCCGCTCGAGGCCGCGGTCAACGACCTGTCGGCGCAGACCGGCGCGCTCTTCGTCATCGCGGCCGGCAACAGTGGCTGCGGGTACGGCTCACACCCGGTCGGTTCTCCCAGCACCGCCGACGCGGCGCTGAGCGTGGCCGCGGTCGACGGCAACGACCACCTCGCCAGCTTCTCCAGCTGCGGACCCCGCAATGTCGACTACGCGCTGAAGCCCGAGATCAGCGCCCCGGGTGTGGGCATCGTCGCGGCGTTCCCCGGTGGGGGCTACGCGTCCCTCAACGGCACCTCGATGGCCACCCCGCACGTCGCCGGCGCGGCGGCGATCCTGGCCCAGCAGCACCCCGACTGGACCGGCCAGCAGCTCAAGGCGGCTCTGATGAGCAGCGCGCTCGACGGCCGCTACGAGCAGACGCCGTCGCCCAGGTACGGCTCCGGTCGGGTGGACGTCGCCCGGGCGATCACCGCCCAGGTCACGCCGAGCGTCGGCTCGCTCAACGTCAGCCTGCCCTGGCCCCGGCCCGCGACCCCGGTCACCCGGACGGTCAGCTACCGCAACGACGCGGACCAGCCGGTCGTCCTCGACCTCGCGGTCTCCGCGGTCCCGGCTGAGCTGGTCACGCTGAGCACCCCGCAGCTCGCGGTGCCGGCCAAGGGCAGCGCCTCGGTCACGCTCACCGTGCGCGGCGAGGGCGAGGCCGAGGGGTACCACCTCGGTGCCCTCACCGCGAGCGTTGGTGGAACGCGGGTGGCGCAGACCGCCGTGACCCACCACCAGGAGGCGCGCTACGACGTCGCGCTGGAGGTGACCAACCGGCTCGGCGCTCCCGCCGACGGCACCGTCTCCGTGGTGAACGGTGCCACCGGCGAGTCGACCTACCTGACGATCTCCGGTGGTACGGCCCGGGCGATGCTGCCCGCCGGCCGGCACTACCTGCTGACTACCGTGCACCCGGGCGGGCCGGACGACGTCACCTTCACCTACGGGATCGTGCCGATCACCGTCACCGATGACTCGGCGATCCTGCCGGTACGGGTCGACGCCCGCCGCGGCAAGCAGGTCAAGCTCGACATCGCGGACCGTACGGCCCAACACGTGCTCACCTCCGTCGACCTCACCCTCGACGTGGCGGGCCAGCACCTGTCGTTCGGTGGGGCGTTCGCCGTGGCGGGCGCCGACTACGTGCTGCCGCTCGACGATCCTGCCGTCTCCTACAGCGCGCGGGCGGTCTTCGACAAGAAGGGATCGAGCCCGCAGGCGCCGAGTCCGTACTTCTACCGGCTCGCCGACGTCCGACGCGGCGTACCGTCGAATCCGGTGCGGACCGTGACCAGGGACAAGCTGGCCCGGGTCGTCGTGAATTTCAAGGCGCCCGGCGTCGCCTCCAGCGGCTCCACCGCAGTTGGCATGGTGAGCGAGAGCGGCCTGCCCACGCTCTCGGTCGACGCCCCGGTCAACTACCCGTCGACGGTGATCGACTACCGCGCGCCCGGACGGTACGAGAGTGAGATCCGTATCGGCGACGACTGGATCATCGCGCCGGAGCGCACGGTCAGCCTGCACCGCGAGAACGCGGAGACCTGGAACAGTGCGATCCTCGGGCCGACCCTGGACAGTGGTACCGGCACGCGCCGGAGCGACTTCATGTCGATCCCGAGCATCGGGTGGTTCGTCGACGCCGAGCCGCGGAGCTTCGCCTACAGCCCCGCGTCCGGCACGCTCAGCCTGAGCCGGGACGGGCAGGAGATCGCCCAGTGGCCGGCCGGTCAGTGGGGCTACGCCTACGATCTGCCGACTCAGGCGGCGACGTACACCCTGCGGGCGAGCGTCGGTCGGGACGTGCCGTTCTCGACCCTGTCGACCCGGATCGACACCGAGTGGCGGTTCCGCTCCACGGGCACCGAGTCGTCGGTCGCCAACCCGCTCTTCGTACCCCGGTTGAACGCGGTCGGCCTCGACGCGCTCAACCGGGCCCGCGGTCGGTCGCGGACCGAGGTGCTGGTCGGTGTGGGTGGCGAGCCGTCCGGCGGCGCAGCCGCCACCCGGGTCACCCGGGCGGAGGTGTCCTACGACGATGGCGGCACCTGGCGGCGGCTGACCGTCTCGGCCTGCAAGGGCCAGTCGGGCAGAATGACGATCGACAACCCGGCCAAGGCGGGCTTCGTCGCGCTGCGTGTGACGCTGGCCGACCGGGCCGGCAACCAGGTGACGCAGACCGTCCACCGCGCCTACGAGGTGCTGTCCCGCTGATCGGACGAGCCTGGCCCGAGCAGCGCGGCATGCTGCTCGGGCCGGGCGCGACGGTTCCCGCAGCCAGGACGCGGCGTCAGGACGCGTACGCCTCGAGTTCCACCACCCGCGAGTAGCCGGCGGTTTCGTTGCTGGTCAGCGCGTTGATCCGGAACGCGGTCGCGGTGACCGGTGCGAAGGTCGAGCTGACCAGGCCGGCCACGTTGCCGCGTACCTGGGCGACGGTCTGCCAGCTGTCACCGACCCGCACCTGTACGTCCCAGTCGCGCAGGCCGTACCGCGCGGCCGGGTACTTCGGCGAGTCGAGCGTGTAGAGGTCGACGCGGCCGACCGTCTCCGGACGGTCGAATGTCACCTGGAGCCAGTCGGGGAAGGCGCCCTTGTTCGCGTCGTTCCAACCGGTCGTGGTCGCCCAGTGGTTCGAGTCGCGGTCGCCGTCCACCGCACCACACGCCGGGTAGAGGGGCAGGTTCTCCGAGGAGGCCGTCACCGGCACGTACCGGGCCAGGTTGCCGGTGGTGTCGACCGGCGCCGGAGTGACCTCCACGGGCACCGAGAGTCGACGTTCACCGGACCGGACGGTGATCGTGTACCGGCTGCCGGGCACGGTGTCCCGGGGTGCAGTGACCGTGATCGGCACCTTGAGCGTGTAGCCGGCCGGCAGGTAACTGGAGACCAGGTTCCTGGACAGCTTCAGCGGCGCCGTCACCTCCAGGAACGCGTCGGCGTACACGGCCGCCCGTCCGGTGTTGCCGAACTGGAGCTGGAAACCCTGGTTCGCGCAGGGCGTCGGATTGACCTGCACGAGGCTGACATCGGAGGCGAGGCTCAGCCGGGTCGGGTCGGGACGGCCGGCGACCGCGGGGGCGGTGCCGCCGATCGCGACCAGGGCGAGGACCGCGCCGGCGACAGCGGCCTTGCGGCTCCGGGACAGGCCGGCGAGCCGGCGCCAGAGAGTACGGGTCATGGCTTTCCCTCTCAGACCGGGTGCAGACCGGGGTTACCGGCCTCGACGGCGAAAGAACTGATCGTCTGGACCGGGGCGTCGGTCCGGTCGACGTACGGCACCGCCCGGTAGTCGGCCCGAAGCTCGCGCTCGGTGAGCCGGACCCGGAGATAACCCCGCCGCTCGTTGACGAGCTTCAGGTGCGGGTTGCTGTCGAGGAACTTCTGCCCGGCGGCGGAGACCCCGGTGCCGTTGCCACCGCTGCTGATCGACGTCGCCACCAACTCCACCCCGTACGTCTGTGAGGCCGGGTCGGCGAAGTCGCGCTTCATGTCCAGCGCGTAAGCGGCGTGCACGTCTCCGGTGAGCACGACCGGGTTGCGTCCCCGCAGCATGGCGAGCCCGTCGAGGGTGATCTTCTGCTCGGCGGCGTAACCGTCCCACGCGTCCATGTTGTACAAGTCCCCGGCCGTCGGGTCCTGGTCCATCCGACTCATGATCACCTGGTTGGCGAGCAGGTTCCAGGTCGCGTGCGAGGTGCGTACGCCGTCCAGCAGCCACCGTTGCTGCTGGGCACCGGCGAAGGCGCGGGCGGGGTCCCGCCGTTCCTCGGAGTCGACCTTCCAGCCGTCGCCCGAGGCCTGGTCGGCGCGGTACTGCCGCGTGTCGAGCACGTTCAGCTCGGCCAGCCGGCCGAAGGTGAACCGGCGGTAGAGCATGTAGTTCGGGCCCTGAGGGGCCGGCGAGCGCAGCGGCATGTGCTCCCAGTAGGCGCGGTAGGCGCTGGCGCGCCGGACCAGAAAGTCCTCGACCGGGGCGTTGCTCCTCGACACCAGGCCCGCGTAGTTGTCCTGCACCTCGTGGTCGTCCCAGGTGGGGATCCACGGCGCCGCCTGGTGCGCGGCGCGCAGGTCCGGGTCGGACTTGTAGAGCGCGTACTGGAGGCGGTAGCGGTCGAGCGTGTCGGCCTCGGTGCGGAACTGGCTCGGCACCAGCTCGGTGAGGTTACGCAGCCCGCCCGAGGCGGAGACGCCGTACTCGTAGATGTAGTCGCCCAGGAACACGACCGCGTCGACGTCCTCGGACGCGATGTGCCGGTGCGCGGTGTAGTAGCCGTCCGGAAAGGACTGGCAGGAGGCGACGGCGAAGGTGAGCTGGTCGACGCGCTGGCCGGGAGCCGGGGTGGTCCGGGTGCGGCCGACCGGGCTGAGGTACCGGCCGACCTTGAAGCGGTACCAGTAGCGCCGGCTCGGCTGGAGCCCGCGTACGTCGACGTGCACGCTGTAGCTGTACTCCGGTCGCGCGGTCGCCTGGCCGGAGCGCACGATGCGCCGGAACCGCTCGTCGCTCGCCACCTGCCACTCGACCTCGAACGCGTGGTACGGCATGCCGCCCAACGGCTCGTACGGTCGCGGCGCGAGCCGGGTCCAGATCACCACCGCATCGGGCAGCGGGTCGCCCGACGCGACGCCGAGGGTGAACGGGTCGTCGGGCAGGGTGTCGGTGGCGGCGGAGGCGCTCGACCCACCGGGCAGGTTGGTGGCGAAGGCGAGCGCGGTCGCGGCACCGGTGACGGTCAGGAACCGCCGCCGCGCCAGACGGGCGGCCGGTCTGGGGTCTTCCTCGGTGATCACGCGCAGGGGGTCCTCTCGAAGGGGCACGATCTGTCCTGCAGTCGTTGATCATTAAGTGGTAGCCAGATGACCGTCGGGTGGCGTGCCGACGAGCGCGGTGTGGACTGGGTCCGACATCCGGCCGACACCGCCGAGGAAGGGCCCGCTCGCCGTGTTGCCGATGTGATCTTGATCGCCGGATGGCTGCACGAGGGCTGCTGACGGCTACGACGCCGACGGTCGCCCGACGGTGGGGGACGGGGCGCTGACCGCCCGCAACAGCAGACGGAGAGCTGACAGGTCGCCGGTGACGACGACGCTCCCGCCGGACAGGGCGACGTCGAGCGCACCCGGGTCGTTGAGCAGGGCGTTCAGCGTCTCGGGGTCGGTGCGGAGGCACGCGTCGGGCCTGCTGGTCTCGCCGGGCTCGACCTGCACCTGACCGGCCGCGGTGCGGACGGTCCAGACGCGGTCGTCCAGCTCGACGCGGCAGGTGGTTGCGGGCGCCGTCGGGGCGGGGCGCGCGGCAGCCCGTAGGAAGAGCAGCACGGAGGTGGCGCTGAGCGTCGTCGGCGTGCCGGGCAGCGGGACGCGTACGCCCCAACTGCCCAGAGCCAGCACGATCGGTTCGAGCTCGCGTCCCCAGGCGGTGAGGTCGTAGACCCACGAGCTGGCCGGGGGCGCCAGCTTGCGACGGTGGACCACCTCGCGGCTCTCGAGCTCGCGAAGCCGGTCGGCGACCACGTTCGAGCTCGCTCCGGGCAGGGCGCGGCGCAGGTCGGAGAAGCGCTGCGGACCAAGGAGCAGTTCGCGGACGACGAGCAGGGCCCACCGTTCCCCGACGACGTCGAGGGCCCGGGCTATTCCGCAGGCGTCCCCGTAGCTGCGGCTCGTAGGCATGACCGTCCCTCCGGCTCACGTAGGTGCGAACTTACAACGAGGCAGTTGCTTTTGACAACCGAGCTTCGTACGGTGGTGACGTAGTCCAAAGGAGAGGGTCGATCATGGGGCAGCCAGTGGTGCACTTCGAGATCGTCGGGAACGACCCGGCGAAGCTCCGCGGTTACTACGGCGAGCTGTTCGGCTGGGAGTTCGACACGAGTGGCCCGGTCTCCGAGCGGGTGTCCGAGCCGGGCAACTACGGGTTCATCCACCCCACGTCCAGTGCCGGGGGCGGCATTCCCGGCGGTGTCGGCGGCGGCGCTGCCTACGCGGGTCACGTCACCTTCTACGTCGGCGTTCCCGACGTTGAAGCCGCGCTCCAGAAGGCCGAGAGCCTCGGCGGGACGCGCCGGATGGGCCCCGACCGCGCACCGGGCACGAACCTCGTGGTCGGCCACTTCACCGACCCCGAGGGCCACCTCGTCGGCGTCGCCGCCACGGCGTGACAGTCGGATAGCGCCGCATTGATCCCGCCGGCCGTAGTCTCACCGCCATGACGACAACCGAGACGCGCACCCTCGCCGTGCCCGGTGCCGACCTGGTCTACGACGTCCGCGGGCCGCTGCCTCCGGCCGGCGGGCACCCAATTCTGCTCATGATCGGTCAGCCGATGACGGCGGAGGGCTTCGAGGTGCTCGCCCCACACTTCACAGACCGCACGGTCGTCACCTACGACCCGCGTGGCCTGGGCCGCAGCGTCCGCACGGACGGCCGGTCCGACCACACGCCGCAGCAGCAGGCGGCCGACCTGCACCTGCTGATCGAGGCGATCGGCACCGGTGCGGTCGACGTCTTTGCCAGCAGCGGCGGTGCCGTGACCGCGCTGGAGCTGGTCGCGACCCGCCCCGGTGACGTCGTCACCCTGGTAGCGCACGAGCCGCCGATCAACGCCGTGCTCCCCGACGCCGCCGCTGCGGAGCGCGCTCAGGCCGCCTGCCACGAGGCGTACCAGGCGAAGGGCCTTGGCGCCGGCATGGCCGCGTTCATCGTGATGACATCCTGGCAGGGCCAGTTCACCGACGCCTACTTCGCGCAGCCCGCACCCGACCCCGCGATGTTCGGCCTGTCGACCGAGGACGACGGCACCCGCGACAGTCCGCTGCTGTCGAAGGACGCGGAGGCGATCACCGACTACCGCCCCGACGCGAACGCGCTCACCGCGGCACCGACCCGGATCCTGATCGCGGTCGGCGAGGAGTCGGCCGGGACGTACACCGCGCGTACCGCCCTGGGTACCGCCGCCCTACTCGGCCAGCAGGCCACCGTGTTCCCGAGCCACCACGGGGGCTTCCTCGGCGAGCAGTCCGGGTACGCGGGCAAGCCCCAGGAGTTCGCGGCACGGCTGCGCGAGGTGCTGGACGCCGACTGACCGCCGCGCGGCCACCGCCGGATCAGCTCACTCGGTCGTCAGCTTGCCCCGATGGTGGTCGACAGGTCGTTGACCGTCGACGCGCGGTGGTGACGATCCGTGCGCAGCTCGCTGTGCGGTGTCGGGCGTCTGGAGGCGGTGGCGGTGGCGGTCGACCATCTGCGTCGGCTCGGCGATGCATCATCCGCGCCGCTGGTCGGCAACGGATAAGCCCTTTAGCCGAAATTCGACTAGCTGTCAGGTTCTGTCCGATGCGTGCTTCTCTGACGTCGCAAGGCTCGGGGCATGACTGTCTCCACTCCTGCCCTGTCCGGCCTACGCCGCGCCGGGGCGCTCGCCGCGGTCACGCTGGCCACCCTGGCGCTCGGCGTCGTCCCGGGCACCCGCGCCGACGCCGCCGTCGGCACTCTTCCGATCGGCGATGCCGACCTCACGGAGGTCACCACCAGTCGCGCCCTGGCCGACGGCGTGACCCTGACCCGGATCGTGCGCGGCACCGAGCCGGCACCGGCCGACCAGATCAACACCACCACCCGCGGCCCCTGGGTGGTCAACGTCCTCACCATCGACCCTCGCCACGCACGCGGGCACCTGAAGGCGACGTACGGCCCGAACCTCGGCCAGGTCGAGAAGACCACCGACCTCGTCCGTGACTCCGGCGCTCTGGCCGGTGTCAACGCCTCCTTCTTCACCTTCACCGCGAGCCAGCTCTACCCCGGCGACCCCGTGGGGTTGGGGCTGTACGGCGGGAAGCTGCTCAGTGAGCCCACCACCGAGCCGGGCGAGGCCAACTTCGTCGTCGACGCCACCAGCAACCGGGCCCTGACCGGAAAACTGACCTGGTCGGGCAGCGTCCGGAACCGCCGGACCCACACCGTCCTGCCGCTGGAGTTCATCAACCACCCGCCGGTCGTCCCCGCCGGCTGTGCCGCCCTGACCGACCAGACCGCGTGCACCGAGCCGGGCGACGTGGTCCGGTTCACGCCCGAGTTCGACTCGGCCACCCCCGCCGGCGCGGGCGTGGAGGTCGTCCTCAACCGGCTCGGCTGCGTGGTGCGTACCGCGACGACCCGCGGCACCACGCTCGTCGCGGGCCAGACCTCGTTGCAGGCCACCGGACGGGACACCGTCGCACTGCTCGACGTGGCCGGGCGCGGCTGCCTGGACCTGACCTCGACCCTGACCAACGAGCAGGGCCGGAACCTTCCGCTGCGGCCCGGGCTGTTCGGCGTGAACGGGCGGTACCCGCTGACGGCGGACGGTCAGATCGTGGTGCCCGACGGCGGCTCCGACAGCTTCTTCGCCCGCAACCCCCGTACGATCGCCGGCACCACGCGGGACGGCAGGATCGTGCTCGCAACCATCGACGGTCGCCAGACCACCAGCGTCGGCACCACCCTGGACGAGACCGCAGCCGTCGCCCAGGCGCTCGGCATGTCCGACGCGATCAACCTCGACGGTGGGGGCTCGACCACCATGGCCGCCGAGGGCGCGCTGGCCAACCACCCGAGCGGTGCCGAGCGGGCCGTCGGTGACGCGCTCGTCTACGTCGGTGGCCGGTACCGCGGCGGAAACTGATCGATCCTGCTCGACACCGACACCGACACCGACACCGACACCGGTCGATGGGCTCATCTGATCAACATCGACCCGGGCGAACGTCGGCGGGACAACCGGTGTCCCCGGCCGTCGGACGGCCGGGGACACCAGTCGATCGGATTCGCCGTCACGGGCAGTCGAACCAGCGCGTCTCCGCGCCGTCGCCGTAATAGGCGTTCATCGGGCAGGTGTACCAGGTGCCGGTGGCGTGCGCGTAGATCTGCGCGTGCTCCGGGTACCACTCGGAACCATTACTTCCCTTGTAGACACCGATGAAGTCCGGGCGCCCGATGTCGAACCACGAGAACGGCCCGAAATAGTCGTTGCTGTTGCGCTCGAAGTTGTCGGCTGAATTGTCGAGGTTGACGTAACCGGGCGACTCGGCGAGCGTGCCGTAGACCTTCATCCGTACGGTGGCGTCGGTGCCGGCCCCGTCGATGTTCGCGGTGTGCACGAAGATCGTGTACTTCTGAACAGCGTTGATGCTCATGCCGCCGCCCGTGGCCGCCGAGCTGGCGACGGTCTTGGTGGCCGGGGCCGCGCTGGCGGCGGTACCACCACCGAGCGCCACCATGGCCATGACGAGCGCGCCGCCGACCGCGACTGGGATTCGGATTCTCATGCTGAATTCCCCCTGCTGAAAGGTGTGGGTGTTTGCTGTTGACGCACTCTGGCAGTGGGCTCTGCAGTACGGCTGACGTGGCGCTGAAATACCAGCACCGTCCGGTGTGCGACTGAGCCGTTCGGGGGTGCTCGCTCCGTCGATAGCCTGGATTGGATGACGTGGTTGAGGCGGGGGCGGACCAATGCGAGTCAGGCTTCTCGGGCCGGTCGACGTGACCGTAGGCGCCACGGCCCGTACGGTTTCCGGGCTGCGGCGTAAAGGCGTGCTCGCGGTGCTCGCACTGCACCCGGGCGTGATCGTCAGCACCGACCGCCTGATCGATGTGATCTGGGGGGACCGGGCTCCGGCGACCGCGCCCAACAGCCTGCAGAGCCACGTGTCGTACCTGCGCCGCACCATTGGCACCCGGAGTGCGATCGTGGGCCGGCCTCCGGGCTACGTGCTCGAGCTGCCGGGTGAGGCCACCGACGTCGAGGTGGCCGAGCGGCTCATCCACGAGGGCACCCGCTCGACCGACCACGAGCACGCCCGCGCGCTGCTGTCCGATGCCCTTGAGCTGTGGCGGGGCCGATCACTGGTCGACGTCACCGGGCTCGACTGGCTGTCCGAGCAGGCCGAACGCCTGGAGCACCTGCGGCTGGTCGCGGTCCGGGCGTTGGCCGACACCCGACTGGCGCTCGGCGAGCACGCGCAGCTCGTGCCGGAGCTCGAGCTGTTGACGCAGGAACACCCACTCGACGAGCACATCCACGAACAGCTCATGGTGGCGCTCTATCGGGCCGGCCGGCAGTCCGATGCGCTCGCGACGTACCGGCGGCTGCGCCGCACGCTCCGCGACGACCTGGGCATCGAGCCCAGCCCGGCTCTGCGCGACCGGGAGCGCGCCATCCTGTCGCAGGACCCGGCGCTCGCCTGGTCCGCGCCGGCCGGTGAGGTGGTCGCGGTCGCGGCCCGGGCGTCCGCCCCGGCCCAACTACCCCCGGCGGTACGCGCCTTCGCCGGCCGGCGCGACGAACTGCGCTGGCTCGACGCACGACTCGACCGGCCGGGTGAGCCCGATGCGGCGGCGATGGTCATCGCGGCCGTCTCCGGCACGCCGGGAGTGGGCAAGACCGCGTTGGCGGTGCACTGGGCGCACCAGGTCGCCGACCGCTTCCCGGACGGTCAGCTCTACGTCAACCTGCGGGGCTTCGACGCCGGTGGGGCCGTGCTGGAGCCGGCCGACGCGATCCGTGGATTCCTGGACGCGCTCGGGGTGCCGGTGGAGCGGATTCCGGCCGGCCTGCCCGCCCAGGCCGGGCTCTACCGCAGCCTGCTCACCGGCCGACGGGTCCTCGTCGTGATCGACAACGCCCGCGACGCGGAGCAGGTCCGCCCGCTGCTACCCGGCTCGGCCAGCTGCCTAGCCGTGGTGACCAGCCGTAACCAGCTCACGTCGCTGGTCGCCAGCGAGGGCGCCCAGCCGCTCGCCCTCGACCTGCTGCCCGCGGCCGAGGCGCGCGACCTGCTGGCCCGCCGGCTGGGCAGCGACCGGGTCGCCGGCGAGCCGACGGCCGTCGACCAGATCATCGCCAGCTGCGCCCGGTTGCCCCTGGCGCTGGCCATCGCCACCTCGCGGGCCGCCACCCGCCCCGGCTTCCCGCTGGCAGCGCTGGCCAGCGAACTTCGCGACGCGGCCGACGCGTTGGACGCCTTCGACGGCGGCGACCCGGCCACCGACGTACGCGCCGTCTTCTCCTGGTCCTACCAGGCGCTGAGCCCGACGGCCGGTCGGATGTTCCGGCTGCTGGGGTTGCACCCCGGGCCGGACATCGCGGCCCCAGCGGCGGCCAGCCTGGCCGGTGTTCCGCTGCGTCAGGCCCGGACGCTGCTGGCGGAGCTGGCCCGCACCCACCTGCTCATCGAGCACTCGCCCGGCCGGTACGCGTTCCACGACCTGTTGCGCGTCTACGCGACCGAGCTGACCCACGAGCTCGACGGCGACGGCGAGCGTCAGGCCGCCGTCCGTCGGCTACTCGACTCCTACCTGCACGTCGCGTACGCCGGTGCCCGGCTGCTCCAACCGTTCCGTGACCCGATCGACCTGGAGCCCGCCCGCCCCGGCGTCGCAGCGGTCGCGCCGGTCGACGCCGAGCAGGCGATGGCCTGGTTCATCACGGAGCACCCGGTGCTGCTCAACACCGTCACCCGTGCCGCCGACGACGGGCTGTACGGGCACGCCTGGAGGCTGGCCTGGACCCTGGCCGACTTCTTCGACCGTAAAGGACACTGGCAGGACTGGGTGACGACGCACGAAACCGCCCTGACCTCCGCCGACCTGCTGGCCGACCATCGGGCCGCCGCGACGGTCCGCCGCGGCCTCGGCCGCGCCCGCGCCCAACTGGGCCAGTTCGCCGAGGCGCACGCCCAACTCCGGCAGGCGGCCCACCTGTACGGCCAACTGGGTGACGTGACCGGCCAGGCGCACACCGCCCGCAGCATCGCCTGGGTCTGCTCGCGGCAAGGGCGTCACCGGGAGGGGCTGGCCCACGCCCAGCGCGCACTCGACCTGTTCGAAGCCGTCGGCGACCGTGCCCTGCAGGCCCGCGCCCTGAACTCCGTCGGCTGGCAGTACGCCCAACTGCGCGACCACGGTGAGGCCCTGCACCACTGCCGGCGGGCGCTGCAACTCCTGCGCGAGGTGGGGGACCGGTTCGGCGAAGCCAACACCTGGGACAGCCTCGGCTACGCCCACCATCACCTCGGCGACTACCAGCAGGCCACCGCCTGCTACCAGCGGGCCGTGGAGCTGTTCCGTGATCTCGGTGACCGCTACTACGAGGCCGACACCCTCACGCACGCCGGGGAGAGTCACCAGGCGGCCGGTGACCCGGAGGCTGCTCGGCTCGCCTGGCTGCGGGCGTTGGACATCCTCGGCGCGCTCGGCCATCCCGACGCCGACCGGCTCCGCGCCACCCTCCGCCACCAGACCACCCACCCGCTCCGGCGCCCCGCGACGCCGTCACCCTGCGCCTGACTCGGGCGGGCCGGGCGTGGGCTAGATCTGGCCGTGGTTCGGCGGCAGGACGTCGCCGACCTCGTAGGCGCCGAGGTGGTGGTACTTCCAGTCGACCGGGTCGTGGACGCTGTGGGTGCGCGCGTTACGCCAGTGCCGGTGCAGGTCCCACCGTTCGTCGGTCGCGCTGGTGCCACAGAGCGCGAACAGCTCGCTGCCCGCCTCGACGGCGACCTCGCTGGCGAACGCCTTCGCGGCGGCCACGGCCAACGATCCGGTCGTCGCGGCCTCGGCGTCGGCCGGCACGAGACCGACCCGTTCCAGCGTCCGAGCCGCGTCGGCCAGCAGCGCCTCCGCCGCTCGTACCCTGGTCGCGAGCCGGCCGTACCGGTGCAGTACGTGCGGGTCGCCGGCCACCGAGTCGGCACCCGACCGCACCGCCTCGCTGCTGGGGCGGGCGCGCTCCCGCAGGTAGGCGCGGGTGTCACGGAGCGTGCCACCGGCGATGCCGGTCTCGATCGCCGCGTGCACCAGTTGGGCTCGCGCGCCGAGCTGCTGGGGCACCGCGTACGCGGAGGCGTAGTCCAGCACCAGATCGGCGTCGACCGCCACCGCCTCCAGCGTGGTCGTGCCACTGATCGTGGCCCGTTGCCCCATCACGTTCCAGTCCGTGTCGACGGTGAGCCCGGGGGTGTGGCGGGCCACGAATGCCAGGCGCAGGCGGCCCTCGTCGTCGAGCGCGCTGACCGCGATCCAGGAGGCGGTCAACGCGCCGGTGCAGTAGTACTTGCGGCCGTCGAGCCGGAAGCCCCCGGCTGCATCGGTGGTCAATCGGGTGGTGAGGTCCTGGGCGTGCCGGCCGCCGCGTTCGGCGAGCGCGTTGCCGATGCGCTGGCCAGCGAGGACGTCGGCGAAGAGGCGCTCGCGCACTGCGGGATCGCCCCAGACGGCGAGGATGTCCACGGCGAGGAAGTGGCCCTGCGGCACCTGGGCGATGGCCGGGTCGGCGGCGGCCAGGATGCGGGTCACCTCGGCCAACGTGCGAGGGCCCAGGCCTGGCCCGCCGTGCTCGGCCGGCACGCTGATGCCGAGCAGGCCGGAGTTGTCGAGGGCGGCAAGAGCCTCCCGGGGGACGAGCGACGCGCCGGCCCGGTCGCGCTCGATCACCCCCGGCAGCAGCTTCCCCGCAACGCGGCTCGCAGCCGCCACCGCCTCGTCGTGGCTGTCCAGATATGCGGCCGCGTCGCTCACCTGCGCACCGTAGCAGGGGGCACTGCCCAGGCATCGCGGCAACTCCACGGCCGGCGGTGCCCGGCTGGTCCAGCAGCGGTGTGATCCGATTGCCCGGGGGCAGGTGTTCGAGTTCCGGCCACCGGGGACCGCGCCGTGACCGGAGGTGGGCGGGGGCTGCCCCGACGGGCGGCGCCCGCCCACCCCTGGGTCAGCCGAGGTTGTATCGGTAGCTGCCCAGGCGCGCCATGAACACGGGGTCGTTCAGGGAGGAGGTGCTCGGCCACGTGGTGCTGGTGTTCATGTCGCAGCTTCGATAGTGGTCGCAGGTCCGGTGTGAATAGGCTCCGGTGGTGAGCTCGGTGATGGACCCGTGCCCGACCGACTCGTCGTTCGGCAGGCGTTGGTAGTAGAGGATCTTGTGCCCGGGATTCCCCATGGCCGTCGCGCTGCCCTCGGAGACGACGATGTCGTCGTAGGACCCGATCAGGGTCCAGTCGGTGCCCGTACCGTCGGCCTGTGGATTGTTGGCCGACCAGTTGCGGTAGAAGGCCGAGTTGGCGGACATCTGGCTGCACTGGTAGGTGAAGGCGCCGCAACCGATCGCCATCACGCTCGAGATGCCGGCGAACGGCGTGGCGAGGGTGGATACGTCCTCCACGAAGACGTAGGGTGCCCAGCCGACGAGATTCCGCTGGGTTCCGGAGATCGCTGTCATGGCGATGAGGCCGCCCATCGAGTGGGCCACCACGTCGACGGCTACGCCGAATCGTGAGTAGCGGTTGTAGATCTCCCAGCTGAACAGCCGGCCCAACTCCTCGATGCCGGTGTCGTGGCTGCCCTCGGCGATACGGACGTCGCAGTTCCTGTCCCCCTGGTAGAAGCCGACCGTCCTGGTGGTTTGGGCGAAGGCGGGGTCTCCGTCGAGGCGGAAGTCGGCGACGGCGTTGGCCCAGTACGAGTTGTTGCAGTCCGTTCCGGAGCCGAGGACGTAGCCGTGGACGAAGTAGACGGGTTTGGCGAGATCGTCGGTGCGGCTCGGAACGCCGGGGATGGCGGAGGCGGGCAAGGAGAGGCTGCCGGTCGTACCGAAGCCCACCCGGATGACGTCGGTGCCACCACTGGTGTAGGCGACGGACCAGCTTCCATCCCGCGGGCGGAAGATGGTCAGGTCCGACGAACCGTCGCCGTCGAAGTCGCCCGGCACCGGCATGTCGTCGTAGCCGCCCCACGTGGAGCGCAGCACCACGTTGTCGCCGCCGTTGGAGCCGAGCAGCCACTGCCCGGTCGCGGGCCGGTAGATGAGCATGTCGCTGCGGCGATCACCGTTGTAGTCACCGGGGACGGGGATGTCGCCGCGGTTACCCCAGGACGTCCGGAGTGCCGCGGTGCCGCCGCCGGTGTAGGCGACCCGCCAGCTTCCGTCGGCGGGACGGAAGACCATCAGGTCGGAGCGGCCGTCGGCGTTGTAGTCGCCCGACACCGGTATGTCACCGAGCGTGCCCCATCCGGTCCTGAGGACTGTGGTGCCACCACTGCTGTACGCCACCGACCAGCTTCCGTCGGACGCGCGGAACACCATCATGTCGTCGCTGCCGTCGCCGTCGTAGTCCCCCGGTACGGGGATGTCCCCTTGGATTCCCCAGTTGGTCTTGAGTACCGCGGGACCCCCACCGGTGTAGGTGACCGACCAACTGCCGTCCCACGGACGGAAAACCGCGATGTCGGCCCTACCGTCGCCGTTGTAGTCGCCGGGAATTGGTTCGTCGCGCGCCTCCCCCCATCCGGTACGGAGAGTGGCCTGTGCGCCATCGGTGTAACCGACCCGCCAGATGCCGCCGTCCGGATGGAAGTAGGCGGCGTCGGTCTTGCCGTCGCCGTCGTAGTCGCCGACCCGGGCGGGAGCCGCGGCGTGTGCGGCCGTGGCAGGCAGGACCACCAACCCCGCCAGCGCGGTCAGCAGGGCGGCGAGAGCGGTGCTCAGTCTGCGGACGTGTCTGTGGAAGCGGTTCGATCTCATGGATTTTCCTCTGAGTCGATGGAGCCGGACGGCACCGGGCCCGGTGACCGCCGCTCGTGGCGATCACCGGGCCCGCCCCCGTACCGTCTCTTGTTGGTGGACGTCGGTCAGCAGACGTGCACGCTGTCCGCGATGTCGTTGTTGCCGTTACCGACGTAGGCGGCGCTGGCGCCCGCTGGCTCGAACCAGATCTGCTGGGGGTTGCTGCCCACGTAGTTGTAGACGATGGAGTACGCCCCGCCGGTCTGGTTGTTGTGCCAGGAGCTGGCCATGTTCTCGAAACCCTTGTCCCGCAGCCAGACGGTGCCGCAGTTGTAGTAGTCGACGTAGCGACCCTCGAAGTTGTTGTGCTCCCACAGGCAGGACCAGCCCCGGCGGCAGTTCGGGGTGCCGAGCGGCACCATCTCTTGACCCGGTGCGAGGGCGACCTTCGCGCCGGGCAGGGGGAAGGTCATGGTGACCCCGTCCTCCCAGGCGATCTGGTTCACCGAGATCTGCTTGCCGCCGTACGCCTTGATGTGGGCACTGATCTCTGACTGCAGCTTGTCCTGGGCGTTGGCCGGTGGTGCGGCCGAAGCAGCGGGCGCACCGACGGCGACGGCGAGAAGCCCGGTGAGCAGGGCGGTCAGCAGGCGTCCGGCGACCGGTCCGCGGAATCGGATCGGGATCGTGGTCACGGCATCCTCCAACGTTTCGCTTGCGTGGCTGGGACTGAACCGAGACTCCCGTCCGCTGCTAAGCGCTTTCGCAGTTCGCGACTATGTCATCGACGTACTCCGTTGTCTTCGTGGGTGACTAGGTCCTGCCGCTCAGCCACGGCTATGTCGATCTTGCGACCGGCGGCGTGGGCCCGGCTCGAGCGCCGGTGTCGCCCACCAGTGGGTTCGGGTCCGCACCTGGACCGGGATCCGGCGGACCGGCAGAATCGACGATGGCGAATTATTGCCGGTCGGCGGAAGCTGGGGACTCATCGACGCGGGAGTGATGTCGGTATGGATGCTTCCGCGTTTCGGCCGCGAGTTGGCGAGCTCATCGAGCACCACCGCCGACGGGTTGGGCTCACCCAGGACGCCCTCTCGGAGCGCAGCGGCGTCAGTGTCCGGGCACTCCGCGACATTGAGAAGGATCGGGTGCGGCAACCGCACGCCGACTCATTGGAGCGGCTGGTGGCGGCGCTCAACCTGTCGGCGGCCGACCGGGACGAGTTGCTGTCGGCAGCGCGGGTCGAGAGCCAGCCTGGCGGCGACCACCTCCGGGTCGACGTGCTCGGGCCGCTCGTGGTGAGCCGCGGTGCCAGGGCGGTCACCTTCGCCACATCGGCCCAGCGTGGGCTTCTCGGACTGCTGGCGTTGCGGCTCAACCGGTCAGTGGGTCGGGACGAGATCGTCGAGATGCTCTGGGGCGCTACGCCGCCCAAGACGGCGGCCACTCAGATCCACATGGCGATCGGCCAGCTCCGCGCGATGCTGGAGCCGACCCGCGCGCAGCGCTCGACAAGTGGATTGATCCAGCTTGACCACGCCGGCTACCTGCTGCGTCTGAGCGACGAGCACGTCGATCTTGCACGATTCGCCGCCATGCTCACCCGAGCCAGGTCCCTGCGACATCGTCGACCCGACGAGGCTTTGGACCTGCTCGAGCAGGCACTGCTCTGGTGGCGAGGCCCGGTGCTGGCCGATGCCAACCCTCGCCTGCGCGACCATCCGGTCGCCGTCGAGGCCGGCCAGCATCGCCTGGGAGCGGCTTTGCTGCTGGCTGACATCGCCCTCGAGCTACGCCGATACGACCGGGCTGTCGCACCGCTGCGCCATCTTGCCCAGGATGCCCCCTATCACGAAGGAATCCACGCCCGGCTCATACTCACCCTCGCCGGAGGTGGCGAGCGGGCCACAGCGCTGCGCCTGTTCGCCGAGGTCCGCGACCGGCTCATCGAGGAACTCGGGGTGGAGCCGGCGCAGGAGCTGCAGGCCGTGCACATTCGGGTCCTGCGCGACGAGGTGCCCGAGCAGGACATGGCACCGGACAGTGTTGCGCCGCCCGTTCCGGTTCGTTCCGGGCGCGACCCGTGGGTGGTGCCTTCGCTGCTGCCGCCGGACATCGCCGACTTCACCGGACGCGAGGAACCGGTCGACGAGGTGCGGCGGCTGCTCACGGGTGGTTCGACAGCCCTGGTTGTCGTGGCGATCGCCGGCATGGGCGGGGTCGGCAAGACCGCGCTCGCCGTCCACGTGGCGCACTCGGTCGCCGGCGCCTACGGCGACGGGCAACTCCACGTCAACCTGCGCGGTTCCGAGCCACGCCCGCTGGAGCCCGGCGAGGTTCTGGCTCGGTTCCTGCGGGCGTTGGGTGTCGACAACCGCGCGGTGCCCGACGACGTGGTGGAGCGGGCCGCCCTGTACCGGAGTCGTCTGGCGGACCGGCGGGTGCTGGTGGTGCTGGACAATGCGGCCTCCGAGGAGCAGGTCCGGCCGCTGCTGCCCGGCGCGGCCACCTGCGCGGTGCTGGTTACCGGCCGGGCCCGCCTGACCGGGATCGAGGGCGCGCACCGCATCGACCTGGACGTGTTCGAGCCGGGCAACGCCTTGCGTCTGCTGGGTCGGATCAGCGGCAGCAAGCGGGTCGAGGTGGAGCACTCCGACGCGGCCGAGATCGTGCGGCTGTGTGGCGGCCTGCCGCTGGCCGTGCGGATCGCTGGTGCTCGCCTCACCGCGCGGCCAGGATGGCGCCTGGCGCACTTCGCGGGGCTGCTCGCCGACGAGCGGCGCCGGCTCGACCGGCTGGCCACTGGCGACCTGGAGGTCCGCGCGTCTCTGGAGTTGAGTTACCGGGGCCTCCCCGACACTGCCCGACGGCTGTTCCGGACGCTCGGGCTGTTCACCACGCAGGACTTTCCACACTGGCTGGCGGCCTGCCTCCTGGGCACCTCCCTCGACGACGCCACCGAGTACGTCGACGCGCTGGTCGATGCCCAGTTGTTGGCCATGACCGCGCCCGACGGGATCGGCCAGATCCGCTACCGCTTCCACGACCTCGTGCGGCTGTACGCGCGGGAGCGCGCCGAGGCGGAGGACGGCGCGGACGGCTGCGCGGCGGTGCTGGCGTACGGCCTCGGGGCATGGCTGGCGCTCGCCGAGCGGATGGCGACCGACGTTCCCGGCCCCTGCTACGCCCCGATCCACGGGTCGGCGCCCCGCACCCCGATCGGATTCGTGACCGACGGCTCGATGCCTCGGTTCGAGGCGCTGGACTGGTTCGACGCCGAGCGGTCGGCGCTGCGGGCCTCGATCCGGCAGGCCTGCGATCTCGGCCTGGTTGAGCTCGCATTCGGGTTGGCAGGCTGCCTTGAGAAGTATTTCGACATCCGCGGGATGTACATCGAATGGGCCGCCACCAACGAGTTGGTGCTGGAGAGCTGCCGGCGCAACGGCAACCTGCTCGGCGAGGCTGTCATGCTGCGCGGCCTCGTCGACGTGCGGACCTGGAGCGGCGGCCCACAGGCTGGCGAGGCGATGGCGGCGCTTCGGGTCGACGGCGCCCGGCTGCTGGAGATGTTCACCGACCTGGGGGAGCGGCGTGGCATGGCGGACGCCGCCGTCATTTGCTCGTGGGGTCTCTCCGCGCAGGGCGCGGTCGAGGAGGCGATGGCGATGGCTGAACGCTCGCTGCGCCTCGCCGAGGAGACCCACCACGTCGGCGGGCAGGCCCGAGCCCACGTCGCGCTCGCGCTCGCCCACAGCGAGCAGGCTCGGCTGGACCTGACGCTCACCCACCTCACCGCCGCTCTGGACTTGGCCCGCTTTCTGGGTAACCCACGATACGAGTCCACTGTGCTGCAGTTCCTCGGCATCGCTCACCGGGAGGCCGGCGACCTCGATTCCAGCCGGCGAAGCCTGGCCGAATCGCTGGTGATCTCGGGGCGCTACCGCGACCACTACCCCGAGGTCCTGACGATGCTGGTGCTGGCCCGCGTCCACCTACGCAGCGGTGACTCGGGGGCGGCCCGGGCTGCGGCAGCGACGTCCCTCCTGCTGGCTCGGGAATACGGCATGACCCATCACATCGCGGGTGCCCTCGAGGTGCTCGGCGAGGTCGAGTTGGACGAGGGGCGGCCGGCCGAGGCGGTCGAGCACCTGGAGGAGTCGGTGCGGCTGTGGCGGACCCGTGGCTGGCCCTCGTACCTCGCCGCCGCCCTGACGATCATCGGACGGGCCTACCAGGAGGTCGATCCTCCCGCCGCCCACCGCGCCTGGACGGAGGCGATCGACATATACACCGGCTTGGGCGATGGCACCCGCGCCGACGAGGTGGCCGACCTGCGGGCGGCACCGAGCTGAGGGGGTCCTCGCGCCGGTGACGACCGCTGGCGGACGGGTGTGCCCGGCGCACCGAATCGGGCCGCGTGTCCAGCGGCGCAGTGGGTATGCCGCTGCGGCCCGTTAGCCGGCGGGTGTCCACGCCGACCGCGCCGGGCCGCCGCTTGAGGCTCACCCGAGGAGCACGTTTGATGACCAGCGCCGGATCGAAGCGCCTATCGCCCAGTGTCACCCTGCTCCTGCTGGCCTCGATCCTCGTGTCCTTCTTGGCGGCGTCGGCGGCCCCGACCCCCCTCTACGGGATCTACCAGGAACGCTGGCACTTCTCGCCGATCACCACAACGGTGGTGTTCGCCATCTACGCGCTCGCGGTGCTGGCGTCCCTGCTCACGCTCGGCAAGCTGTCCGATTACGTCGGGCGACGGCCGGTCCTGCTCGTCTCGGTCGCGGTCCAGATGATCGCGCTGGTCATCTTCATCGTGGCCAACGGCGTACCCACGCTGCTCGCCGCCCGCGTCGTGCAGGGGCTCGCGGCCGGCGCCGCTGTCGGCACCCTCGGTGCCGCCATGCTCGACATCAACCGCCCGCGGGGCACGCTCGCGAACTCGATCTCCCCCGGCATCGGTACGGGCAGCGGTGCCCTGCTCTCGGCGCTGCTCGTCCAGTTCCTGCCCGCACCGACGCGACTGGTCTACGTCGTCCTGTTCGTCGTCCTGTTCATCCAGGGCGTCGGGGTCGCGCTGATGCCGGAGACGGTCACGCCGATGAGTGGTGCGGTGCGGAGTCTGCGGCCGGAGATCAAGCTGCCCCGCGCTGTGCGGGGGCCCACGCTGGTCGTCCTGCCGGTGGTCTTCGCCGTCTGGGCGCTGGCCGGCTTCTTCGGGGCGCTCGGCCCGGCCCTCGTGCACACCCTCATGGACACCTCGATCGTCGTCGGAGGTCTGCTCCTCTTCGTCTTCGGCATCGTCGGGTCCCTCGCCGTGCTGCTGCTGCGCAACGCCACCGCACGGACCGTCATCCTCGTCGGAATCACCGGTCTCATCCTGGGGATGATCGTCACGCTGGTGTCGATCATGTCCGACTCCGTCGCTGGCTTCTTCGTCGGCCTCGCGCTCGGGGGCGTCGGCTTTGGCGCCGGATTCCAGGGCAGCCTCAAGACCATCCTGCCGCTGGTCGAGGCGCACGAACGCGCCAGCGTGCTCTCGCTGCTCTACGTCGTCAGCTATGTGGGCTTCGGCGTGCCCACCGTCATCGCTGGCTTCCTCGTGGTCTATGGCGGTGGTCTGCCGCGGACGGCCGACGAGTACTCCGTCGTCGTCATCCTCCTCGCCCTGGTCGCCCTACTCGGCCTGCGCAGGGCGGGCAGGACGGCACCCGAAAGGCGGACGGCGGGTAGTTAGGCGACGGCTGCGGCTTCCGCGAGCGCGGTCCGGAGCGTGCCCAGCAGCTGCTCGCTCGGGTGCTCGATCCAGTGCTGGACAGCGACCCGGAGGATGGCCAGGAAGGTGGCGGCCAGGGCGCGGGAGCGCAGCGCCACGTCGGCGCCGGTGAGCCGGTGGGTCAACTCGCCGGCCAACTCGCGCTCGACCGCGGTGTACGCGGCGACCTGGTGTGCGACCAGGCCGGGGTGCCCACGTAACTGCCGCCGCTGGATCAGCCAGGAGGGGTCGCCGTCGCCGAACGCCTCCTCGGTGAAGCGTTCGGCCGCCCGGCTCAGCACCGTCCAGGGCGGCTCGTCGGTGGGCCGCTCGCGGATCAGCTGCAACAGCCGGCGCAGGCGCATGGTGTCGCCGTGGAAGAGCGCCTCTTCCTTGTTCGAGAAGTAGTTGGAGAACGTCCGCCGGGAGACGTTCGCGGCGTCGGCGATGGCCTCGACGGTCACGCTGTCTGGCCCATGGTCGGCGGCGAGGCGCAGAGCCGCCTCGTGCAGGGCCAGGCGGGTGGCCGCCTTCTTGCGCTCCCGCAGCCCGGTGGTCTCGTCCATCGGCCCCAGGGTACGTCGGCGTAATGCCCTTCTCAATGCGCAAACTTGCCTAATGTGCAAGATCGGTAGATGATTGCGTGAGGCAACTAACTCGAGTCGGGGAGCAGACGTGGACGGGGTCGTTCGTGAGCTCGGCCTTCGGCTGTACGACCTGGTCCGGAGCGTCCGGCTGCTGAGGCAGCGTCGGGCCGACGAGCGGCAGTCCGTTCCGCCGGGCCTGGTCGGCATGCTCCTCCAGATCGACCAGCTCTCCAGCGGTTGTCACGCCCGCGAGCTGGTGCACCGCACCCGGCTCGACCCGTCCACCGTCAGCCGCTCCGTCGCGGCGCTCGTCGCGCACGACCTGGTGGAGCGGCGGCCCGACCCGACCGACCGGCGGGCGAGTTTCCTGGCGGTCACCCCGGCCGGTCAAGCCGCACTGGCGGACATCCGTGGGTGGTACGGCGAGGTGCTCGAGCGGGCGCTCGCCGACTGGACGCGCGACGAGGTGAGGGCGTTCAGCGGCGCGCTCGACCGGTTCGCCCGCGACATCGAAGTCGCACTCGGAAACCACGACAACCTGGAGGCCGCGCGATGAGCGCACCCACCCCCACGACCAGCGCAGAGCCGATGACCCACCGGCAGACGCTCGAGGCGCTCAGCGGCCTGCTACTGGTGCTGTTCGTCGCGATGCTGAGCAGCACGGTCGTCTCGACCGCGCTACCGAAGATCATCGGATCGCTCAACGGCTCACAGAACCAGTACACCTGGGTGGTCACCGCGACCCTGCTCACCGCGACCGCGACCACCCCGATCTGGGGCAAGCTCGCGGATCTGTTCAACAAGAAGCTCCTCATCCAGATCGCCATCGTGATCTTCCTGCTGGGCTCCGTCATTGCCGGCTTCTCCCAGAGCGGCGGTCAGCTCATCGCCGCCCGCGCGTTCCAGGGCATCGGTGTCGGCGGCCTGCAGGCCCTCGTCCAGGTGGCGATCGCGGCCATGATCCCGCCACGTGAGCGTGGCCGTTACAACGGTTACCTCGGTGGCGTCATGGCGGTCGCCACGGTCGGCGGCCCGCTGCTCGGCGGTCTGATCGTCGACACGTCCTGGCTGGGTTGGCGCTGGTGCTTCTTCGTCGGCGTGCCGGTCGCCGTCATCGCGCTGCTGCTGCTCCAGGCGACCCTGCACCTGCCGACCGTCCGGCGGGAGAACGTCAAGATCGACTACCTGGGCGCCAGCCTGATCGCGGCCGGTGTCAGCCTGCTGCTGGTCTGGATCTCGTTCGTCGACGGCTCGTTCGCCTGGGTCTCCTGGCAGACCGCGGCCATGGTGGGTGGTTCGATCGCCCTGCTCGCCCTGGCGGTCTGGGTCGAGTCACGAGCAGTCGAGCCGGTCGTCCCGCTCGGCATCGTGCGCGAGCACACCACCGCGCTGGCCATCCTCGGCAGCCTCGCGGTCGGCATGGCCATGTTCGGCGGTGCCGTCTTCCTCGGCCAGTACTTCCAGATCGGCCGCGGCTACAGCCCGACCGAGGCCGGCCTGCTCACCATCCCGATGATGGCCGGCGTCCTCGGAACGTCGATCGTCGCCGGCCGGCTCATCACCAAGAGCGGGAAGATCAAGCCGTACATCGTCGTCGGGTCGATCACGCTCGTCGTCGGGTTCGCGCTGCTCGGCACCATCGACCACGAGACGTCGCTGGTCCTGGTCGGCGCGGCCATGTTCATCGTCGGCACCGGCGTCGGCCTGACCATGCAGAACCTCGTCCTCGCGGTGCAGAACACGGTCGCGCTCAAGGACATCGGCGCGGCGAGCTCCAGCGTCGCGTTCTTCCGGTCGCTCGGCGGCACCATCGGCGTCTCGGTG
The DNA here is from genome assembly GCF_036906815.1 of Micromonospora sp. CPCC 205539. Classification (NCBI taxonomy): domain Bacteria; kingdom Bacillati; phylum Actinomycetota; class Actinomycetes; order Micromonosporales; family Micromonosporaceae; genus Micromonospora; species Micromonospora sp. CPCC 205539. Next base: position 260,982 of record NZ_JBAKHW010000001.1, on the reverse strand, counting down.
CTCGGCGCCGTCCTCGCCCGCCGGGTCAGCGACCAGATCACCCACGATCTCACCGCCGCCGGGATCCCCGCTTCCGGCAGCTCAAGTGGCAGCAGCAACCTGAACATCACCGCCCTGCCCGAGGGCATCCAGCACATCGTCCGGGCCGCGTACGGCGACGCCACCGGGCACATCTTCCTCATCTCCGCTGCCATCGCGGTCGTCGGCGTCGTCGCCGCGCTCCTGCTCCGGCCGGTCACCCTGCGAACCAGCCTCGACCTGCCGGACGCCGCCACGTCCACGGCCGTCGCTGCCGACGCGATCGACGGCGCCCCCGCCTTCGACCAGGTGTCCGTCGACGCCACGCCGACCAGGGCTGCCGACCGGCGCTGACGGTGAGCCGGACGACCCGGGGCTGTCGCCGTCGACCGACGGCGACGCCCCCGGCCGGCCCGGCGAGTTGGGCGAATCAAACCGATCGCAGACCGTCCTACGGGGATGGCAGGCTGGCGTCATGACCCCGTTGACGATCCTGCAGGGTGATGCGACCAACCCTCAGGCCAAGGGCCGAAAGGTGATCGCACACATCTGCAACGACCTTGGCGGCTGGGGCAAGGGCTTCGTGGTGGCGATCTCCCGCCGCTGGCCGGAGCCCGAACGTGACTACCGGCAGTGGCATCGTGGGCGCGCGGGCAACGACTTCGCGCTTGGTGCTACCCGGCTGGTCCGGGTCACCGAGGGCATGTGGGTCGCGAACATGGTCGGCCAGCGGGGAATGAAAACGGGCAGCGCCGGCCCGCCGATCCGCTACGACGCCGTCGAACGTTGTCTGACCTCGCTCGCCGATCATGCGCAGGCGTTGGGGGCGTCCGTGCACATGCCGCGCATCGGTTGTGGCCTCGCCGGTGGCACCTGGGGCCGGATGGAGCCGATCGTCCTGCGGACCCTCTGCGCGCGGGACATCGCCGTGACCGTCTACGACCACCGTTGACCCATCGGGCCTCGCACCCGTCGGGGGAGACCCCGGGGGCGTTTCCCGGATGTGCCCACCGCCCGCGTTCTGTCAGGTTGGCGTTGACGAGCTGCGGACCGGGAGGTCGGGATGAGACGAGTACTTCGATCGCTGGTGACTGCGACGACAGCGTTGGCGGTTGTTGCGGCGCCGGCTGCCGCGGTGGCCGCGCCGAGGGAGGCGGATCGCGCCGGGCTGCAGAGGCGGCTGGACGACGTCGTGGCCGCCGGTTCGGTGGGCGCGCTGGCCGAGGTGCGTGACGAGCACGGTGTCTGGCGGGGCACCAGCGGTGTCGCCGAACTGGACACGACCCGCCCGGTTCCGGTCCACGGCCGGTTCCGGGTCGGCAGCATCACGAAGACCTTCCTCGCCGCCGTCGTCCTGCAGCTCGTCGGCGAAGGCCGGCTGCGGCTCGACGACACGGTGGAGACGTGGCTGCCCGGCGTTCTCCCGGCCGGTCACCACACGACCGTGCGCCAGCTGCTCAACCACACCAGCGGGTCGTACGACTATCTGCGCACACTGCCGATGCCACCGGCGCCGGACTTCCTGGGCATCCGCTGGCGTACCTGGACCGCGACCGAGCTGATTCAGCGTGCGGTGGCCAACCCCCCGACCTTCGAACCGCCGGGCTCGGCCTACGCGTACTCGAACACCAACTACCTCCTGCTCGGCCAGATCGTCGAGGAGGTGACCGGCCGGTCGTACGGCGAGGAGGTCGAGCGTCGGCTCATTCGACCGCTGCGGTTGCGCGGCACGGTGATGCCGGGGACGTCGCCGTGGATCCCCGGGCCGCACCCGCACGGCTATGTGCCGATCCTGCGGGGGAGCGAGACGCAGCTCGTCGACTACACGGAGATCAATCCGTCGGTGATGGGGGCGAGCGGCGAGATGATCTCCACGACGAGGGATCTCAACCGATTCTTCGCCGCACTGCTCGGTGGGCGCCTGCTGCCAGGCCACCTGCTCGACGAGATGAGGACACCGGGCGTCGAGGGCCGGCGGTACGGGCTCGGGCTGGCCTGGCGGGACACCTCGTGCGGGATCCGGGTGTACGGCAACGACGGTGATGCCCTCACGTACCAGGTCTGGTCATTCTCCACGTCGGATCGACACCGGCAGGTCAGCGTCGCGCTCACACCCGCATTCCGCGGCGACGTCGACGACGCGGTGAACGCCTTGCTGAACAAGGCCATCTGCGGTTGACCGCTGGCGTGGCCACCCACCGGGCCCCCGAATCGGGGCCAAACCGTCGACAGGCATCATGTCGGCGTGAATTCAACCCTCGCCGCTCTGCTCGGCTCCGCGATCACCGCCTTCGCATCGCTGTTCGTGGTCCTGGTGCAGGACCGGTTGAGGCGGCGACACCGCGAGCGGGCCGACCTCCAGCGGGCGTACATCCTGATCCTGTCCGGCGCCCTGCGCCTCGCGCACAAGGCCGAGGCGCTGCGGCAGACCAAGTACTGGCGCTCGGGCCTGGGGGAGGTCGGCAACGAGTTGCTGGGAGGGCACCGACCGCTGGGTCCGATGGTGCTGCACGACTGGCTGGCCAAGGACATGGTCACGGTGGAGGCCGCCTGGTCGGAGATCTGGATCAGCGGTGACCAGGACGGCATCGCCCTGGCCAACGGGCTCATGACCGCCTTCAACGGCGTGCTGGAGGCTGCCGTAGGGGCCAGCGGCACCGAACCGTTCGAAGCCCCTGACGAGATGGTGGTCGCCAGCCGCCGCCTCGGCGAAGCACGGGGGCAACTCGCCCTGCACGCTCGCCGCGTCGCGAAGCTCGGGCCCCGGGACGTGGACCTGTTCACCGACCGTGAATACGGGCTGGCGGCGGGCTGACCTCAGTCGGCAACACGTTCAGTCGAGCCAGCAGATCACCGCGTCACCGCTCGTGGCGGCGCTGGCGAAGAACTGCTTGGCGTCGAGCAGGTGATGGACCGCCCACGTCAACTGGTCGGCTCGGTCCCACACGTCGGGATAGACCTCGGCACGCGTGAGCTCCCCCGGGTCAACGCCGCGGAGGAGGTCCTCCTCCGTAAGGTCAGCCAGGCTGGCAGCAGCGGCGGTCACTTGCTCCGGCGTGAGGTAGCGGGGCGGCCCGTATCCCCAGTCGGCCGTATCGAGAGACTCGTCGTCGTCATCGTCATCGTCGTCGTAATGGCTCTCCACGAAGGCCTCGGCTCCCCACACGATCGGCACGGCGAAGCCGTACCGTTCCAGCAGGAAGTCCAGGCCATGCCATGTCTTGCCGGTGCAGTGCCAGCGATCGCCCTCGTCGTCGACGGCGGTCTGGGCCATCTCGTGGGCCCAGTCGAGATCGTCCTTCGCCCGCGCAAGGTCCGCCGCTGTCACCCGCAGCCAATTCCCGTTCATGCTCACGAGTCGGCAGCATAGGCAGCCGCTCTGACACCACGTACGGCCGCCGATCTTGGACAGTTCCCGTTAGGTAGGCGCTGACGGAAACTGCCCAAGATTGGCATGAGGGCGGGGTCAGCCCTGCCGCCACTTCTGGTTGGCGGTGCCGGCGCAGTCCCAGATGATCAGCCGTGCGCCGTCGTTGCCGTTCCAGCCGTCGATGTCGACGCACTTGTTGGCCTGCGGGTTCACCAGGTCGCCAGCGGCCGACAGGACGAACTGCTGGGCGCCCGTGCCGTTGCAGGTCCAGAGCTGGATTGGCGTGCCGCTGGCGGTGGAGCCACCGGCGACGTCCATGCACTTGTTGTTCTGTGAGCGCAACGCACCGCCGCTGAACGTCCACGCCTGCGCGCCGGTCCCGTTGCAGCCCCAGGTCTGCAGGGGTACGCCGTCGCTGAAGTTGGATGACGGCACGTCGATGCACTTGTTGTTCCAGTTACTGATCAGGCGGGTGCTCCCGCCACCGCCGGTGGTGACCAGGCTGAGTCCGTAGGTGCTGAGGATCTCGTTGACCGGCTGGAACCACATCGTGGCACCGGAACTGCAGTTGCCGGACCCGCCCGAGGTCACGCCCTGCGCCTGGTTCCCCGAGATCCACGAGCCACCGGAGTCCCCGGGCTCGGCGCAGGCGTTGCTGCGGCTGAGGCCGGAGACGGCGCCCTGGGCGTAGTTGATCGTCTCGTTGCGGCCGAGAATCGTGCCGCAGCGCCAGCCGGTCGTACGGCCTGACCGGCACACCGAACTGCCGATCGCGGCATCCTGTGAACCCGCGACGGTCACGTTGCCACCGGCGTAGTTGTTGACCCACGGTTGTGGAGTCCAGGAGCCGTTGGTGCGGATCCACGAGTAGTCGTTGCCGGGGAACGACGAGCCGGCGAAGCTGCCCTGTGCCACGTTGTTGTAGCCGAGGGTAGGGCTGCCGACGCCGCCGCAGTGTCCGGCGCTGACGAAGCCGCCGACGACCGCGAAGCCAACGGAGCAGAGCGTGTTGCCGTTGATGACGTACTGGTCGCCACCGCGGATGTCGTACAGGGGCCGGGGTGCGTCAGGGCTTTCGACGACCGCGATGTCGCCGGGGGCGACGCCGCTGTCCCGGGCGAATGACCTGGCGGCCTGCTCGCCGCCGGGCTGGGCCCGCACGACGACACGGTTGGCCGGGACGTCGACGTACCAGCCGTGGACGGTTCTGCCGGCCTTGACGCCGTGCCGGTCGAGCGTCGTCAGCGTGGCGTTGAGTTGTTTCTCGCTGCGGGAGACCACCGTGCCGTCGGCGCCCTGCGCGCGTACCACCGTGAGGGCGGAGGTGTCGGTGACCGCGACGGTCAGGCGGACGCCGCCCTCCGGGATCCAGGCGCCGGCGAAGGACGGGCCGAGCCGCTCGCGTAGCCGCCGCTCGACGGCGGGCGCGGCGGCCTCGACCCGCACCCGCTCGGCGATCTGGGCGTCGGTGAGGTGCAGATCCCGCCGCATGGCGGCGACCATCTCGGGATCCATGTCCAGGTGCGGCGCGGCGGACGGCGCGGCCGGTGCGGCGCCCGCGTCGGCGAAGCCGAGGGTCGGTGTGAGGCTGAGCGTGGCGAGCACCGTGGTGGCGATGCCGAGCATCTTCGGTAGACGATTCATGGGGATTCCTTCCAGCTTCCGGCCGCGCGTCGACCGCGGACCGGCGGTGGCGGAGGAGGTACCGGAATGGACAAGGAGAGCGCTCTCCCGTTCCCGAGTCTGACCGTGACATTGGTGAGTGTCAATCTTTTGAGGCGGGGGAGCGAGTTCGGGGCGGCCGTCCGAAACCGGACGACCGCCCGAACCCGTCAGGTGCCGTAGACCTCGACCTCGAAGATGCGCGCCGCCTGATCGGTGGTCTGCGTCGGGGTGAGGACATTCAGTCGTACGTACCTGCCGCTGACCGCCATCGGGTGGGTGCTGACGTTGGCCGTGTTGGCCCGTGCCTGCACCGCCGTCGTCCAGGTGGTGCCGTCCGGCGAGACCTGCAGGTCGAAGTCCCGGGTGTTCCAGGCGCTGTTCTCGCCGCCGGCCCCGGCGTGCTGCACCGTGACGGACTGGATGGCGCGGCTGGTGCCCAGGTCGATACGGAGGAACTTGGTGCCGCCCGTCGAGCACCACTTGTCGGAGACGCCGCCGGACGTGCTGCCGTTGACGGCCTTCTCGGGCCCTTCGGTGCTCGCGCACTGGGAGTCGGCGGTGGCCGGCCGATTGAGCGCGAGGTTGGTCGGGCCGCTACCCCCGTACACCTCGAACTCGTCGATCCGGGCCGCGCCGTTCCCGTCGTTGGCCGGCGTGGTGACGTTCAGCCGGACGTAGCGGGCCGTGGCCGCCGAGATCGGATGGTACGTACGGCTGGAGCGGTTGCCGGACACCGTCGTCCGCGTCGTCCACGTGGTGCCGTCGGTGCTGGTCTGGATGGTGAACGCGCCGGTGTTCCAGCCGGTGTTCTCGCCACCGAGGCCGGCGTGTTTCACCACGAACGATCCGACGGTCTGGTTGGACCCCAGATCCACCTGGAGGACCTTGGTGCCGGCCGCGAGGGAGCACCACTTGGTGGCAGTGCCGAGCTTGCTGTCGAACGCCTTCTCCGGGCCCTCCGTCGCGCCGCACGGCGTAGAGCCGGTGGCCGGTTTGCCGGCGGCCAGGTTGGCGCCCAACTCCGGTGCGGCGGCCGGCGGCGTGAACCCGTCGGTGAACGACGGCGGCACGTTGGCCGGGCTGGTGCCCCACGACGACGGTGAACCGCCCATGCCGTACGACAGGGTGGCCCCACCAGCGATGTCGGCGTACCGCAGCCAGGGACGCTGCGTCGACGTGCCGTTGACCGACAGGCTCTGTACGTACTGAGCGCCCTGCCCGGCGTTGGTGCCGGTGATCTGGATGTCGCCGCTCGGCCGGTCGACGAGGACCGACGGGAAGAGCGGACCGTGCAGCGCGAGCGTGTCCGCACCCGGGGTGGGCGGGTACATGCCCATCGCCGACCAGACGAACCACGCCGAGGTGGCACCCAGGTCGTCATTGCCGGGCAGGCCGCCGGCGCCGGTGGTGAACGACTCGTTGATCACTCGTCGAACCGCCGCGCTGGTGCCGGCCGGCGCTGCCGCGAAGTGGTACGCCCACGGCACGCCGTGCTCCGGCTCGTTGCCGATGTAGAAGTACGGCTGCGACTGACCGCCGTTGGTCTGGGTGAAGTGGTGGTCCAACCGCTGGATGGCGGTCTGCCGGCCGCCCATCAGGTTGATCAGGCCGGCGAAGTTGTACGGGACCATCCAGGTGTACTGCGCCGCGTTGCCCTCGACGTAGCCGGACTGGCTGGCTGGATCCAGGGGCCACGGCCAGGTGCCGTCGGCGTTGCGCCGGTGGACGTAGCTCGACTCGGTGTTGAAGACGTTGCGCCACCACTGGGCACGCGTCATGTGGGTGTTGTACTTCGCGGTGTCGCCGAGGGCCTTGGCGAACTGGGCGACGGCGAAGTCGCTCGCCGAATACTCCAGCGAGTCCGACGGGTCGCCGTCGATGTACTGCCGCTGCACGAAGCCGCTCTGCCGACCACGGATGGGACTGCCCTGGGTGGTCCCGCCGTTGGAGCTCTTCTCCATCAGGGTGAGGGCCGCCGCGGTGTCGAAGTCGCGGGCGCCGAACTGGTAGAGGCTGTCGACGACGATCGGGCCCGGATCGCCCGTCATCACGAACGCCTCGTTGGTGTTGTGCGACCACTTGGGCAGCAGGCCACCCTGCTGGCCGTCGAGCACCATCGACTTGGCGATGTCGGCGGCCTCCACCGGTGCGATGAACGCGATCAGCGCCGACCACGATCGGTAGATGTCCCACCCGGAGTAGTTCTGGTACACGGGATGGCTTGCCGTGTGGATGGCGTTGTCGAAGCCGCGGTACTGCCCGTTGACGTCGTTCGACACGTTGGGGTTGATGAAGACGCGGTAGAGCGCGGTGTAGAACTTCTGCAGATCGGCGGCGGACCCACCGGTCGCCTGCACCCGGTTCAGAATCGCGTTCCACTGCGCGTCCGCGTTGGCGCGTACGGTGTTGAACGCGAAGCCCGACTGCTCGCCGGCGAGGTTGGCCTGGGCGCCCGCCTGGCTGACGAACGAGATGCCGACCTTGACCTGCACGACAGGGTTGCTGGACGTGTCGAAGGTCAGATAGCCGCCGGAGTTGGTGCCGCTGGTGGAGGACGAGCCGGCGCTGACGGTGCCGCCGAGCCAGGTGCCGACACCGGTGGGCGCGCGGTCGAACTCCATCCGGTAGAAGATCTGGTAGGTCCTGCTGTTGCCGCAGAAGCCGCCGCCGGTGACGCTGCCGGTCACGGTGGAACCGCTGATCGCTATCGCACCGCTCCGGTTGCCGGTCGCGCTGCGGCTGGTGTTGATCAGCACGCGTGCCGTGTTGGTCGACGGGTAGGTCAGGCGCAGCGCCGCCGTACGCGTGGTGGCCGTCGCCTCGACCTTGGTGTTGCCGTAGTTGCTGAGGACGGCCTGGTAGAAGCCGGGACGGGCCTGTTCCTGACTCTTGTCCTGGGTGGCCCGGTAGGACGTCCAGGAGGTGCCCGGCGAGGCGCCGACGGCACCGGTGATCGGCAGGATGCCGAGGTCCTCGTTGTTGGCGCAGCCCGCGCCGTTGAAGTGGGTGAGGCTGAACTCCTCGATCTGGTTGTCGCTGAACCGGTAACCCGAGGGTGACGCGGTGGGCGTGTCCGGGCTGAGCTGGACCATGCCGAAGGGCTGTATCGGGCCGGGGACGGTGCTACCGCCGGCACCGCCGCCGACGGGGTTGGGGGCGTTGCTGTCGTCGGTGCCGATGAACGGGTTCACGTAGCCGGTGAGGCTGAGGGGCGCGGCCTGGGCGGGCGAGGCGACCGCGGTGAGCAGGGACATGCCGGTGACGGTGGTGGCCAGCAGGCTGAGCAGACGGGACGGGCCTGGTCGGAGCATGGTGGGGTTCCTCCTTCGGAGGCGCGGGGCGGCTCCCTGACATCGTTGTCATCGAACGACGTCGACTCGATGTCTAGTCCTCGAAGAGAAGTTTGTCAATGTCCGGCGGATATCCGGGCCCCGCGACCCGGTAGCCGTGTCTGATCAGCCCAGGTGATCGCGTGGCGGGCTCTCGCCCGAGCCGCGGGCCAGCAGCCGGGTCGGGATCACCGCGCGCTGGGCGGGACCGCCGTCACCGTTGATCCGATCCAACAACAGCTGCGCCGCCCGCTGTCCCATCTTCTCCGTATCGTGCGCGATGACGCTCACCCCCAGCACCTCGCCGAGATCCAGGTCGTCGAAGCCGATCAGCGCTGGCGGCGCAGGATGCCCGCGCAGCGCCCGGAGCGCACCGTTGGTGATCCGGTTGTTCGTGGTGAACAAGGCGGTCGGGGGAGGGGTGCGACTGAGCAGATCGAGGACCGCCCGCTCGGCGGTGACCACGTCGTGCGCGTCCTGGACCAGGTAATCCGCCCAGTCCGAGATCCCCGCCGTCGTCATCGCCTCGGCGAACCCGGCCACCCGCTCGCGGTGGGTGGTCAGCCGGGACAGGTCCCCGACCACGCCGATCCGGCGGTGACCGGCCGCGATCAGGTGCGCCCCGGCCTGCCGAGCGCCATTGTGGTTGTCGAGCAGGACCACGTCCGCGGTCAGGTTGACCGGGGGGCGGTCGACGAAGACGAACGGGATGCCGTGACGGTGTTCGGCCGCCAGGTGACCGTGCTCGGCCGCCGCCGAGGCGATCACGAGTGCCCGGACCCGTCGCTCGAACAGGGTGTCGAGGAGCTGGCGTTCCCATTGTGGGTCCTCGTCGGTGCTGGCCGTGATCAGTTGCAGGCCGTGCATGCGCAGTTCCCGTTCCAGGCCGCTGGCCAGCTGCGAATAGAACGGGTTGGCCAGGTCGCCGGTGAGCAGACCGACCAGGGTGGAGGCGTTCGCGCCGCGACGAAGCTCGCGGGCGATGCCGTTCAGTCGGTACCCGAGCTGGTCTGCCGCGTGTTGCACCCGCATCCGGGTGTCCGCGGCCACGCGGGGCTCGCCACCCAACGCTCTGGAAGCCGTCTTCACCGACACACCGGACAGGGCGGCAACCTGCGTGAGACTTGGCCGGCTGGGTGCCGGATCAGCGGTCATGGTCGGAATTATCGCATCCGTGCCGCAACCGGCCTTCCTCCGCTAGTGGACCTCACGTGCGGCGCTCGTCGACTGTGCCCTTCATCCTCGCGAACGGTATGCGTCGGTGAGAGGCAGGCCCTGGAAGGCTTGTTCGGCGGCGGCGTCGAGGGCGTCCTGACCGATGCCACCCTTGGCCAGTACGTCCATGCCGCGGTTGAGCGACAGGATCATGCAGCCGATGGCGCAGCCGTTGGCGCCCGGATCGAGGTCGCCGTGGCGTTGGGCCGCGGCGACGCAGTCGGTCAGGATCCGCTGTTGCTCGGAGAAGACGCCGAGGATGACGTCGTGGGCCTGCGCGTCGTGGTCGCCCACCTCGAGCGCGAACTTGCCGGCCATGCAGCCGAAGCGTTCGTCGTCGCGGAGCACGAACCCGGCACCCGAGAGGATCCAGGCGTGCAGCCGGTCGATGGCGGTGTCGTCTGGGCCGTCGAGTTCCTCGTGCGTCTGGATCAGGGCCTGGCGGACGTACTCGTGCAGGGTCTTGATGAACACGGTGTGCTTGTCGCCGAATGACGCGTAGAGGCTGCCGCGGCCGAGGCCGGTGGCCGCCGAGATGTCGTCGAGGCTCGTGCCGGCGTAGCCGCTGGCCCGGAACTGGCGGACGGCAGCCTCAAGGACGGTCTGCTCGTCGAAGGTGCGAGGGCGGGGCATGTATCCCAGCGTAACAGGTTTTTGACCGTGTAGTACAGAACACAGTCCGAGTTATTGACGGGGCAGTACAGAACCGGGCTATGTTTTTGACGTACCAGTACAGAATCCGTCACGACAAGGGAGCACACCCATGAGCGGCACGCTCACTGGCAAGATCGCACTCGTCACCGGTGGCAGCACCGGTATCGGCCTGGCCTCCGCCAAGCGGCTCGTGGACGAGGGTGCGTACGTCTTTATCACCGGCCGACGTCCCGCCGAGTTGGAGAAGGCGGTGGCCGAGATCGGGCATGATGTCCGCGCCGTACCCGGTGACATCGCCGACCTGGACGACCTCGACCGGCTCTACGCCACGATCCGGGAGGAGAAGGGGCGACTCGACATCCTGGTCGCCAACGCCGGCACGGTGGAGGTTCGCCCGACCGCGCAGGCCGACCCCGAGCATTTCGACAAGATCTTCAACACCAACGCCCGGGGTACCTACTTCACCGTTCAGAAGGCCCTGCCGCTGTTCGATCGGGGCGGCAGCATTGTCCTGGTCTCCTCCGGCATGAACGTCAAGGGCTTCCCGGCGTACGGCGCTTATGCCGGCACCAAGGCCGCGATCCGCTCGTTCGCCCGCACCTGGGCCGCCGAACTGAAGGACCAGGGCGTTCGGGTGAACGTGCTGAGCCCCGGCGTGATCGAGACGCCGATCATGGACAGCCAGTTCGCAAGCCCGGCCGAGCTCCAAGCCGGCCTCGAGATGTTCAAGTCGATCATCCCGCTCGGCCGGCTCGGGCGCCCCGACGAGATGGCCAACGCCGTCTACTACCTGGCCTCGGACCAGAGCAGCTACACCACCGGATTCGACCTGGTAGCCGACGGTGGTGTCGTCGAGATCTGAGGTCACACAAGCGGTCCGGGTCCGATTCCGGACCCGGACCCGGACCGCGCCCGCGACGCAGACGAATCGACGTTGCCCCTCACGGGATGTCGCCCCGGGACCGTCTCGCGGTGCAACACCGGCTTGACAACTGGGTGGGTCCGCAGTGGACGATCTGGTGTGCGAATCCTCGTGGTGGGTGGAAGCGGCCTGATCGGTGCCCATGTCGGGCAGGTGTTGCGCGAACGGGGCCACGACGTGACCTCGGTGGCGCGCACCGCGAATCCGGGTGTCGACCACCTGGTCGATCTCGAGTCCGCGTCGATCGACGAGCTGCGGCCGCTGCTCGCCGGCCATGACGGCGTCGTGTACGCCACCCGCAACGACGAGCAGCGGCCGCTGCCCAAGCCGATCTATCCGGTGTTCCGCCACGACATCGTCGATCCGGTGGTGCGCCTGTTCACCGCCGCCCGCGCGGAGGGCCTCACCCGCGGGGTCATCATGGGCTCGTACTACACCTACTTCGATCGGCTGCACCCGCAGTGGCGGCTCGCGGAGCGCCACACGTACATCCGATGCCGCATCGAGCAGGCCCAGGAGGGCCGTGCGGCGGCCGGTCCGGATCTGCCGGTTGCCGTGATCGAGCTGCCCTTCGTCTTCGGCCGGGCCGGCGACCGGCTGCCGAACTGGGCCGGGCCGCTGGATCGGTGGGCGCGCTCTCGTACCCCTCTGGTCGTCCCCACCGGCGGGACCGCCGCGGTCTCGGCGCGCAGCGTGGCCGAGACCGCGGTCGACGCTCTCGAGCAGGCCCGCGGCGAGGACATCCCGATCGCCGACGAGAACCTGACGTGGACCGAGATGATGGCGCGCATCGCCGAGGCGGTCGGCCGACGCCGCCGGGTCGGTCGGCTCCCGGCCGGTGTGGCGAAGGCCGCCCTACGAGGTGGCGGCGCATTCCAGGCCCTCGGTCGCAAGGAGTCCGGCGTCAACCCGAGCTACCTCGCCGACCTCATGCTCGCGGAGTTGTTCGTCGAGCCGACGACCGGCCGACCACTGGACCCGGCGCTGCGCGAGACCTTCCCCGACCCCAGCGCACCCCCCGCCTAGCGCGGACCAGGCCGTGCCGTTCGTCCACCGGCAGAGCTGACGTCCGATAGGCGACAACTCCCGATCTTTCGGTGAGCGCTCCTGCCACGATCCTGCGTGCCGGGAACGGGAATCCGAGTGGACGGGTGGTGACGTCGGGCCGTGAGCCTCTTCCGACCCTTAGCGGAATGGCCGCTGCTCATCTGCGGGCCGATGCTGCGGCGCGTCACGCCGACCCGGGTCAGCGTCTTCGTCGTCACCTCGGCGCCATGCACGATCGAGATCCTGCTGAGCAGCGGTGGTCAGCAGGTCGCCGCGAGCCCGGCCACCGCGACCCGCACGGTCGGCGCCCTGCTGCACGCCTGCGTGGCGACGGTCGTCCTGCCCGACGCGAGCCCGTTGACCCCCGACGTGGTCTACGCCTACGACGTGCGGATGACACCCACGCTTCCGGCCGGTCCGGCGAAGACCCTCGCAGACCAGCCTGGGTTGCTCACCGGGCCGCGGCCGCTCGGCTACCGGGACGGCGCGCTGCCCAGCTTCTCGCTCCCCACCGGTCTGCAGTATCTGCACCTCGTGCACGCCTCCTGCCGCAAGCCGCACGGTGGTGGCCCGGACGCTATGGCCATCGTCGACAGTCTCATCAACGCCGCGCACGGCAACCAGGCCATCGCCAACACCGTCGAGGACGCTCGCCGCCGTCCGCACCAGTTGCTGCTGACCGGCGACCAGATCTACGCCGACGACGTGGCGGTCACCCTGCTGCCCGTGCTCATCGACGTCGGTGGGCTGCTGCTGGGCGAGACGGTCAAGGAGCGGTTCGCCGGCAACGCCGTGATGACCGACCCGACGGTACGGCCGGGCCCGTCCCGCCGCCGCTACCTCAAGGCGAACACGAAGCTCTCCAGCTCGGCGATGGAGAACCACCTCGTGTACTTCGCCGAGTTCTGCGCCATGTACGTGCTGGTCTGGTCGGACGAGCTGTGGGCGCGGGACGGCGGCGGCGTGCCGCGGCTCGACCAACTCGACCCCGCGACGATCTATCCCACCAGGCAGAGCCCGGACTGGACCAAGGCCGACGACGTGGCGCGGACCCGCGCGCTCGCCGACCGGGGCGAGGTGCTCTCCTTCGCCAGGACCGTGCGGCGGGTGCGCCGTGTACTGGCCAACGTGCCGACCATGATGATGTTCGACGATCACGAGATCAGTGACGACTGGAACATCGACGGCGGGTGGGTGCAGGACTCCCGCACCGACCCCGGCACGCACCAGGTCGTCCGCAACGGCCTACTCGCGCAGGCGCTCTTCCAGGCCTGGGGCAACCTGCCGACCCGCTTCGAGGCCGGAGTCGGCAAGGCGCTGCTCGACCTGATCACCGTGCCCCCCGGGCAGCTCCGCACCCCACTGGCGATCGCACCGGCGGCGGCGGACGTCCTGCTCGACATCGCCCCGACCGGCCCGTCCACCGCCAGCCAGCGGGTGCAGTGGGACTGGACGCTGGACGGCCCCCAGCACCGGGTCATCGGGCTCGACACCCGTACGCACCGGGACTTCACCACCGGCGGGCCCAACAAGGTAGGGCTGCTGACCGAGGCCGAGATGGCCCGCCAGTTGACCGCGAACAAGCCGACCGACCCGTCCACGCTGGTCTTCGTCATCGCGCCCGCGCCGGTCGTCGGCCACCCGCTCGTGGAGGAGGCGCTGCAACCGATGGTCACCTCCGCCGACGGTGTCCGCGAGGCGGACAGCGAGGCGTGGAGCGTCCACCGGCCGCTGTTCGAGTCGTTCCTGCGGCGGCTCGGGGCGTTCGGGCGAGTGGTGCTGCTCTCCGGCGACGTGCACTACGGGTACACGAACCACACCGCGTACTTCGGTGCCGCCCCGCAGACCCCGTCCCGTCTGGTGCAGTTGTGCGCGAGCGCCGCCAAGAACGCGGACGAGCTGACTCGCGCGATCCAGACCGCTGGCTACCTCACGATGGTCAACCGCGGCTGGCTCGGGTTCAGTACGCCGATCACCACCGACGGAGGTGCCAAGCTGAGGGCCGGCCTGCGGGCGATGACCGAGGCGAACCCCCGCGACCGGGTGCTGCGCGACATCTACTTCCGGCTCATCGTCGAGGACCGGCTCACCACCCCGCCGGTGATCCCGGCCGGCCCGTGGTTCACCGATGCCGCCACCAACGAGGTCACGCAGATCGTCGCCCTGGGGCGGCCGGACGACTGGGCCTACCGCACCACGTACCTCAGCGACACCCGGACCACCGCGCAGCGCCTGACTGACCTCGGGGTGACCCAGGGATCGAGCGTGCCGCAGATCAGCCGGCAGTACATGCAGGACCTGGCGGTGACCGTGGTGGGCGAGCCCAATATCGGCCAGATCCGGCTCCGGATGACGCAGGGCAACCTGCAGGTCGTCCACCGGCTGCACTGGTACGTCCCAGCGCAGAACATCAACACCGACACCGCGCCGGCCGCGTACACCGAGCACGTCGCGCCGCTGACCGTACCGACCGCCGCGGAGCGGCCGACCGTGTTCAAGCTGCCGACGGTGACCCCGTGACCGAGAGCAACGCCCTCGACGGCATCGTCGACACCCTGCTGGAGATCGTCGCTCCGCTCGCCGAGGCGACCCGCGACGACGCGGCGTTCGGCTGGTTCCTGGCTGACATCGGCTGGACCGCCCACACCATCGACCTGGACGACGTCGCCGCGGCCGTGCAGGCGCTGCTCGACACCGTGGAGAGCCTCGGCGCGGGCCTGTCCTTCGACGACCTGCCCGCCCTCGTCGAGAGCCTGGCGTCGCTCGGCGAGACGGTCGTCGCGGTGGCCGACTTCGCGACCGCGCTCGGTCAGGCCGCTGGCGACCCGGCCGCGTCGGCCGAGGTGATCGGCGAACTCGCCGCCGACGTCCTGCAGCACCTGGTCCTGACCTGGATCGCCACCCGGTCGGCGCCGACGTACGGAGCCCTGGCCCTGCTCGGGATCATCGACCGGCGGGTCGCGACGGCCGTGGCGACCGCCGGCCCCGACCCGTTGCTGCAGCGGGCGGCGGTGGAGCGGCCGGTGCTGGCCCCGGAGGCGTTCGCGGCGCTGCTCAGCGACCCGGTCGGCCATCTCCGCACCCGCTTGGGCATCATCGAGCTGGCCTCGGTCGAGGCCGCGGAACTCCTGCTGCGGACCCTCTTCACGCCGATCCGGGAGCTGGTCGTCGCCGCCGGGGGCACCGCCAGCCTCGGGTCGGACGCGGTACCCGCGGCGGCCGGGGACCCGGTGCTGCGCCGCGCGGCGATGCTGGTGCCGCTGCCGATCGGCGGCGACGACCAGGACGTCCGGCCGTGGGTCTCGTTGCTCCTGGAACTGGTGCCCTCGGGCGCCGTGAGCCCGGCCGGGGACGCCGGTCCGGGCCTGTCCGTCGAACCGGGTGGCGGAGTGGAGGTCACGGTCCCGCTGCCCGGCTCGCGGCTGGAGCTGCGCGTGACGGCCGGCATCGGCAGCGTCTTCTTCGCCCAGGGCGGCCCGCCGGTCGTCCACGCGGAGAGCACCGACGGTGTGCACGTCCGGCTCGACGTCACCACCGTCGCGGACGCCGCCGGAACCCCCGCCATCGTGCTGGGCGCCGACACGCTGGGGCTCACCATCGGTGGTGTGACCGCGGGCGTCGAGGCGCGCTTCGGCCGCCGCGACGACCCCGGTCTCGACCTCGACCTGCGCGCAGGTGTCCAGAACGCCCGCTTCCGCCTGGCGCCCGGAGAGGGGGACGGGTTCCTCGGCAAGGTGTTGCCGGCCGACGGGCTCGGCTTCGACTTCGATCTGGGCATCGGGTGGTCCACCCGGCGCGGGCTCTACTTCAGCGGCGCGGCCAGCCTGGAGGCCGAATTTCCGCTGCATGTCAGCCTGCTCGGGGTGCTGACCATCGACCTCCTACACCTGCGGCTGGCCGCCGACGACGCCGGTTTCGGCCTCACCGTCGCGGCCACCGCGGGGCTGAAGCTCGGCCCGATCGCGGCCAGCGTCGAGCGGATGGGCCTCGGCGCCCAGGTGGCGCTTCCGCCCGGCGGTGGCAACGTCGGCCCGTTCGACATCAGCCCCCGCTTCGTACCGCCACGCGGCGCCGGCATGGTCATCGACGCGTCGGTGGTGGTCGGCGGGGGGTACGTGCTCAACGACCCGGACAACGGTCGCTACGCGGGCATCCTCCAGCTCAAGATCGGTGACATCGTCACGGTCACCGCGATCGGGCTGGTCACCACCAAGCTCCCCGACGGGTCCCCGGGCTTCAGTCTGCTGGTCATCATCACCGCCACGTTCCCCCCGATCCAGCTCGGCTTCGGCTTCAACCTCTCCGGGCTGGGCGGCCTGCTCGGCCTCAACCGCACGATGAACGTGCAGGCCCTGCGCGACGGCGCGCGTACCGGCGTCCTCGACTCGATCCTCTTCCCGGTCGACCCGGTGGCCCGCGCGACCAAGGTGATCAGCGACGTGGAGGCGGTCTTCCCGGTCGCGCCGGGGCGCTTCGTGATCGGGCTGATGGCGCGGATCGGCTGGGGTAGTCCCCGCCTGGTCACCGTCGACCTCGGCGTGATCATCGAGGTGCCGCTGCCGCTGCGGATCGCCCTGATCGGCCGGGTCGGTGTCGTGCTGCCGACCGCCGACGCCGCCGTCGTCGAGCTCAACCTCGACATCGTCGGCATCATCGACCTCGGTCGTGGCGAGCTGTCGATCGACGCCAGCCTGCACGACTCCCGACTGGCCGTCTTCGACATCAGCGGTGACATGGCGGTGCGCGTCGGCTGGGGCGCGACGCCCGCGTTCGTCGTCTCGGTGGGTGGCCTCAACCCTCGCTTCGAGCGCCCACCCGGCCTGCCGGACCTGCGGCGGCTCACCATCGCGCTCGCGTCGGGGGAGAATCCGAGCGTCCGCCTGGAGACCTACCTCGCGCTGACGTCGAACACGGTCCAGCTCGGTGCCCGGCTCAGCGTGCACGCCGAACTCGACGCCGGGGCGCTGGGTCTGTTCGGCGCGGACGCGTACTTCGGCTTCGACGCGCTGGTCACGATCGTGCCCTTCGAGTTCATCGTGGACATCTCTGGCGGCATCGTCATCACCCGCAACGGTGTCCCGTTCATCGGCGCCGACGTCCTGCTCAGCCTCCACGGGCCGGAGCCGATGCGCGCGGTCGGGTACGCCGAGGTGCACTTCCTCGGCACGCACCGCATCCCGTTCGACGTGACCGTGGGCGGCGAGGTGGTGGCGGCCGCGCTGGCGGCGATCGACCCGCTCGCCGCGCTCCTGGCCGAGGTGGCCCGCATCGAGGCGTGGAGCGCGCAGCCGCCCCGCGACGTGCTCGGTGTCGCACTGCGCGACGTCGGCACCGAGGAGCTGCTCGCCCACCCGCGCGGTGAGCTGACCGTACGGCAGCGGGCGGTCCCGCTCGGCGTCCGGATCGAGCGGTTCGGTGGCGCGCCGATCGACGGCGGGCCACGCGAGTTCATGCTCGGTTTTCGCGTGGGTGGCACTCCGGCCAGCAGCGGCGAGGCGATCCGGGACGCCTGGGCGCCGGGAGACCTCTTCACCCTCACCGACGACGAGAAGCTCTCCCGTCCCTCGTTCGAGCGCCTCCAGAGCGGCAACGCCGGTATCGGCGGCGGCGGGGTCACCTTCGGCGCCGCCCGCGAGGGCGCCGAGGCCGACTACGAGACCCGGGTGATCGACGACGAGCTGTCCCGGCCCGCGGACGGCTACCGGGTGCCCGCCTCGGTCGAGCCACTACTGGTCGCGGCGCAGGTGCGGGGCGCGCCCGGCTACCGCGGTCCCGACCTGGCGGTCCGACTCACGCCGCAGGCGTTCCGGGTGGCCGACACTGCCACGCTCGCGGCCGACGGTGGCGAGCATCCATCGTGGATCGAGGCGGCCGAGGCGCAGGCGGGCCGGTCCGGGCGGCAGGTCGTGGGCGCACACGAGGTGGCCACCGCATGAGCCGTCCGACGTACCTGCCCTGGGTCCGCGCCGGACTGGTCGCCACCGTGACCAACCCGGACCCCCTGTCCGGGGCGCTGCCCGCCCACACGACGTTCCCGGTGACGGCCGCCGCGGCCACCGGCGACAGCCGGTCGGTCGACATTCGGCTGATGGGCCCGGGCGACGTCACCGGCATCGACCCCGGCCTAATCACCGCCGTGCAGCCGACCGACGGCGCGATCGAGGTGGAACCGAACTACTTCTGTGTGGCCGAGCTGCCCAGCGCCGACCTGCCCTGGATGTTCACCCCCGCCGCCCCCAACCAGGACCGGCTGCGCCCGTTTCTCGTCCTGGTGGTCGTGCCGGCCGAGGCGAACCCGCTGACGCCCGGTGCCGCGGACCGGCTGCCGGTGCTGCATGTCACCGACGCCAGCACCGAGCTACCCGACCTCGCCCAGTCGTACGCGTGGGCGCACGCCGAGGTGCCGAGCGTGGCCGGGCTTGCCGAATCGGCGCGGACGACCGGCATCGCGCGGCTGATGTGCCCGCGCCTGCTGGCGTCGCGCACCGCGTACGTCGCCGCCGTGGTGCCCGCCTTCGAGCCGGGGCGGCTCAGTGGGCTCGGGCTGCCGCTGCCCGACGGTGACACCATCCGGCCGGCCTGGGACACCGCCGTCGCCGGGCCGGTCGATCTGCCCGTCTACCACTCCTGGACGTTCACCACCGGCGATGACGGCGATTTCGAGGCCCTCGCGACGCGCCTGCGGCGGGTACGCCTCGGCGCCGACACCGAGGCCGGCCGGCTGGCTGTCGTGGACGCCCAGGCCGGCCTGCCCGCCCTCACCGACTGGCGCTTCCCCGGCGCGCTCGGCAGGTGCCCCGACCCACTGCCCGGCGCCGACTTCACCGGCCCGCTCACCGCCCTCGTCGACGGCACGGCGCTCGCGGCCGGGCTGCCGGTGCCGCCACCCAGCTACGGCGGCCGGCACGCCGCCGACGGCACCCTCGCGGCAACGACCAAGCCCTGGCTGCGGCGGCTCAACCTGGACCCGCGCTACCGCGCGGCGGCCGCCCTGGGCACCCGCATCGTGCAGGAGCACCAGGAGGCGCTGATGGCCGCCGCCTGGGCGCAGATCGGCGAGGTCGAAACGGCCAACGCCCTGCTCCGCCAGGGTCAACTGGCCCGCGCCGCCGCCGTGGCCGTACACGCGCGGCTCGCCACGCTCAGCCCCGCCGCGCTCGTCCAGCTCGCCGGCCCGATGCTGACGCGCCTGCGCGAGCCGGCGACCGGCACCACACTCGCCCACCGGGTCGCGGTCAGCTGGGTGCCGGGGCGGCTCACCTCCGGCGCCTTCCGGAGGGCGCTGCGGCCGCGTGGCCCACTCACCGGGCGTACCGGGCGGACCGCCGCCGACCTGCTGGCGGCCGTCGACGCGGGCACCCCCGTGGTGCCGCCGCGCGGCCGACCGGACGGGATCGTGACGATCGACGCGCAGACCCCGGACGGCTTCCCCGACTGGTGCACGATCACCCCGAAAGACCTCCAGGAGTACGCCGGAAGGCCGCAGCCGCCAGCGAACGCCACGCAGTGGCGGGACCTCGTCGCCGCGCTGGCCGCCGTCCACCGCACCAAACCACCGTGCACCGCACCGTCACCGGCCGGTGGCCCGGTCCCGCTGGCCACCGCGAAGACCGCGATCCTCGCCGCCACCGACCCACACCGCACCGTGCCGGCCCGGATCGGCGCCCGGGTCGCCGGCCCACCCGGCTGGTCACCGGCAGACCCGCTCGCCCCGATCCTGGCGACGCCGCGCATCGACACCCCGCTCAGCCGCGACCTGATCGCGCTCTCGCCCGACCTGCTGCTCCCTGGCATCGCCGACCTGCCGGCCGAGGCGGTCAGCGCCGTCCCGGCCAACCGGCGCTTCATCGAGGCGCTGATGATCGGCGCCAACCAGGAGATGATGCGCGAGCTGCTCTGGCGCGGCTACCCCACCGACCAGCGTGGTACGCCCCTGCACCGGTTCTGGGACCGCAACGGCTCGTTGGGCGGGGCGGGCGACGACATTCCCGCGATCGACGAGCACTGGACCGGCGAGCTCGGTACGCACCAGACCGGCGACCCGGCCCAGGTGGTGCTCGTCGTCCGGGGCGAGCTGCTGCGCCGGTACCCGCGTACCCAGATCTACGCGGTCCGGGCGGAGTGGGTCGACGGCCGCCGTCGCCCGGTCGCCGTGCCCGCCGCCCTGCCCGTCGGCGATCCCGCCCACCCCGAGCGGTACCCGGCCTTCGGCGGCATCCTCCCGCCCGACGTCGCGTACGTCGGCTTCGACCTGCCCGACGACGTCCGCGGCGACGCCGACCCGACCGCCGGCCGGCCCGGTTGGTTCTTCGTCTTCCAGCAGCCCCGGGCGCAGACCCGCTTCGGCCTCGACGCGACCCGCTCGGAGAGCGTGCCCGGCCAGGGACCGGCCGACCTGTCCTGGCCGGCCGTCACGGTCAGCCCGTCCGGCCACGTCGACCTGGCCGGCCCGCTCAGCGATCTCGCCCTGCCCGGCTGGGGGCTCCAGGCCACCTCCGCCGACCTCGCCCAGTGGTGTGAGCAGAAGCCGTACCGGGTGGCCATCCACGCCTCTGACCTGCTTGCGGAGGAAGACACCCCGTGACCACGTACGACGAACTCGCGGCCCTGCGGCAGATGCAGCGCGCGGCCGCGCTCGCCACCACGGTCGGCGACCTGGACCCGGGCGTACCGCTGGTGTTGCTGCCGGTGCGGTTGGAGACCCGCTACGACGCCGACCCGGCCTCCACCCGGCTGCGGATCCGCGTCTACCCGGATGACGTCCACCTGGACGCCCACGAGCCCGAGCTGACCGACGCGGAGGCCGAGGCCGGCCGGGCCTACTGGCGCGGCTGTTGGACCGCCGACGAGCCGGACCGGCGGCGGGCGTGGACCCTGCTGGTCACCACCGTGGGCCCGGAGCGGGCCGCCTGGACCGCCCGGGTGCTCACCCCGGTCAACCCGCGTACCGACCCGGAACCCCTCTTTCCGGGCCACCCGACCCGCGCCGGGCGGTGGACCCGCGCCGTTCGGGCCGAGCTGCTTCCGGACTGTTGGCGCGCCGAGGCGTGGCGCGACGGCGTCCGCATCGCCACCGCCACCGGCGGTCTCATCCGCCGCCCACTCCCGGCCGGCCCGGACCCGGCCGCCACCGGCACCGAGCTGGTCGACGACGGCATGCGCTGGATGAC
The DNA here is from genome assembly GCF_036906815.1 of Micromonospora sp. CPCC 205539. Lineage (NCBI taxonomy): Bacteria > Bacillati > Actinomycetota > Actinomycetes > Micromonosporales > Micromonosporaceae > Micromonospora > Micromonospora sp. CPCC 205539. The sequence goes on along the minus strand of NZ_JBAKHW010000001.1, from coordinate 239,592 downwards.
CGACTTCGGCGAGGCGGTCGACGCCGGCATGGCACTGGTGCTCGATCTGCCCGACCGGGACCCGGTCGACCTGCTCACCGTCGTCGGCGTCCGAGCCACCGAACCCGCCGGTGACGGGCTCGCCGACGTCCTGACGGCCCATCGGTACGGCGTCGGCGACGGCCTCGACCTGGTCGCCCACGGTGCGCCGACCAACAACGACGAGCAGGCCCGTTCGGTGTACGACGCCGCGCCGTACGTCGACCCCTTCGCACCGGGGGCCGGCCCGGTCCCCGGCGACGGTGGTGACGCCGACCGGCTCGCGTCCGCGTTCGGCCTGCCGATCGCCGCGCTCAGCGACCTGCCCGGCGCCGACCAGCGCCGGGCCGCGCGCGAAGTCGACCTGGCCACCCTGCTCTGGCCCGGCACCTGGGGCTACTACCTGACCCAACTGCTGCGGCTGGACGAGTTCGACCAGGAGGGCCCGGCCTGGCGGCGCTGGATCATCGACAGCGTCCGGGCCGGCGGCCCGCTGCCCGTCCTGCGGGTGGGGCGTCAGCCGTACGGCGTGCTCCCGGTGACCTCGATGGAGCGTTGGCGTCCCGCGCAGACCGCCGGGCTGGTCAGCGTCGAGCTCGTACCGGTGACGAAGGGCACCACCACCCGGCTCCGGGTCTTCGGAGGGCTGACCGACCGGGCGAGCTGGACGTTCCTCGAACCCCGCGTCTTCGCGCTGCCCAGCCCGCGGTCGGCCCGGCTCGTCGCGGCGGCCACCGACCCCAGCACGTCCGGCGAGCGGACGGGCATCGTGATCGCGTACGCCAGCGACGCCGACCCGGCCACCGGCGGCCTCACCTGCCTGCGGACCGGCCTCGACGACGCCGGACCCACCGCTCCCACCGCGCTCCGCGTCGGCCCGGTGCCCGGCGGCTTCCCCGGCCGCCGGCTGCAGGGGCTCGCCGTCGCGGTGGGCCGAAGCGACCTGGTGTTCGTGCTGCAGTTCGAGTCGCTCCGGCCGAGGCTGGGCCCCCAGACCGCCGTCCTGGTCGGGAGTGGCTTCGCAGGGTCCACGGTGGAGACCTGGTCGGCGCTGGTGGACGTCACGGCACGGATCACCGCCACCGAACGCGTCACCTCGGCCGCGCTGCTGCCCCACAAGGACGGCCACGACCTGGTCGTGGTCACCGAGGAGGCCGCCGCGCCGGACACGCCCCTGGCCCGTTGGCACGTCGGTCGCGGCCTCGGCGCCGACGGGCAGGTCGCCGACTGGTCCGGACCCTTCCCCGTCGGTCCCGCCTCCGCTGCCGGCATCGGCTCGGTCGGGACCACGCTGACCGTCGCCGACGTCGACGGCGACGGTGCGCCCGAGGCATTGCTGGCCGCGTACCGCACCCTCCCGGACGGCACCGTCGTCGCCGGCTACACCGTCGGGTTCAGCCCGGTCGACGGCGTGTTCACCTGGCCCGCCGGCTGGTACGCCAACCTCGGCCAGCCACCCGCCGGCCTGCGCAGCGCGGCGCTCGTCGCGGTGCCGTGGACCCCGTTCCGCGAACCCGCCACCGGCCTCGGCACCCCGGGTCGGCAGGTCAACCTGCTGCGCCGGCTCACCGAACAGTGGCGGGAGGCGGCTGCCGGGGTCGCCCACGTGCACGACGGCGACCGCGACCCGGACCGGACGCTGCTCGACCTGCTCGCCACCGACGCGGTGTCGCAGACGGTCGAGGCGCGGCCATTCGTTGGTGCTGCTGTCCTGGAGGGCACCGCCCGCGTTCTCGGCCGGGGGCAGCCGACCGGCTCGGCGGCTGCCGTCGTGGCGGCCCTCCTGGACGACCTCGGCATCACCCCCGGTCGCCCGGTGCGGCTCGGCCGGGGCGGGTACACCGACCTGGCCAGTCCGATCGACCCGGCCCGGCCGGGGGAGGACCTGACCGGCACCGCCGCCGGCCCGGAGCGGGAACAGCCGCTGACGTGGCTGCGCGAGATGCGCGACGCCACCCCCGCCGAGCTGCACGACAAGTGGATCGGCGCGGACGAGCCGCTGCTGGCCCGGCTGGTCCGGCACAGCCTGCTGCAGGCGTACGCGGACGCCGCGTTCGCGCTGGTGCCCGTGCCGTCGGCGGACCCGCCGCCGCTGCCGGAACCGGAGCTCGTCGACCTCGTCGACCTGACCGCGCCCGACCCGACGGTGACCCGCACGCTCACCTCGTGGCGGCACCTCTCCACGGCCACGTACCAGGGGACACCGGTGGCCGAGGTGCTCCACAAACTGGCCCGGGGTCAGAACCCGCCACCGCAGGTGCAACCGCTGGCCGAGGCGCTCGCCGCCCTGGGCCGGCTCGCCGAGCGCCCCGCCGGCGAACTCGCCCGGCTCACCGGCGGGGCCCTCGACCTGGCCACCCACCGGCTCGACGCCTGGATCACGGCGGTCGCCACCCAGCGGCTCACCCAACTGCGCGCGGCCAAGCCGACGGGAGCGCACACCGGCGGGTACGGCTTCGTCCGTGACCTGCGGCCGGCGACCGGAGCACCCTCCACCGGGTACGTGCACGCCCCCTCGATGACGCATGCCGCCACCGCCGCGGTGCTCCGCTCGGGGCACCTGACCCACCCCGGGGGTGAACTGGCCGTCGACCTGTCGTCCGGCCGGGTACGCGCCGCGCTGGACGTCCTCGGTGCGCTCCGGCAGGGCCAGTCGCTCGGCGCGGCGCTCGGCTACCGCTTCGAACGCGCGCTCTCCGACGCCGGAGCGGCCCGCTACCTGACCGCCGTCCGGCAGCTCGTCCCGCTCGACGTGGGGCTGCTCACCCCGGCACCGGAGGGCGTCGACGTGTCCACCGTGGCCGCGATGGTCACCACTGACGGGCTGGCCCTGCTCGCGTTGCGGGAGGGGACGGGTCTGCCGTGGGGGGCGACCCCGGCCGGCCAGCAGCAGGCGCTCCCCGCCGCCGGCAGCGCCGACCAGCGGGCCATCGACGCAGCCATCGAGCGGGTCGCCGACGTGGCCGACGCGATCGCCGACATCGGAGTCGCCGAGGGTGTGCACCAACTGTTGCAGCGCAACCCGATCCGAGCGGCCGGCACGCTCGACGCCCTCACCCGGGGCGAGGTGCCCGCCTCCGACGACCCCGACGTGCTGCGTACGCCCCGACAGGGCATCGGAGTCACCCACCGCCTCCTGCTGGTCGCGCCGGACCCCGACGGCAAGCCGGCCGCGTCCGCCCTGGCGAAATGGCCGGCCACCCCTGCCCAGCGCGCCCGCCACGCCCGCGCGGTCGCGGAACCTCGGCTCAACGCCTGGGCCGCGCTGGCGTTCGGTGACCCGGCGCGGGTGTTCTTCCGGGTGGCCTCGGCCGGCGGCAAACCCGAGCAGTTCAGCCTCACCGACGTCGGGCTCGCCCCGTGGGACATCCTCGCCGCGTCCTCGCCGGGCGTGGCCAGCCTGGCCCAGACCAACCTCGGCCGCCGGCTGCTGCGGCACGCCCAGGCCACGCTCGGCACCACGGACCTCACGCTGGTCACCGAGCGCGCCGAGAGCTGGGACACCGACCGACTGAGCCTGCCGGAGCTGCTCACGCTCGCGGAGAGCGCCCGCAGCCTGGTCATGGGTGCTCGCGCGGCCCACGCCGGTGACCTGCGCGCCGGTGCCGCCCAAGAGCCCGGCCAGGACGCTCTGGAGCTTGCCTCCCGGGCCAGCGCGGCCCGCAAGAGCCTCACCGGGGCGCTGGACGACCTGCGCCCGTACTTCACGCTCGACGCCGACCAGCGCGCCACCGTGGCCGCGCTCTTCCCCGGGCTGGACACCGGCGATCTGGTCAACCTGCTGGACCTCCCGGCGTACCGCGACGTGGCCGCCGCCGCGACCGCCGTACGACTGCCGGCGATGCCGGCGGACGACCTCGTCGACGTGCTCGATCGGCTCAGTGGCTTCGGCATCTCGGACGCCGCCGCGCCGCCGGCCTCCGCCGACGTCGAGGCGGACCGCGCAGACCTGGCCATACGCTCCCGGGCCGCGTACCTCCAAGCCACCGCGCGCCTCGACGCGTCGGCCAAGGCCACCGCCACCGGGGACGGCCCCGCCGCCGTGGAGAGCCTGTTCGGTGAGGGATTCCGGGTGCTGCCGCTCTTCACACCGGGCCTCTCCACCACCGCCGCACCGTCCGGCGTGACCACGGACGAGGTGGCCGGGTGGCTCGACGGTGTCGCGACAGTACGGGCCGGCGCCGCCCGTTTACAGGACCTCCTGCTCGGCAGCGAGGTCACCGGCGGCGACCTGGGTGGCTGGGACGTGGTGCAGTTGCCGGCCGGCGCCGCGACGCGCTGGGTGGCGCTCGCCCCCGACCCGGGCGGGCCGCGGATCCCGGCCGGCTGCGTCTCCGTCGTAGTCAGCGGCACGGACGCGACCTGGCGCACCAGCGCCGCCGCGGCACTGCTGGTGGACGCCTGGGTCGAGGTCGTGCCCTCGCCTCAGGAGAACACGGCCATCGCGTTCCACCTGGACACCCCGGACGCGACCGCACCCCAGTCGATCCTGCTCGCCGTCGCGCCCGACCCGGGTCGCCGCTGGACCTGGGACGCGATCAGCGACGTGGTGGCCGAGACCGCGGCGCTGGCCCAGATCCGCGCCGTCGACCCCGATCTCGTTCCGGCGTACGGGCATCTGCTGCCCGCGATCGTCCTCGCGCACAACATCGGCGGCGACCCGGGCGGCGACACCGTGTCCACGAGATTCGAGGGCTGACCATGCCATCGGTGACGACCTGGCGGCGGCTCGAGCCGCGTACCCGCGACGCGGAACTGTCCTCGATCGCCGCACGGGTGGCCGATCCGTTGTGGCTGCTCGCGCGACAGTGGCAGAGCGGCGAACTCACCGGGTCGGACACCGGCTCACCCACCCTCGTCCGGCTCACCGCCGAGCACTGCACCCTCACCCGCTGGGCGACCGGCACGCAGGCGCCGGCCGGTGACGGCACCGAGCTGCCGGCCGGTCAGCCCATCGAGAGTCAGGTCGATGCCGTGCCAGTGCCGCCCGGGCTCGGGGACCGTGCCCGCGCCGGCCAGCACTTCCTGCGGCTGCTCGGCACCACGCTCGCCGGCCGGTACACGGCCGCCCTGCGTGACCACTACGCGTTGCCCGCGCTCGACGACGCCGCCGAGGGCAGCAGCGACGAGGCCGGTCGACGCTGGTCGCGACTGCTGGTCGGGCGGGCGCTCGACGGGGCTGCGCTGCGGGCGGCGATCGGGTCCGCGCAGACCCCGTCAGCCCCGCCCGGCCCAAGCTACGACACCGGCGACGAGAAGGCGGTACGCGACGCGGCAGGCCGGTACGCCCGCTGGTGGGACGCGCGCTTCCCGGCCACGGGCGGTGCGTGGACGGCGGGCCGCCTCGCTGCGCCGTTCCGCCTCGCGGCAGCCACGTCCACCGGCCCGACCACGCTGGTCGCACCAGAGCATCGGGGCGGCCCGATCGACTGGCACTCGTTCGACGGCGCGGGCGCCACCTCGATGGCGGCGGGCGACAAGCCCTCGACGGCCGTGACCACCACCGCTCTCCCCAGCCGGATCAGCTTCCCCGGAATGCCGCGCCCGCGCTGGTGGGAGTTCGAGGATTCGGCCGTCGACCTCGGCCGGATCGACGCGGCACCGGATGACCTGGGCCGGCTGCTGCTGGCCGAGTTCGCCCTCGTGTACGGCAACGACTTCTTCGCCGTACCGATGTCGATGGCCGCTGGCTCGTTCTGTCGCGTCGTCACGATCGAGGTCGACACCTGCTTCGACGAGACCGTCACCGTTCCCTCCGCGGTCAGCTTCGACGGCCCGGCCACCGGGCGCGACGCCTGGCGGATGTTCCACAGCGACGGCGCGCCCGGCCTCGTTCTCGCTCCCTCCACCGTGGACACGACCGATGGCGCTCCCCGTGAGGACGTGCTCCTCGCCCGCGACGAGATGGCCAACCTCGCCTGGGCGGTCGAGCTGCGGGTGACCGGCCCGAACGGCGCGGCCGTCGATCGCCGCGAGGTCGAGTCGGCCCGCCAGGCCCGCGCCGGCATCGAGCCCACCGTCGAGAACACGCTGCACTACCGGCTCTCGACCACCGTGCCGGAGTCCTGGCTGCCGCTGCTGCCGGCCGCCGGAGGTGTGCTCGCCCTGCCGTCGGACGCCGCGCCGGCTGGCCAACTCCTGGGCGGCCAGCAGGGATTTGAACTCGACGCGGTCGAACTGCCCCGGGTCGGCCGCCGGATGACGCTGGTGCCGCGCCGTGCCCGCGCGGTCGACGGCACCGTCCGGGTCTGGTCGGGCTGGCACGTCGGACCGGGCCGGGGCGAGAGCTCCAGTGGCCTGCGCCACGACGAGCTGACCCACGAACGGCTCGGCGCGGCTCCAGAGCCCGCTTGATCCCGCACGTCCTGGGCATCGCGGACGCGAGGGCATCGTCGGATCCCCGGTACGCAGCGAAGGGGTCCTTGCCGCCCAGTAGGCAGTTGGACCGGTGAGCCGGATGCGCGACGGCCGTGCGCGACGGTAGGGCCGGCCGGGGCGGCGCGACCGTCCCGGCGGCGGGACTCGCCGAGAAGATCTTTCCAACGTCGATGTTTAGTGGTACCTATCTCACACCGATCCTCCTACCCCCGGAGTACGACGTGCGGAGATCCCGTCTGGCAACCCTCGCCCTGAGCCTGATCACGGCTCTGGGTGCCAGCTTCACCCTGGCAGCACCTGCCCATGCTGCTCCCAGCGACCACTACGTTGCCCTCGGCGACTCCTACTCCTCCGGGGTGGGTGCCGGCAGCTACACCGCCGAGAGCGGGGCCTGCCAGCGCAGCACGAACGCCTACTCGGCGTTGTACGCCACCAACGTGCGACCCGCGTCGTACCGCTCGGTGGCCTGCTCGGGCGCCACCACCACCAGTGTGATCAACACGCAGCTCTCCGCGCTCAGCGCCAGCACGACCCTGGTCAGTGTCTCGGTCGGCGGCAACGACGTCGGCTTCGCCAACATCATGACCACCTGCGTGCTCAAGGGCACCACCGAATGCGTGGCCGCTGTGCAGGGCGCCGAGGACAAAGCCCGGGCGAGCCTCGCCACCCTGCTGCGCGGCGTCTACAACGGAATTCGCACCCGGGCGCCGTCCGCCCGGGTGGTGGTCGTCGGCTACCCGGTGTTCTACCAACTGGGTACGACGTGTGTCGGGCTCAGTGCCACCTCACGCGCGAAGATCAACGAAGCCATCAACCTGGTGGACGACATCATCCGAACTGCCGCCGGTGCTGCCGGGTTCACCTTCGCCGACGTCCGGTCGCAGTTCGTCGGCCACCAGCTGTGCAGCTCCGGCGCGAAGTGGCTGCACGCTCTCAACATCGCCAGCCTCAGCGTCTCCTACCACCCGACCGCGGCCGGCCAGTCCGGGGGCTACTACCCGGTCTTCCGCTCCGCCGCAGGCTGAACTCGAGCAGGTGCGGGGCGCCGCCCGAATGTGGGGACGCCCCGCACCTGCCGTCTGTCGTATCCTGCCGGTTGAGTCGCCGTGGTAGCGCGTACGACCTGGGCGACACACCTCGAGGACGGACCGTTCGGTCGATGACGGATCACGAATCACATCAGGCAGCGCGCAATGCGGGTGAGGACGACACCGCGGCCCGGCCCGACCCGGCGCCGGCCGTCGACGCCCCGTCGCCGCCCCATCGTCGGCACTGGGGTTCCTGGGAAGCGATCGGCGCGATCACCGGGGTGGTGAGTCTTCTCGTGGCCGTGGTGATCGGCGTCGTGCAACTCGCCGACCCGCAAACCACGTCCGGACCTCAGCCATCACCGTCGACGCCGGGGGCAGGACCGCCGAGATCCTCGTCCTTGGTGCCCGACGACGCGCTCGAACTGGTCGAGGTGGAGGTCGACGAGGGTCCGCCCGCCGCCGGCCGGTCGCCCTTGGAGGCCCGGCCTCTGGTGCTGACGTTCAGGAACGGCAGCGACGAACCCGCCGTCCTGACGGGCGTGAAGGTCGTCGTGCACGACACCTACAAGTTGGTCACCTGTGGCCTGCCCGAGGGTGGTGGAGAGGAGTCCACCTACAACTACGACTTCATTTTTCCTGACGACACGTCATCGGCCTGGACGGGCACCGGGAGCCGTAACTTCTCAGTCGCACCGCACTCCGTCGAGGCTCTGTCGGTGACCATCGGGCCGGACAGGTCCGGCAACCTGCTGCTGTGGCGTTTCTCCCTCTACGGCAGCTTCAAGGGTGGCCGCGAGGTCCACTGGGGCGACGGCGTCGGGATCGAGGGCTTCGACGTCTCGGTCGCGCAGTACGAGAGATACGCGGCAGGTTCCGGGCCCATGGGAGCCCCGGAGGACATGCGACGCTGCGGCGCGGAGACCGCAGACCAAATTCGCGCCTTCGCCCAGCCCAACCCAGCGTCCCCACAGCTCGTCTACCCGCTGGTGCAACGACTGATCGCCGGGTACGAGGCCTTGGCGCAGGGGTAGCACTGGAGACCTATTCGCCTTGTGTGGTCCGGCGCGGGGGACCGCGGTCCCCGGTGCCGCGGCGTGACCACTCAGAACGGCCGTTTGCCTACTCAATCGCGGGCGGCGACGGTCGCCACGGACCGTGGTCGGCTTAGCCTGGATGTCGATCACGGGAAGGTGACCACCAGGACATGGGGGAGACGCCAGGGTCCGCGCAGGCAGCGTTCGCGCGGTTCGTGCGCCAGTCGGTCGAGGCTGCCCGCGAGGAGCACGATTGGCCGGTCGCCGAGGTGGCGGCTCGCAGTGGCGTCAGCCGCTCCACCGTCTTCCGATGGCTGTCCGGCGAATGGCAGCACCACCCGGAGCTGTCCAAGGTAAGGGCCTTCTGCGCGGCATTGGACCTGCCACTCGGTGCTGCGCTGCGCGCCCTCACCCTGCAGCCCGCCGATGCTGCCCTGCCATCCCTGCCCGGAGCGGATCCGGTCCTGGAGGCACACTTCGCGGCGATCCGTGACCGTCTTGCCGACCCCCGCACCTCTGCCACCGAACGGCAGCACATCCGTGCGGCACTGCGGCGCCTCGCCCTCCGAGCAGCGTCCCGCGCCAGCTGAGAGTGGTTGGTCCGTCCCGCCTCATTCCGCCGCGAGGGCTGGACTGACCGGCGAGCCGATCCGGTCACGCCGGGCACCGAGTTCCTTGGTGCCCGACCGCCGTAGCGGCTCTGATCTCCGACCAGGATTTAGGCGCGGGCACTGCGTTCCCGGACGGCCAGTAGCAGTGTGGCGCCGAGCAGCAGGGCCAGTACGCCGGCACCCATCCAGGCGAGTGGGTACGACTCGCCGGGAACCGGCAGATTGCCCTGCGCGAGGATGGTTGAGGTTACCCCGCCCCAAAGCCACCATTACGCCCCCTGTGTCCGATATCAGGGGAGCGTAACTTCAGGTACGACCATTTCGTCCGAACGGCCCGGCGCGCCGCGCTGGCGTGACCTCCACTCGGGAGCACACGCCAGCACGGGCACTCATGCGCGGCCGACGACACCCAGGTCTGGCTCGAGGGTGAGCGAGTCGACGTTGACGTTGCCGTTGTCAGTGGGCCCGTAGACGATGTCCACCGCGGCTCCCCGGGCGATCCGAAGCTTGACGGTGTACTCGGACCAGGTGTCCCAGTTCGCCAGCGTCGGCAGTTGGAGCCGTACCGACTCGGTGCCGCTGCTCAGCGTCATCGTCTGGGTGGCGCCCATGGCATTGGCGTACCGGAGTCGAACGGTGTAGTCGCCGTCCGCCGCTGCCGCGGCGTTGAACCGCAGACCGCTGTCCTTGGTCTTGAGGCAGGCCACGAAGCCGCTGCCGGTGTACCCGGGGTGGTCGGTCCGCAGGCAGGCGGCGCCGAGTCGCTGCGCGGCCTCGGCCTCATAGCTGCGCGGTCCAGCGGCCAGCACGCCGGAGGAGGCGAGCAGGTCGGCCGCGACGTCGGGACCGATCTGACCGGCCGGGGCGGCCGTGATGAGGGCGCCGAATCGGTTGAGGGCGGTGTTCATGGCCCCGGTGTCGTTCGCGGACGCCGAGCGGCCCGCCACGGCAACCTCGTCGAGGAGTTGCTTCGACAGGGCGGGGTCGATGGTCCCCTGGTCGGTGGCCAGCCGTACGGTCCTGGCGAGGTTGAGCAGTCCGCGAGGAGGCCCGAGCCGGACGGAGAGCAGGTCGTCGATCGCGGTACGCGCCTCCGTGGTCACCTGGGACACCGGCAGGCCGTAGAGATCCAGGCGGAGATCCTGCAGGGCGAGCAGGCGTCCCGCGACGTCTCCGCGCCGCAGCTCGGCCTCGGCCTGGTCCACCCGCTTCTGCAGGGTCGTCTGCGCCGAGCGCGTCACTGCGCCGGACTGGTGCAGCTCGCGGATCAGCCGTGACATCGACTGGGTCTGGGTGACCCGGTCCGCCGTGCCGCGCTGACCGCCGGGGGAGCCCACGGCGACCGTGAAGTCCTGGTCCGGGACCTGGCTCGCCGGCAGGGTCAGCTCGACCGTCCTGGTCGCCCCCGCCGCCACGCGAACGTTCTGCGCCTTGCCGACGGCACGTCCGTCGACGAAGAGCTGGGCGGGGAGTGCGGCCACGGTGCTTCCGGTGTTGGTGAGCGACGCCGTCACGGTGAGGCGCTGCGTACCCGCGTCCAACGTCGCCTCGGCGGCTCCGAATTGTGCGCGGGGCGCCGAGTACCAGCCGAGCTGCAGGAGATCCTTGATCGTGGCGGGCCGGAAACGGACTGCTTGTCCGCCGCCACCGACCATGGACATGCTCAGCGCGTTCAACGGGTGGACGAGCGTCTTACTGATCTCGATCGGCAACGGGTTCCCGCGCCAGGTCGTCTCGGCGGCGTCGGCGTAGGTCTCGGCCACGTAGATCCCGAGCGGGAGGAACGACAGGGGCACCGTGAGGGTCCGGTCGTTCTCGTCGGTGATGGCGCCGAGATACCAGGTGTCGCCGTGTCGCCGTGCCGTCGTCGTGTAGTCACCGATCGCGCTGTCGAGCACGTGGCTCTCGTCCCACGTGGCGGGCATGTCCTTCAGGAACGCGAATCCCGGGTGCGCGGCGTAGTTCTCCGGAGTGTCCGCGAGCATCTGCAGCGGGCTGAAGAACGTCGGGTACAGCGCCAACTGGGCGGCCGACGTGGTCTGCACGCGGGTGTTGAGCTTGGCCGGGTCCCAGGTCACGTTCAGCACACCGGGGGTGTAGTCGGCTGCGCCGCCCATGAACCGGGTGAACGGGAGGATGGTTGCCTGCGCGGGCGGGTTGCCGTTCGCGCCCTTGTAGTTCTGCTGCTCCATCCCAGCGACGCCCTCACCGGTCATCATGTTGGGGTAGGTGCGGGCCAGCCCGGTCGGCTTGATCGACTCGTGGGCGTCGATGGTGATGCGGTGTCGAGCCGCGGCGTCGATCACACGCTGGTAGTGGCGGACGGCCTCCTGGTCGAAGTGGCTGCGGTTCACCCCTCCCAGCAGGAACTTGGTGGCGTAGCCGGTCTTGATGGAGTGGATCCCGAGCTCCTCGTACCGGGAGAAGATCGCCTCGATGTGCTGGTCGTAGTAGTCGACGTCGCCGCGCGTCTCGTTGTGCGCGATGAACTCGACGCCGTTCTGCCGGGCGTAGTCGAGCACTGCGGGGAGGTCGAAGTCGGGCTGCGGGGTGAGGAAGTCCTGGTTCGCCCAGGCGCCGCCGGAGTTCGTGTTCCAACCCTCGGCCAGCACGAACTTCGAGCCCGCCTTCTTCGCCAGGTCGATGTACTGCTTCAGGCGAGCGGTGGTGGCGCCGTGGTTGGGCCCGGACGTCCAGGTCGTCTGGCGACGCTGAAGCTCCCACCACACGCCGACGTACGTGGCCGGCTTGATCCACGACGTGCCGCCCGCGCAGATCGCGCACGGGTCGTTGAGGTTCTCGATCAGGTGGGACTCGGCCAGGTCGCCGGGCCGCTCGCCGACGGTGAGGGTGCGCCACGGGGTGGAGAACTCGCCGCGCAGCTTCGCCTTCGTGCCGTCCGGCAGGCTGATCAGATCGCTGGAGAACCGCCCCGGCTGACCCGCCACGGCCTTCAGCCGCATGCTCGGGTAGTCGGTCAGGTCGGCCTCGTGCACGACGACGTAGCTCTTGCCGGTCGCCAACGTCATGGGCGTCTGTGCCGTCGGCACGGCCGAGAGGGGCAGGTCGCGGTAGTGCTGCTCGTCGGCGTTCCAGTCGGTGCCCGACGAGATGGACCAGCTCCTCGACGCCGGGTCCAGGGTGAACTCGGTACGCTCCGCGGTCACCGTGTAGGCGTCCAGGCCCGGCTGGGTCGGGATGTGGTAGCGAATCCCGACGCCGTCGTCGAAGACCCGGACGACGACGTCGAGTCGGAACCCGGTGTCCGCCTGCACGGCGTGGACCGTGAGCTCGGAGGCGTGGTTGCGGACCGTGCTGTCGGTGCCCCAGACCGGCTTCCACGTCTCGTCGATGGTGCGGCGCTGGACGGACTCGATGCTCATCGCCTCGGTCAGGCTGGGCTGTCCCGCCAGGTCGAGACCGAGCCCGGAGGCGCCGACGACCACCGTGCCGCGGTTCGTGAGGGAGTACGTGAGCCGACCGCCGTCGGCGTTGACCGTGACGCGCAGCGAGCCGTCGGGGGACTTCACGAGCTGCCCGCCGGTCTCGGGCACCGCGGCCAGCGCGGTGTTCGTCGGCCGAGCCACCGGCTCGCTGGCCTGGGCCGGTGCCACGAAGAGGCCGGTGGAGATCGCGAGGGCTGCGGTTGTCAGCACTCCGATCCTCAGCGTCAGTCTTCGACCATCACTGTTCATCGTTCGTCCCATCCTTGCCCGGTGCGGCCGTAACCCGGCCGAAACACGTCAGGCACCCTAGGGACGGGGTGCGACTTTGGTCAAGATCCAAAAGCCGGGGTGTGCGACCACCCGAGTGGTCGCACACCCCGCTGGGCTCAGCGGACCACGCCGATGCCGGTGAACGACCGGTCGTACTCGGTGAACGACTGGTTGTTGTACGGCCCGTAGATCCAGGTCCGCAGCGAGTTGGCGGCGGTGTCGATCTCGACGAGGCGTACCGGGTTGGTGGTGTTGGAGTGGAATGTCTGGAGGAACGAGTAGATCTTGTTCCCGTTGACGCCGGTGTCCACCCGGTTCGCGGCGATGCCGACGTGACCGGAGAAGACGAACCGGATGTTCGCGTACTGCTTGACCAGGTTGTCGAACAGGTACTGCGGGCTGGTCGCGCCGTACGAGGCGCTCTGCTCGATGTTGCCGCTGCCGTCGATGTAGTCGTGCGTGACGACGATGACGTTGTGCCGGGGGTTGGCGGCGACGACGTTCTTGGCCCAGTTCACGGCCGCGACCCGCGGCCACAGCTCCAGGGTCAGCACCAGCCACTGCGCGCCGCCGGCCTCGAAGGTGGAGTACGAGTTGTCGACCTTGCCGGCCTCGAACTGTCCCCGGACCGCGCGGTACTGGCCGGCGGTGAAGTACTGGTTGAAGACGGTCGTGTCGCGGACGAGTTCCCGGGTGTGGGCGGGATCGCGGGCCGACCCGCCGACGCCGGTGGCCTGGGTGTCGTGGTTGCCGATCGCCAGCGAGTACGGGATGGCGGCGTTCTCGATCGGGCGCATCGCGTTGCGGGCGATGACGTACTGCGAGTGGTCGGGGGTGTCCCAGTTGACCACGTCACCCGAGGAGGCCACGAAGCGGAGATCCAGCGCGGACCGGTTCTGCACCAGCCAGTTGGTGCGGTTGAGGAACCGCGTGTCGCTGCTGTTCAGCACCTCCTGCTGGGTGTCCGGCAGGACGGCGAAGCTGAACTTCGTGTCGGTCGCGCCGGTGGTCTCCATCCGCGCGGACGCGATGTGCACGTTGCGGTCGCAGGCGTCCGACCGGAAGTCGTTGATGAACTGGATCTGCACGGCGTGCTGACCGGCGCCGACCGCCGTGCCGACCGGGTACGAGCCGTAGTTGGTGGCGCTGACGATGGTGGTCTGGCCGACGTTGACCCCGTCGACCGTCACCCGTACGGTCGGCCAGCCCTCGCAGTTGTCGCCGATGGCGCCGATCACCACCCGGCCGGAGCCGGCGATGCTGGTCGTGGCGTAACTGGTGTTGCCCCAGAGCGACGCGTGCGTCCCGGAGGCGGGTACGGGAGTGCCGGTCGCCGTCCGGATCGCCCCACCGACGACGGTGAACTGCGAAGGCTCCGCGGCGTTCGCCGTACCGCCGACGAGCATGCCCCCGGTCACCGCGACGACCGCGGTCACGGCCACCGCGACGAACGCGGATCTGGATCTTCTGTTACGCACGCTGATCCTCCCTTGACGACAATTGCCCATCAGCCGGGCAGATGCATCGTAAGGACGATCAGTGTGAAAGATGTGAATGCCTGAAGGACACTTCGGGTACCCGGGCTGTACTCAACTCACCATCTCGGGTGACCCGGTCTGCTCCCACAGCGACTTCATCTCGTCGAACGCCTGCTCCATGAGCTGCACCATCGCCCGGTGGGCGCCCACGCCGTCGTGTCGCTGAATGGCTTGGGCGACTTCCGCGTGCAGTTGAAGGGCCTGCTCGTGCGGGTGGTGCGGCATGAGGTGGTGCTTGTGTCGGCCGGTGAGCACCTCGGCGACCAGATTCTGCAGTCGGACGAACATCTCGTTGCCGGAGGCGAGCAGCACCCGCCGATGGAACTCGATGTCGAGGTGCAGGAAGCGGTCCTCGTCACCGGCTTTGCCGGCGGCCCACATCTTCGCCGCGAGCCCGACGAGGTCGCTCGCCTCTTCGTGCCCGGCCCGCGTCGCGGCCAGCAGGGCCGCGTGCGGCTCGACGGCGGTACGTAGCTCGGTGATCGACCTGAGCTGGGCCGTGCGACCGGCCGACGCGAGACGCCAGCGGATCACCTGCGGGTCGAAGACGTTCCAGGCGCTCGCCGGTCGGATCATCACGCCCACCCGGCGCCGGGTCTCGATGAACCCGATCGACGCCAGGACCCGCAGGACCTCGCGGATGACGGATCGGGAGACCGCGTACCGCTCGACCAGCTCGTCGATGTTGAGGACCGACCCGGGAGCCGGTTCACCAGCGCAGATGGCAGTGCCGAGGTGTTCGAGGACGCGCGCGTGCAGCCCGGTCTCCACAGGGGTGGCCCGCGCGGCTGCGTCCCCTGGGGAGGATCGTTCCACGCGTCGGATCATATCAGTTAGATCAAACCCTTGAATAAATCCGCTTATTCGGCCTAGCATCCCGTCGTTAAGCGGATGTAACAACGACGTAGCGCCTTCCCGTCCGGGACGGCGACCGCGACAGAAGGAGAGACACGCGTGCGACGTCGATCGATAATCGGCACTTCTCTGGCCGTGGTCACCGCCCTCGGGCTGGCCGCCTGCGGCGGCGGCGAGGACGGCGACAGCGGGTCCAAGACCCTCCGGGTGACGCTGGTCAACCACGTCTGGACGGAGAACATCAAGAAGGCCCTGCCCGAGTTCGAGAAGCAGTCCGGCCTCAAGATCGAGGTCACTCAGCTCGGCGAGGACCAGCTCTCCGACCAGTACAACGTCAAGTTGAACGCCGGGTCCAGCGACCTCGACGTGATGATGTACCGGCCCCTGCAGGAGGGGAAGCTGTTCGCCAAGAACAAGTACCTCGCCGACCTGAGCAAGAAGGCCAAGTCGGACAGCGCGTTCGAGCTCAGCGACTTCCAGGCCGGTCCGGTGCAGGCCACCACCTACGACGACAAGGTCGTCGGGGTGCCGATCATCACCGAGCAGGAGGTCCTCTACTACCGTAAGGACCTGCTGCAGAAGTCCGGCTTCACCGCACCGCCGAAGACCCTCGACGAGCTCAAGGCGCAGGCCGCGAAGGTCGAGGCCGACAACCCCGGGGTCGCCGGGTTCGTCGCCCGCACCGGCAAGGCCGCGGCCGTCACCCAGTTCTCCAGCTTCCTGTTCAGCTTCGGCGGCGACTTCGTGGACACCAGCGGAAAGGCCACGGTCAACAGCGAGCAGGCCAAGCAGGCGTACGCCTACTACGGCGGGCTGCTCCGCGACCACGGCCCGGAGAACATCAGCACCGACATGAGCTGGTCCGAGGCCATGGCGATCTTCACCCAGGGCAAGGCGGCCTTCTACACCGAGGCCAACTCGCTCTACAAGAACGCCACCGACCCGACCAAGTCCAAGGTCGTCGACACCGTCGGCTTCGCGGCCTTCCCGGCCGGCCCGGCCGGTTCGAAGCCGTACAACATCCCGTCCTGGGCGCTCGGCGTGAACGACGGCTCGGAGAACAAGGACAACGCCTGGAAGTTCATCCAGTGGGCCGCCGGCAAGGAGCAGGCGCTGGCGCAGCAGAAGGCCGGCGTACCCGGTGCCCGTGCCTCGGTCTGGGCGAACCCGGAGAGCACCTCGACCCTGCCGAAGGACCTCGCCGAAGCCAACACGGTCAGCGCCACCAACGGCGTCGGCCACGACCGGCCGCTGGTGGAGAAGGTGGCCCAGGCGCGGGAGATCGTCGGCCAGCCGATCGTCGACACGATCACCGGCAAGGACGCCGCCGGCTCGGCCGACGCGGCCAACGAGGCGTTCCAGAAGTTCCTCGACGACGAAGCGAAGTAACCCGAACCGCTGGGCGGCGGCGCCGACGGCTCCGCCGCCCGCTGGGACCTGGCCCCCGAACCCGGAGATCTCATGTCAGCCGTCACCACACCAGTCACCAGAGGGCCGAAGACCCCCGCGGCGTACGCGGAGACGTCGGCCTGGTCGCGCTGGGCCAACGAGCACCGCAAGTGGCTCTTCGCGGCCCCCGCCATGGCGTTCGTCGCCGTGCTGATCATTTTTCCGGTGGCGTGGACCGGATACCTCAGCCTCACCGACGCCGAGGGCTCGGTACGCGCCGAGTCCGAGTTCATCGGCTTCCAGAACTACCTCGACGTGCTCACCGACACCGACCGGTTCTGGCCGGCGGCCGGGCGTACGGTGCTCTTCACCGGCGTCGTCCTGTTCTTCGAGGTCGTCCTCGGCATGGCGATGGCCCTGCTGCTGTGGCGGCCCTTCCGCGGTGAGAAATGGGTCCGCGTCGCCATCCTGTTGCCGCTGGTGGCGACCCCGGTCGCGGTCGGCATGATGTGGCGCCTGATCTTCGACCCCAACATCGGGATGGCGAACCAGCTGCTCGGCTGGATCGGAATCGGTCCCCAACCCTGGCTGGCCGGTGAGAGCTCGGCCCTGCCGACGACGATGTTCATCGACATCTGGCAGTGGACGCCGATGGTCGTGCTGATCCTGCTCGCCGGGCTCACCTCGCTCTCCGACGAGCCCCAGGAGGCGGCCCGGATCGACGGCGCCAGCAGCTGGCAGCGGTTCCGGCACGTCACCCTGCCGCTGCTGATGCCCACGGTGATCGTCGCCATCCTGCTGCGCGGCATCGACGCGCTCAAGACCTTCGACATCCTCTACGCCACCAAGGGGCGCGGCGGTGGGTCCTTCCACGAGGTGGAGACCCTCAACGTGTACGCCTACGGCCTCAGCTTCGACTACAACGAGTACGGCGTCTCGTCGACCGTGCTCATCCTCTTCTTCCTGATCATCATCGGGGTGATGTGGGCCCTCACCTACCGCAAGAAGGGGCTGGACCGATGAAGCCGAGCAAGCCGTACCAGGTGTTCCGGGCGGTGGCTCTCGTCGCCGTGGTGGTCGCCCTGATGGGCCCGCTGCTCTGGATGATCGCCGCGTCGTTCAAGACCAATGTCGACATCTACGACACCGCCAAGTCTTTCGTCTTCTCGCCAACCCTGAAGAACTACGACACGGTCTTCCAGCAGGCGAACTACGTCCAGTTCATCGGCAACAGCCTCTGGGTGGCGTTCGCGGCCACGGTGCTCTCGCTCATCCTCGGGGTGCCCGCCGCGTACTCGATGAGCCGTTTCACCATGAAGAAGTCCGCGCTCGTCGTGCTCATGGCCCGGGTGATCCCCGGCGTCTCGCTGCTGGTGCCCTGGTACTACGTCTTCTCGAACCTGAAGATGGTCGGCGGGTTCAGCGTGCTGATCCTGAGTCACATGTTCGTGTCGCTGCCGCTCATCGTCTACATCATGATGGGCTACTTCGACGGCCTACCGGCCGAGCTGGAAGAGGCCGCTCTCGTCGACGGGCTGACCCACATCGGCGCCTTCCGGCGGATCACCCTGCCGCTGTCGGTGCCCGGCCTCGCCACCGCCGGCATCCTCTCGTTCATCTTCTCCTGGAACAACTTCATGTTCGCCCTGGTGCTGTCCGGGGCCGACACGAAGACGCTCCCCGTGGCCATCTTCGACTTCGTCGGCTACGCCAGCATCGACTGGGGTGGCCTGATGGCCGCCGCCACCGTGGTCACCCTGCCGATCATGCTGATCGCCCTGTTCGTGCAGAAGTACGTCGTCTCCGGCCTCACCGCCGGCGCCACGAAGGGCTGACATGACCACGATCGCACGGGTGGAGACCTTCCTCGTCGCACCGCGCTGGCTCTTCGTCCGGATCGAGACCGAGTCCGGCATCGTCGGCTGGGGCGAGGCGAGCTGCGAGGGCCGTTCCGAGACCGTCCGCACCGCCGTCGAGCAGCTCAGCGAGCTGCTGATCGGCCGGGACGCGCTGCGCATCGAGGACCACTGGCAGGTGATGACCAAGGGCTCCTTCTACCGGGGCGGCCCGATCCTGGGCAGCGCGGTGTCCGGCCTCGACCAGGCGCTCTGGGACATCGCCGGCAAGCACTACGGAGCGCCGGTGCACCAACTGCTCGGCGGGCCCGTCCGGGACCGGATCCGGGTCTACGGCTGGGTCGGTGGCGACGAGCCCGCCGAGATCCGCGACCACATCAGCGCGCAGGTCGAGGCGGGCCTGACCGCGGTGAAGATGAACGCCTCCGGGCGGATGGGCCCGATCGCGTCGGTCGCCGACCTCGACGGGGTGGTCCAACGGGTCGCCGCCGCCCGCGAGGTGCTCGGCGCCGACCGGGACGTCGCGGTCGACTTCCACGGTCGGTTCACCCTCGCCAACGCCCGCCGGGTCGCCCCGCTGCTGGAGCCGTACCGGCCGTTCTTCCTCGAAGAGCCGGTGGTGCCGGAGAACTCGCACCTGATCGGTGAGTTCGTCCGCTGCACGACCACCCCGGTGTCGACCGGCGAGCGGCTCTACAGCCGGCAGGAGTTCCTGCCCGTGCTGCAGGCCGGCATCGCCGTTGCGCAGCCGGACCTGTCGCACGCCGGCGGCATCACCGAGGTCCGCAAGATCGCCACCCTGGCCGAGGTCTACGACGTGCAACTCGCCCCGCACTGTCCGCTCGGGCCGATCGCCCTCGCCGCCTGCCTCCAGGTCGGCTTCGCCACACCCAACTACCTGATCCAGGAACAGAGCATCGGGATCCACTACAACCTCGGCGCCGAGGTGCTCGACTACTGCCTCGACCGGACGCCACTCACCTTCGTGGACGGGTACGTGTCCCGGCTCACCGCGCCCGGGCTCGGCATCGAGATCGACGAGCACGCGGTGCGGACCGCCGACAAGCGGGGGCACGCCTGGCGCAGTCCGACCTGGCGGCACCCCGACGGCTCCTACGCGGAGTGGTGAAAAGCCCGCGAACCGCCCCGCGCTCCGGAAAAGTAAGGAAACCCCTCGTGAAGATCGTCGCAGCGGACGTCATCGTGTCCAGCCCCGACCGGAACTTCGTCACCCTGAAGATCACCACCGATGAGGGCCTCACCGGCCTGGGCGACGCCACGCTCAACGGTCGTGAGCTGTCCGTCGCCTCGTACCTGCGCGACCACGTCGCCGCGCTGCTGATCGGGCGCGACCCGCACCGCATCGAGGACACCTGGCAGTTCCTCTACCGCTCGGCGTACTGGCGGCGCGGGCCGGTCACCATGGCGGCCATCGCCGCGGTGGACGTCGCGCTGTGGGACATCAAGGCCAAAGCCGCCGGCATGCCGCTGTACCAACTGCTGGGCGGCGCGTCGCGCACCGGCATCATGGCGTACGGCCACGCCTCGGGCCGGGACATCCCGGAGCTGTTCGACTCGATCCGCCGACACCTCGACGAGGGCTTCCGGTCGATCCGCGTGCAGACCTCGGTGCCCGGCATCAACGCCGTGTACGGCGTGGCCGCGCAGCCCAGCGCCGACGGCAAGCGGTACGACTACGAACCCGCGCAGCGCACCCCGCTGCCAGCCGAGGAGGACTGGGACACCCGCGCGTACCTTCGCCACCTGCCCGAGGTCTTCGAGGCGGTCCGTGGTGAGTTCGGCCCGGAGCTGCCGCTGCTGCACGACGGTCACCACCGGATGACCCCGATCCAGGCCGCCAAGCTCGGCAAGGCCCTCGAACCGTACGACCTGTTCTGGCTGGAGGACTGCACCCCGGCCGAGAACCAGGAGGCGCTGCGGCTGGTCCGGCACCACACGACCACCCCGCTGGCCATCGGCGAGGTCTTCAACACGGTCTGGGACTACCAGACCCTGATCCGGGAACAGCTGATCGACTACGTCCGGTCCGCGGTCACCCACACCGGCGGCATCACCGCCATGCGCAAGCTGCTCGACTTCGCCGCCCAATACCAGATCAAGTCCGGCATCCACGGCCCGACCGACATCTCCCCGGTCGGGATGGCCGCGGCGCTGCACCTGGACCTGGCGATCCACAACTTCGGGATCCAGGAGTACATGAAGCACAGCCCCCTGGCCAACGAGGTGTTCCAGCAGTCGTTCACCTTCACCGACGGCTACCTGCACCCGGGCGACCAGCCGGGGCTCGGGGTGGAGCTCGACGAGAAGGCCGCGGCCCGGTTCCCGTACGAGGCGGCCTACCTGCCGTTCAACCGGCTCAAGGACGGCACGGTCCATGACTGGTGAGCGGCGTACCCGGCACGTCGTGGTGATGGGCGTCTCCGGCGCGGGCAAGACCACGGTGGCGCGCGGGATCGGCGCGGCGACCGGGCTGACGTTCGCCGAGGCGGACGAGTTCCACTCGACCGAGAACGTGGAGCGGATGCGCTCCGGCGTACCGCTGGACGACACCATGCGCTGGCCCTGGCTGCGGGACATCGCCGCCTGGATGGCCGACCGTGCCGCCGAGGGCCGGTCGACGGTGCTGGCCTGTTCGGCGTTGAAGCGGTCGTACCGGGACGTGCTGCGGCAGGGGCCGCCGTCGGTGGACTTCGTGCACCTGGACGGGTCGGCCGAGGTCATCCGGGCCCGGCTGGCCCTCCGTACGGGGCACTACATGCCGGCCAGCCTGCTCGAATCGCAGATCGCCACGCTGGAACCGCCCGAGCCGGACGAGTCGGTGCTCGTACTCGACGTGGCACTCGCCCCGGACGACCTCGTCGCCGCGGCCCTCGACGGCCTCGGCCTGCCCGCCACGGCGGCGACGCGCCGCTAGCGGCGGCCCGTCGTCAACACGACAACGCACGCAGGTTGATCCACTCCAGATCGCCGATGTCGGGGTATCCAACCGCGAGGACACCCCAACATCGCTGACCTGGAGTGGATCAACCTGCCCCCGCCGGCCCCGCCCGCGCCGGCCCCGCCCGCGCTGGCCCCTGCCGCGCCGGCCCCGCCGGCCCCGCCGCGCCGATCTTGCACTTTCGGTCGCCGAAATGCGCGAGATGTTCTCTATGTCGAGGCCGCAAGTGCAAGATCGCGGAGGTGAGGGCGGATCGAGAAACTCAACCCCGTCGATCTTGGGGTTGTGGTGTCCACTTTGGTTCTGCCTAGTCATTTTATCCCCCGGAGCAACCCCATGATCGACGAGGCAGGACAGGCCAGGGGACGGGACGAGGCGGGACAGGCCAGGGGACGGGACGAGGCGGGACAGGCCAGAGGACGGGACGAGGCGGGACAGGCCAGGGGACGGGGCTTCGAACGGATGCGGCGGACTCCGGAGTCGGAGACCCGTCGGCAGGTAGGGCGGGGATTGATCGACGCTGCAAGCGGGTTGCAGGGGACCTGCAGGACGGCCGTCGGATAGTCGGTGTCCTGGCGAGCGACTGCTCGTCGGTACACCGCGTCAGGCTTGGCGCGGGTGATCGATGGGGGGAAGTTGTGAAGCTTCGGCGGATGGCCACGGTGCTCATGGCCGTCACCATGGCGCTTTTCGGAACGGTCATGGTTGCCAGCCCAGCGCAGGCGTATGCCGGTCCGCACTACTGGATGTACACCAATGACGGGACGCCGGGCGGACGTGTCGACTTCTGGCCCGACGGCGACATCGTCCAGGTGTGCGACATCCAGGCGGACGGCGCGCACGTGAAGGTGGTGCTGACGCACATCTTCACGGGTACCGGCTTCAGTGCCCAGGCGTCCGGAAACGGCAACTGCACCACGCGCCGGGCAAGCATGGGTGGCGAGTACGACCTCGTCGAGCGTGGGTCTGCTAAGGGCTGCTACCGGTTCAACATCAGGCTGTGGGACGACATCCACTATGTCCAGGGCAGTGAGGACATTGCCGCGTGGTGGAACGACAACAACACAAAGGTCACGGACTGTTGAGGAGTGTGTTGAGAACAAAGCGCTGGCTCGCCGCGGCGGGCATGTCGATGGCACTGGTCACCGGGTCGGTCCTCTTTGCCACACCGGCAATGGCGGACACCTTCATCAGTACCTCGGACGACGACCCCGGCGGCAACCTGCTGTTCGAGGCATACGGCGACATCGTCGAGATCTGTGACGTCCAGGCCGACGGATTCTATGCCGATGGCCGGGTGTACTACGGCACGAAGTTGATCTACACGGTTCAGGCCCACGGGAACGACAACTGCACGATGGCGCGGGCCAGCCAGGGCGGGTCACATGACCTCGTCGAAGGCCGGGAGTACCGGATCGTGGTGTGTCTCGACAACGCCGACGGTGGGCTGCGGTTCTGCCGCAGCGTCAACCAGACCGCGTAGGTCGAGGAGAGGAGTGCAGATGAGATTGCGTCGTACCCTGACCAGCCTCGGCATGTCCGGTGCCGCCGTCCTGGCGGTACTGGCGGTGGCGGTGCCCGCCCAGGCGAGCTTCGGTCCGATCTGGACGCGGAACGGCGACGGCGGCTCGATGACCTTCACCAGCAACGGGGACGTGCTCACCGTCTGCGATGAGGAGGCGGACGGCCGCTACGCCGACCTGCGGGTCTACACCGCCAGCACCCTTATCCACCGCTACACCATCCAGGCCAAGAGCAACGGGAGTTGTGTCACCCGGTCGGCCGCCAATGGCGGGGTCTACGACCTCGTGGAGGGCGTCACCTACAAGTTCGAGATCTGCCTCGACTGGGCCGGCGGGGATCGGTACAACTGCGACACCGAGTACGACCAGGCCTGATCGGCTCGTGCACGAGGGCGCGGCGGCGGTCACCGGACCGTCGCCGCGCTCGGCGTCCGGGTTGACAGCGCTGGCGTAACAGCGGCCGGATGACAATACTCAGCGGGCATGGAGAAGGCCCGTACCGAGTTGGGGCGGGACTTGGCGCACGCGCTGCGGACCGGCCCGTTCTCGGCGGCGCTCCACCTCGCCATCGAGGACCGTGGAATTCGGCTCGAAGAGATCCAGGAGCGGCTGTCGGGGGCCGGCGTCAGCGTCAGCCTCACCACGCTGAGCTACTGGCGACGCGGCCGCAGCCGGCCGGAACGGCCAGAGTCGATCAAGGCGGTCCGTCTGCTCGAAGAGATCCTGTCGCTACCGGCGGAGTCGTTGATCGTCCAGCTCGGACCCCGCCGACCCCGGGGTCGCTGGTTGAGCCAGCCACCGGGGACCATCGAGATCGACCGGCTCTTCAGCGACGGCACCAGCGTGGCCAAGATGGTCGCCGAGGTCGACCGCTGGCTGTACCACGAACTGACCCGCCTCAGCCTGCACGATCTCTATCTGGTGGGCGATGGACGGCAGGAGATCAGTCTGACCTGCCGGCAGGTGCTCCGGGCCAACACCGACCGGGTCTCCCGCACGGTGGGCATCTTTCGCTCCGACGACCTGACGGCCTCGACCCGGATCAACGCGGTACGCAACTGCCGGGTCGGGCGGGTGCGCTGGGACCACGGATCGGGGCTGCTCGTCGCCGAGATCATCTTCGACCGCATGCTGGCCCAGGGCGACACCGTGGTGATCGAGTACGAGTTTCTCAGCGACTCGCAGGCGTCGACCGACAACTACTACCGGGGCTTCTCCACCCCGGTCAGCGAGTACGTCCTGCAGGTGCAGTTCGACCACGACGCCGTACCGGCCCGCTGTCACCGCTTCGAGCGACGGGGGCTCAACGCGCCCGACCAGGGCGTGTGGGAGGCGTGGATCGGCTCCACCCACGGCGCCCACCTGATCGCCTCGGACGTACCGCCGGGGATTGTGGGCATGCGCTGGGAGTGGGAGTGAGCGGTCGCCGGTCCCGGGCAGCCGCTCACTCCAGTTCTCTTGCGCCGATCAGCTCGCGTTGATCGTCACGTCGTCGATCACGAAGCTGGTCTGGTACGACCAGTCCTCCACCCCGTTGAAGGTCAACGTGGCGGTCTGCCCGGCGAACTGGCCGACGTTGAACACCTTCTCGACGTAGCCGGTGGTCCTGTCCAGGTTCGAGTAGCTGACCACGGTGGTGTTGCCCAGCGTGACGGTCAGCTTGTCGTAGGCCAGGTTCTCGTACTCCGCCGTGGTGATCCGGATCCAGAACCGCAACGTCGCGTTGCTGCATCCGGCCGGGATCGTCACCGACTGCGAGACGGTGTCGGTCTGCACCTGGCCGCCGCCGTTCAGCCAGGCGTTACGGCTGCCGGACCGCGCCGGGTACTGCGACCAGGTGCCGATCACGTTCGCCGTCGCGGTCCACGGTGAGGTGCCGCTCTCGAAGCCCGGGTTGCCGACGACCTGCACGGGCGTACAGCCACCGCCACCGCTGGTCACCGTCCAGGCGAAGGTCGCCTGGGCCGTCCGGCTCGCCGCGTCGGTGAGGGTCACCGTCACGTTCGAGGTGCCCGCCGTGGTGGCGCTGCCGGTGATCCGCCCGGTGGAAGCGCCGATGGCGAGGCCGGCCGGCAACCCCGAGGCGCTCCAGGTGTACGGGGTGGTGCCGCCGCTGCCCTGCACCTGGACGTCGACGGCCTGGCCGATCACCGAGGTCCGGTTGCCCGGGTTGGTCACCGACGGGTTACCCGGACCGGGGTCGGTGCCACCGATGAAGCCGGTGTAGAGCAGCACGTTCGGCGAACCGGTGCCCGGACTGGTGATCTTGCCGGTGGTGCCGTTGGTCACCAGCGCGTTGCGGACCTGGGCCGGCGTCGCGTTGGGGTTGGCACCCAGATAGAGCGCCGCCGCGCCGGCCGTGTGCGGCGAGGCCATCGAGGTTCCCGTCATCGTGGCGCTGCCGTTGTTGCTCGAGTAGGAAGCCGACACGATGCTGGTGCCCGGGGCGAAGATGTCCAGGCACGAGCCGTAGTTGCTGCTGCTGTTGCGGCCGTCGGAGCTGTTGCTGTTGCCGACCGTGATGGCTGCGGCGACGGCCTGCGGGCTGTAGTAGCAGGCGTCGTCGGAGGAGTTGCCGGCCGCCTGCACGAACTGCACGCCCGAGTTGATGAGGCTGGTGACGGCGCTGTCCATCGCCTGGCTGGTGCACCGGCTGCCGCAGCCGATGCTGTAGTTGACGACCGCGGGTTTCTGCGCGTTGGTGCGGACCCAGTTGATCCCCGCGATCAGGTCGTCGTTGGTGCCGCTGCCCTGGCAGTTGAGCACCCGTACGGACACCACGCTGGCCTTCTTGGCGATGCCGTAGGTGGTGCCCACCGCGGTGCCGGCGACGTGCGTACCGTGCCCGTGGCAGTCCTGCGGGGTGCTGTCGTTGTCGACCATGTCGGTGCCCGGCTTCACCCGACCGGTGAACTCGTTGTGGTTGGCGTTGATGCCGGTGTCCAGCACGTAGACGGTGACCCCCTGGCCCGGGTTGGCCGGGTAGGTGAAGGTCTGGTTCAGCGGCAGGTTCCGCTGGTCGACGCGGTCGTCACCCCAGTTCGGCGGGTTGGTCTGGGTGTCCAGCACCCCGATCCGCTGGACCTGCTCGACCGATGCCACGGACGGGTCGGCGGCCAGCCGCTGCGCCTGCTTCGCCGACATGGTCGCCGAGAAGCCGGGCAGAGCCGAGCCGTAGACGTGGCGGGTCTGGCCGCCGAAGCGACCGGTCAACTCACGGGCCTTGGTGTCGACGGCGGTCGCCGCCAGCGCGGTGGACGTGAGCGTGACGATGTAGCGGTCGGCCACCGCGTTCGGGCTGTCCGCGTACCGGATGTCGCCGGTGGGTTCGGCCTGGGCCGGACCACCGACGCCGATGGCCCCGGCCAGCGCCAGTACGAGCGCGAAGCCAGCGGCTGGGAGTCGTTGCAACACGGGTCATCTCCTCCAGGGTGCCGACTCCGCGATCGCGTCCCGATGACGACGAACTCGGAGGGCTGCGCCGAAACGTAGGAGGAAGCGCGACCACAAGGACAGAGCGGTTAACACTCATCGATGATTCGTAACATCAAAACTGTTTATGAACTCAGTAGTAGTTGTCGATCGGCGTGCGCGCCTCGGCGAACAGCGCCGGTCCCTCGTACCGGACCGGCGCCAGCGGCGGAGTGGCCGGTTTGACGGCCTCGAACTGCTCGCCGGACAGGCCGAACACGATCCGTCCCAGGCCGGAGCGGGAGATGGCGGTCGCGCACATGGGGCACGGCTCACAACTGGTGTACATGGTGGTGCCGGCCGCGACCTCGGGGGCGAGCTCGCGGGCCGCCCAGCGGGCCAGCTTCAGCTCCGGGTGGGCCGTGATGTCGGCGTCCGAGACCACCGTGTTGTGCTCCTCGACCAGGACGTCGCCGTCCGGGCCGACCAGCAGTGAGCCGAACGGTCGCTCGCCGGCCGCTCCGGCCCGGCTGGCGATGTCGATCGCCTGTCGAAGGAACCTCTCGTCGGCCGGGGTCATCGGGTCTCCTGACTCTTACGGTGGGCGGCGATCGCGGCCAGCGCTCGCCAGGCCCGCTCGGGCTGGCGGATCTCGGTCAGGTCGTCGTTGAAGGGGTCGAGCACCACGGTCTGCGCGCCGAGCAGTCGGAGCCGGTCCAGGTCGGCGGTGATCTGCTCGATCGTGCCGACACCGGCGAGCCGCTCAGGGTCGGTGACCGGCTGCTCGGTCATCCGGAGCGCGATCCGTGGCATCAGCGCGGGCACGGGCCGGCCCAGATCGTCGGCCGTGGCCTTCAGGCGGCTGGCCGCGTCGGTCAACCAGTCGGGCGTGTTGCGCAGCGGATGCCACGCGTCACCGAGGCGGACCGCCCGGCGCAGGGCGGCGTCGCTGTTGCCGCCGACCCAGATCGGGATTTCCGGGGTGTCGTAGTCGGCGGTGTCCCGCCAGGCCTCCCGGATGGTGCTCAAATATTCGTCGGTCAGCGCGCCGCGCTGCCGGAACGGCACCCCGAGCGCTTCGAACTCCTGTCGGAACCCACCGACCCCGACGCCGAGGATGAGCCGGTTGCCGCTGAGCCGGTTGAGGTTCGCCGCCATCCGCGCGGTGAGCAGGGGATGGCGGTACGGCAGGACGAGCACCGTCGTGCCGAGCTTCACCCGGTGGGTCACCCCGGCCAGCCACGAGAGGGTGGTGAACGGCTCATAGAACGGCGTCGGATACTGCTCGGCCACGTCCGGCGTCACGACGATGTGGTCGGAGACCATCAACAGGTCGAAGCCCAGGCCCTCCACGGTCTGCGCCCATTGCCGCAGCACGTCGGGGTCGGTGCCCGGAGCGAAGTTCGGTACGTTCACACCAATCTGCACGGATCAAAGGCTAGCGAGCTGCAAACCCCGTGTGAACCGCTTCCTACCGGCGTTGGGTGGCAACCGCCGGGGATCTACCGGTAAATTCGCCGGATGGCCGAGAATCTTGATCTCGTCGACTGGTCCATCGTCGGCGAGCTGCAGAATGACGGCCGGATCCCGCTGACTGAGCTGGCTCGACGGGTGAACCTCAGCGCCTCGGCCACGACCGAGCGGGTGCGGCGACTGGAGGCCACCGGGGTCATCACCGGCTACCGCGCGGAGGTCGACCTGACGGCCGTCGGGTTTCCCGTGCTCGCCGTGGTACGCCTCAAGTACCCCGGAAGCCGGCACGAGCCGCTGCGGCACCTGCTCGACGAGCGGTCCGAGATCCTGGAGTGTCTGCGCACCACCGGCGACGACTGCTACGTCCTCAAGGTGGCCGCGACGTCGATGGCCCATCTCGAAAAGGTCATCAACGACCTGGCGGCGCTCGGCAGCACCACCACCAATGTCGTCTACAGCGCGACCCTGCCCTACCGGGGGCCGCGGTCGGGGGTGTGACGAGGGTGTTCGGTGCCCGCCGCCCCTGGTAGGTTGCCGCATCCGTTGTGGACAGTGGACTCGGAGGTGGGGGCGTTGGGTCGTCCCGAGAAGCCGGTGGATCCCGCGTCGGGGCCGATCCAGAAGCTCGCCTGGCAGTTGCGCCAGCTCCGCGAACGGGCCGGCAACCCCAGCTACCGCGTCCTCGCGAAGCGCGCACACTATTCGGCCAGCACCCTGGCGGAGGCGGCCAAGGGCGACCGGCTCGCCTCCCTGGACGTCACCCTGGCGTACGTCGCCGCGTGCGGTGGTGACGTCGAGGAATGGCGCTCCAGGTGGTCGGCCATCCTGGCGGCAACGAGTACGTCGGACGGCCCCGCCGAGGTGGAGGAGCGCTGCCCGTACCAGGGTCTCGCACCGTTCCAGCCCGAGCAGGCCGAGTGGTTCTTCGGCCGGACCCACCTGATCGACCGGCTGCTGCGGCAGATCGAGCGGAGGCCGCTGATCGGCGTGTTCGGTGCGTCCGGCAGCGGCAAGTCGTCGCTGCTGCGCGCTGGACTGCTCGGCGCGATCGCCGCCGACCCGCAGGCGGCGCGACGGTGGCGGGTCATGTTGATGACACCGACCGACCACCCGCTCAGGGCGATGTCCGAGCAGGTCGCGAAGCTGTCCGGCAGGGATGTCCACCTCATCGGCGAGGACCTGACCGCCGAGCCGGCCGCCCTGGACCTCGCGATCCGCAACGCGTTGGCGGCCGGGCCCTCCGACGCGCGGGTACTGCTGGTGGTCGACCAGTTCGAGGAGTTGTTCACGCTCTGCGCCGACGAACGAGAACGCGGCCGGTTCATCGCGGCCCTGCTGGACGCGAGCCGCGGCGAGGACCGCCGCGCCACGGTCGTGATCGGTCTGCGTGCCGACTTCCTGGCCCACGTCATTCACCATCCGGGGCTGGCGGACGCCTTGGCCGAGGACGCCCAGGTGCTGGTGGGGCCGGTGACGGCCACCGACCTGCGCGAGATCGTCCTCCGCCCGGCGGCGCAGGTCGGCATGAGCGTCGAACCGGACCTGCTCGCCACGATCCTCGCCGAGGCGGCCGGAGAGCCGGGCGGGCTGCCCCTCGTCTCGCACGTGTTGCAGGAAGTCTGGCACCGCCGCAGCGCGGCGACGCTCAGCTTGGCCGCCTACCAGGCGAGCGGCGGCGTACGCGGGGCGATCGCCCAGACCGCCGAGCGGGTGTACGACGAGCTCGGGCCGCAGGAACGGCAGGCCGTACGCCGCATGTTCCTTCGGCTCACCGCGCTCGGTGAGGGCACCGACGACACCCGACGGCCCATCTCCCGGATCGAGCTGGACGGCATCGCCGACGAGGGCGTCATCGACGCGGTCCTCGACCGGTTGGCCGAGACCCGGCTCGTCGTCCTCGGCGACGGCACCGTGCAGGTGGCCCACGAGGCCCTGATCCGAGGTTGGCCCCGGCTGCACCGCTGGCTCACCGACGATCGGGCGAACCTGTTCATCCACCGGCGCCTCACCGACGCGGCCCACACGTGGGCGTCGCTGCAACGCGACACCGGCGCTCTGTACCGGGGAGCGCAACTGCTGGCCGCGCGGGCCTGGGCCGAGGACCACCCGGCGGAGCTCAACCAGCTCGAAGCCTCTTACCTGCGGGCCAGCAAGGACATGGCGGCGGCCGAGGACGACCGCGTCCGCCGGCACAGCCGCGTCCTGAAGCGACTCGTCGTGGGCGTGTCCGTGCTGCTGCTCGTCGCCGTACTCGCCGGCGGCCAGGCGGTCCGAGAGCGCCAGGACGCCCGCCACCAACAGCAGGTCACGCTCTCCGGCGAGCTGGCGCTGCGCGCCCGGTCGTTGCTCGTCACCGATCCCGACCTGGCCGGGCTCCTGGCCATCGAGGCGCACGAGCTGCACCGGGACGCCGACACCCGCGGGGCCGTCCTGAGCGCCTCCACGGCACCCCGACGCAGCGCGTTCAACGTCGGCGGACCGTCCATCTACTCGGTCGCGTTCAGCCCCGACCGGTCCCTGCTGGCCGCTGCCGCCGGCGACGGCACGATTGGCCTGTGGGACCCGGCGCAGGGCCGGCGCATCGCCACGCTGTCCGGTCACGCCGGCCGCGCCGCGAAGGTCGCCTTCGCCGGCGACGGGAAGCTGCTCGTCTCGCTCGGCCTCGACGGCGCCAAGGGCTCGGTCATCGTCTGGGACACCCGCACCCAGCAGCAGACCGCCCGCTTCGATGAGAAGAGCGCCGCAGCCGGCCTTGCCGTCGACACCGCGGGCACCAAGCTCGCCGTCGCGCTCGGCCCGGACCCGAAGAGCGCTGGCACCGCAGCCGGTGACGTCGCGCTCTACGACCTGCGGACCGGATCGCGGACACTGCTGCGGGGCCACCGCGTCCCGGTCACGTCCCTGACCTTCAGCCACGACGGTGGCCTCCTCGTCTCCACGAACGCCGAGGAACACCCGATCGTCTGGGACGTGGTCACCGCCCGGCCGAAGGCCCACCTCAAGGGCGAGGGCGTGGCCTCGGTCGCCTTCGGATCCTCCGGGCGCGTCCTCGCAGGCGCCGCCGACGGCCACGGCGCGTACCTCTGGGATCTCGACGGCGACCGGACCGACGCCGGCACGCCGTTGCCGCTGTCGGGGCGCTACGCCTGGGCCGTCTCGGCTCCGGCCGGCGGCCGGCTGGCCGTGGCCGACGAGAACGGCACGGTCACGGTCTGGGACCTGCACCGTCGGGAGCCGGTCCAGACGTACCAGGACCGCGGCCGCACCGAGACGGTCGCCGTCGCACTCAGTACGGACGGCACGATGCTCGCATCCGTCGGCTTCAACGGCACGATCGTCGTACACGACATGCGGGACACGGCGTTCGGTGGCTTCGCCGCGCCGGTGAAGGATGTCCGGGTCAGCCCGGACGGCACCATGGTGGCCTCCGCACACGAGGACCGGGCGGTCCGACTGTGGGACCGGCGTGGGCAGTGGACCGCCACGTTGGGCGGGCACCCGGACCAGGTCGAGGCCATCGCCTTCAGCCTGGACGGCCGCCTGCTCGCAGCGGTGACCCGCAACAACATGGTGGTCGTCTGGGACATCCAGCGTCGGCAACAGGCGATGCGGCCCCTACGATCGAGGGCCAACGCCGCCTCGACGGACGTCGCGTTCGACCCCGGTGGGCGCCTCGTCGCGACCGCCGCGCTGCGCCCGTACGTCTGGAACGTGCAGGACGCGGCGCGACCGACGGAGACGACATCGAAGTACCCATCCCGCATCGTCACCTCGCTGGTCTTCACGCCGGACGGCCGCCGGCTCCTCGGGGCGAGCGTCGGCGGCTTCCTCAACGTCTGGGACGTCGCCACGGGCGAACTGCTGGAGCGGATCGACACGGAACAGGGCGCGATCCAGGATGTCGCCAACAGTGCCGACGGCCGCCTGCTCGCCACGGCGGGGGACAGCCGCACCGTCAAGGTGTGGGACGCCGGCACGTACCGTCAGACCGCGCTCTTCGACGGCCACACCGCGCCCGTCCAGGTCCTCGCCTTCAGCGGTGACGGCCGCACCCTCGCCTCGGCGGGCGACGACCACACGATCGCACTCTGGGACGTCGTCGACCGGCAGCGGATCGCCACCCTCACCGGACACACCGCCCGGGTCCGTGGCCTCGCATTCCTCTCGGCCGACACGCTCATCTCGGGTGCGGAGGACGGCCGGATCGTCACCTGGCCGCTGGACGTCGGCGCGGCCACCGAGCACGTCTGTGGGACGGTGGGCCGCAACCTGACCAGGCAGGAGTGGACGACCAACCTGCCGTCGGTGCCGTACCGGCAGTCGTGCGCCCCGCTCTCGCCGCGCTGAGGCAGGTGGTGCTCCAGTCGCGGTGCACCTGCGGCTGCCCGATGACGAGCCGGTGACCGTCGGGCGCTATGGCGCCCGACCGCGCGAGGTCACCGCCGCACAGGCGATCGCCGAGGTACGCGGACTCGAGGATCCACGGGGCCACGAGGTGTTCGTGCCGCGCGCGATCACGGCCGCCGAGGTACGACGGACCCGTGACGTCCCGCAGGGGGTCGGTTGGCGTTACCTGCCGGCAGCCCACGGCCGTCGACCCTGCACGTGTCCCGCCTGTTTCCAGCGCGGAACGTACAAGGTGGCGAAGCTGCGCCATCGGTTCCCGTACGACGAGCCACCCAAGCCGAAGACCGAGCTGATGGCGCGGTTAAGGACCGCGACCACCGCCGACGAGATCATCGACGTGCTCTACGAGCTGGGCCGTGGTCGGCGCGGCGGGGCCGAGGAGTTGGCATACCTGGCCGATCATCCCGACCTGGACGTCCGCGACACCCTCGAAAGCGTCCTGCGGGCGTACCGCGGTCGCGAAGCGCGGCAGCTACGCGCGCGGTTACAGTCCAGTGATCCGTCGGCGGCCGACCCCGATAACCGCTGAAGCCGGTCCGCGTAACGCGGTCGACTCAGCGTGCCGGTACCGAGACCGATCGAAGTTGGTCTGACGACGCCTCGCCGATAGCGCGCCACCAGCGGCGCGATGCCAGCGCGGCCAGCCCCGCGCCCGCCGCGTTGAGCAGTACGTCGTCCACCGAGGACACCCGATCCAGCCGCAGGAGGTACTGCGCGGCCTCGACCAGGACCGAGCAACCCGCCGCGAGCGCCAAGATCCGCGATACCGACGCCAGCGCCGCGAACCGCTGCGGGGCGAAAAATCCCAGCGCCGCGAAGACCAGCAGGTTGCCGACGATCTGGCCCGTCGCCGTCAGCGGCCCGGCGGCGGCGATCGCGAGCAGGTCCCGCAGCGGCACCAGGCTCACCCGACCAGAGACGGCCCCGGCCTGGTCGCCCGGCAACATGATCATCCACACCCACGGCGCCGTCCCGTAGACGATGCCGACCTCGGCCAGCGACATCCGCCACGCCCACGCCGGCCTGGTGCCGGTAACCGTCCGACGATGCGCCAGAGCCCACACCGCCAGCGCGGCCAACGGCAGTGCGGCCACCGTGATGGATACCACGCCAGTGAACGTACCGATCCAGCCGTGCCACCCCTTGACCATGCCACCTCCGCTTCCGTCGGAACAAGGAATCTACCCAGGCGAAACATAGGTGCGCGCCAAGTGGCCGTCGCGAATGATGGCGGCGTGACGGAATACGAGAGCGTGGCCGCCGAACAGCGCCTGTACGAGGCGGTGACGCGCTGGGACGCCGGCGCGTGGTACGGCTCGGCGGAGATAATCGACGCTGCTTGTCGGGCGTTGGTCGAGGGATTGGACTCGCCGGCCCTGTGTGAACTCGCCGGCGCATCCGCGCGGGACTCCCAGTGGGACCTACGGGAGCTGGTCTCCCAGGCGTTGGCGGAGCTGCGGATTCCGTACCCCGGCACTGTTCCCACTGGTTCGGCCGTTGCCAAAGGAGGGGGTATCACTCGCCGGCTCGACGTTGACTCGCTGCGGTTGGCGGTGACTCCAGCGCCCGCTGGCGGCTTCCAAGTGCAGGTCTACGTCAACGACGTGGAGATGACCGAGGCGGGCGCAGGCCTGGGGATGGACCCGTACCAGCTGCTCGTGCCCACCAACCGTCTGCTGGCCACGTCCGAGCCACGGACGATCCCAATCGCCCGATGCGAGTGCGGAACGTACGGCTGTGGTTCCACCGACGTCACCATCCGCCGTGACGGTGACCGGGTGCACTGGGACTGGTCGATCGAGGTGCCGGCGGACCAGGGGGCAACGTTCCCAGCGGCCGGCTATGACGCCGAGGTGGCGCGGGCGGCTGCCGATCACTCGTGGGAGACGCCGGAGCGGACTGCGGGCCGACTGATCCTGACGGAGGCTGACCGGCACCGACTGCTCGCCCACGGCTTGGCACTGAGCTGGGTGGGCAATCACTACCGCGATCGTCGGCTGTTCCTGGTTGCCCTGCGCGACGCCACGTACCAGGTGTTCGTCCACATCCCTTGGCAGGACCGTACGCCACAAGAAGTGGCGCGCTCGGCCTGCGACCTCCTGGCGTCTTCTCCCGGCCAGTGGTCCGCCACCTGGCAATCAATGTACCCGGCAGTGACCGCCCCGCCCGCAATCGCCGGGCCATCCTGGCGACGGGCATAGCCCGTAACGGCGGCGTGTGTTGCCCCGCCCGGTGTCCTGGGCGGGGCAACACACGATCAACTAGCGCAGCCGAGCCTCGATGGCGTCGATGATGCGCGGACGCAGCTCCGCGGCGCTGACGACGGCGTCCACCGAGCCGACCTCGACCGCACGGTGGATGTTGTGCACCCGGTCGAACTCCGTGGCCACCTCGCCGACCTTCTCCGCGCGTACCGCCGAGCGCAGCTCGTCGAGCTCCGCGGTCAGGGCGGCGCGTTCGGTGCCGGCCGAGGCCGCGACCTGGGCTTCCAGCTCGCGCACCCGCGGGTCGGCGGCCGTGCGGGCGTTGACGTCGGCCGTGAAGACCACCGCGGCGGCCGGCGCGCCGCCGAGCACCGAGGCGTACGAGCCTTCCAACGCGAGCACCGTCATGTTCGGGTTCAACGCCTTCGAGAACACCACGAACGCGCCGCCGTGGTAGCGCGAGATCACGCAGAAGACGATGGGCCCTTGGAAGTTGACGATGGCCCGACCGATCTCGGCGCCGTACTCCAATTGCAGTTTGCGCATCGACTCCGGTGAGCCGTCGAAGCCCGACAGGTTGGCCAGCACGACGAGGGGCCGGTTGCCGCTGGCCGCGTTGATCGCCCGCGCGGCCTTCTTCGACGACATCGGGAACAGGGTGCCCGCCGTGTACGTGTCCGGGCCGTCGGTGGGCGGGAAGCCGCGCCGCGGCACCGACCGTGACTCGATGCCGAGCAGGCACACCGGGATGCCACCGAGGTGGACGTCCTGCACGACCGAGGTCTCCGCGTCGGCCATGCCCGCCCAGCGCTCCAGCACCGGGTGGTCCTGATCGGACAGCGCTCGCATCACCGTCCGGATGTCGAACGGCTTCTTCCGGTCGGGGTTGGCCTCGGCCGAGAAGATCTCGCCGACGGTGTTGAAGACGCTGCCCGCCACGTCGTGCGGGAAGGCGGAGATGTCGCGGTCCGCGGGGTCGGTGGTGACGGCCCGTCGCGGCGCGTCCTCACCGGGCGCGACGTACGTGTGGTCGTAGTGCGACATCAACACGTCCTGGGCGGCGTTCAGGTTCGGCGCCCAGTACTGCGCCTGCCCGTTCGGCCCCATCACCCGGTCGTAGCCGCCGATGCCGAAGTTGTCCTCGGCGGACACCCCACCGGAGAAGTCGAGCGCCTGCTTGCCGGTGAGCACCATCGTCGAATCCGGTGTCATCACCAGGACGCCCTTGGTGTGCATGAGCATCGTCGCCTCGGCGTTCCAGTACGGCTGAGCGCCGACGTTGATGCCCGCGACCACGATGTTGATCTCACCGCCGGCCTGGGTGAACTCGACGATCCGCTTGAGCGCCGCGGCCACCCAGTCCATGTTCTCGGTGCCCGTGGTCATGGAGATCCGGGCTCCGGAGGACAGCGACCACCACTCCAGCGGCACCCGCATCTGCTCCGCCAGGTCCAGCGCGGCGATCACGCGCCGGCACTCCGGCTCGGACAGGGCGCCCAGCGACTTCGTCGGATCGCCCAGCAGAACGACCCGGGTGACACCCTGCGGATGCCGCTCGGTCGGCGTGGTCACCAACCCGGCGACGATCGCGGCGCGGTTGCGCCCCTTCGGCCGCTCCACCGGCACCAGCGCGTGCGCGTCGTCGAGGTCGTGCTCGACGAAGTCACCCAGCCGGTCGCTCAGCTCGTACGGGTACGTCGTGTTGCGGCTGCTCGCGCGCAGCACCTTCAGCCGGTACTCGTCGAGCGGCTCGACCGGCTCCACCGGCGGCGCGCCGATGGTCATCTGCTCGGCGCCGCCCGCGGCGTCGAAGGAGATCCGCAGAGCCATCTTGGTCAGCTCGCCGGTCCGGCGGTCACGCTGCCGGGCGATGAACAGGATCTCCTCCAGCCCGGCGCCCGCGGTCGTCGGGCGCACGCGCCCGGCGATCATCCCCATCTCCTCGCGGGTGAGCTCGCTCGGCGGCCAGACGTAGACCACGATCCGGTTGGTGTTGAAGCGCGTCTTCGACGGTCGCCGCGACTGGGCGCGCCGGATCGAGTCGAGGCAGGCCGCGATCGCATCCTCGGTCGTCGGCAGCGCGACCAGCCGGCCGTCGTGCTCCCGCAGCTCGGTCAGGTCACGCACCTGCGTGAACGCGACGAGCCGCTCGTCCGACGGGTTGTCCCGTGCCACGCCCTGGAAGAGGTAGACCTCCTCGTCCGACGACGGCAGGCGGGTCAGGTCGAACTTGTGCAGCCGCTCCAACTGCATCCGCTGCGCGATGTACGGGTGCAGCCCGCGGATCAGCCGGTCCTCGGTCATCCCCGAGTCCGACGGGCGGAAGGTGAAGTGGTGGTGCATGACCGCCCCGCCGCGACCGGCGACGGTGGCGGTGAGCCGGCGGACCTGGGACGGCAGCGGGTGCGCGGCGACGACCTCCAGCAGCGCGGCCGCCAGCGCGTCGAAGTCCTCCGGCTGGTTCTCCCAGCCGAGGTAGATGTCGGCGTCGACGGCGTCCTCACCACTCGCCAGCTCGGCGAGCCCCCGCAGGGCGCTGCCCAGCGCGTCGAAGCTCACCGCGGTGGAGACCACGCTCGAGTCCGCGCCGCGCTCGGCGACCAGGAACGTGCAGCCCGTGACGTCACGGGTACGGACGCGGGTGAGTGCCTTGTTGCCGTAGTACCGCCGGGTCAGCACCTCCAACATGACCGCGTTGTCGAGGTGGTCCCGGACGAGCCGCTGACCGAGCAGACGGACCAGAGGCTCGGTGCTGCGTACCATCTCCTCGATGCGCTCGGCGCGGTCCGCCGCGTCCGGATGCGCGTCCAGGTGGCGCAGGTGCCCGCGGATCTCGGCGTAGACGCGGGCCCGATTGCGGCGCAGCAGCGGCTGGGCGAACCAGGCGAACACCACGCCGCGAGCGAGATCGGCGACCACGGGGAAGCGGACCTGCGTCGCGGCCACCAACCGCTCCAGCGCGAGACCGGCGGGCTCGCGCAGCGCCTCGTCCGGCGGGGTCTCCCGCAGCCACACGCGCAGCAGCGCGGCGATGACCGCGGCGTCGGCGGACGCGTGCTGCTGGGCCAGGAAGATCCGGAACACGGCACCTTCGAGCTCAGGGGAGCGCTCCAGGTCGGTGACACCGTAGTGGCCGAGCGCCTTGGCGAGCTTGGCCTGGAAGGCGTCCGACAATCCGGCCCGCTCGACGTCGAGGCTCTGCAGGTACTTGTGGAAGTACTCGCGGGCGCTGTGCAGGTGGGCGCCACTGTCCTCGCCCGTCGGTCGGTTGCGGCTCAGCTCGGCGAGGTCGGCGAACACCTCGACGAGGTCGAGCTCCGCGGCCAGCGGCCGCTGGCCGTCCTCGGCGGCCGCCCGGCGCGCCGTGAGGTAGTCGTCCAGCACCCGACGCTCGTCGTGCGGGTCGACGTCGAAGCCGAGCAGCAGGCCGCGCAGATCCTCCTGGCCGCGCCTGCTGCGCTCGTACGCCGGCATGTCCTCGTCGGCGACCGGCAGGTCCAGTTCGACGCCGACGGCGGCCGGGCCGTCCACGGCCTCGGCGGCGTCATCGGCGAGCGGCTCCAGGCGCAGCAGCGGCGCACCGGCCTCCACCTGGCTGCCCACCGAGACGGCGCACTCCTTCAACCGCGCCTTGAACGGCGCCCGCAGCACCGTCTCCATCTTCATGGCTTCCAGCACCAGCACCGGCGCACCGGCCTCGACCTCCGCGCCGACCTCCAGCGGAGTGGCGACGACCAGCGCGGGCATGGGGGAGCGGACCACACCGCCCTCGTCGCGGCTGACCCGGTGCGTCACGCCGTCCACCTCGACCAGGTGCGTCGGCCCGTGCGTGCTGGTGAGCAGACGGAACCGGACACCGTTGACGACGATCTGGCCGGTGTGCCGGTCGAAACGGTCGAGGTCGACGTCGGCGGTGCGCACGGTGTCGCCCACCTCGATACCGACCCGGAACCGGTGTGCGCCGACCCGCGCCACGCGCATCCGGTAGTCGACGCCGCGCAGCTTCAGGTCCAGCGGTCGACCGCTCTTGTGCTGCACCTGCGGGCGTCCGCCGAACGCCGTCGACAGCAGCCGCTGCCGCTCGACGCGCTCCTCCTCCTCGTACGCCTCGATGGCGGCGGCCGCCAACGCGACCGCGGAGTGCCGGTGTGTGACCAACCTGCCCTCGCCACGAACGCGGTCGATCCAGCCGGTGTCCGCGCTGGCGTCGATCACCTCGGGCTGGTCCAGGAGGTCGAGCACGAAGCTCTTGTTCGTCGCGCCACCCTCGATGACCACCGTGGTGTTCGCGAGCGCCCGACGCAGCTTGCCGAGCGCCTCGTGGCGAGTGCGGCCGTACGCGATGATCTTCGCGATCATTGAGTCGAAGTCGGCCGGGATGGTGTCGCCCTCACTCACGCCGGTGTCCACCCGGACGCCCGGGCCAGCGGGCAGGTCCAGCCGCGCGATACGGCCCGGCGACGGCGCGAAGTCGCGGTCCGGGTCCTCCGCGTTCAGCCGGGCCTCGATGGCGTGCCCGCGCTCCACCGGCGGCTCGCCCTCCAGCCGCCCGCCCCCGGCGACGTGCAGCTGCGCCTTGACCAGGTCGAACCCGGTGGTCAGCTCGGTGATCGGGTGCTCGACCTGCAGACGGGTGTTGACCTCGAGGAACGCGAAGAGCTGATCGCCAGGGTGGTAGAGGAACTCGACCGTTGCCGCGCCGCGGTAGCCGACCGCCACGGCCAGCCGCTCGGCGGACGCCTTGAGCTCGGCCGTCTGTGCCGGGCTGAGCACCGGCGACGCCGACTCCTCGATGACCTTTTGGTTGCGCCGCTGCACCGAGCAGTCGCGGACACCGAGCGCCCACGCGGTGCCCTGGCCGTCGGCGATCACCTGCACCTCGACGTGCCGGGCCCCGGTGACCAGGCGCTCCAGGAACACGATGCCGCTGCCGAACGCCCGCGCCGCCTCCTGGCTGGTGCGCTCGTACGCGTCGGAGAGCTCGGCCTCGTTCCGGATCACGCGGATGCCGCGCCCGCCACCGCCCGCGGTCGCCTTCAGCATCAGCGGGTAGCCGATCTCGGCCGCCGACGCACGCGCGGCATCCAGAGTCTCGACGGCACCGCGGCTCCACGGCGCAACCGGTACGCCGACCTCCTCGGCGATCAGCTTCGAGCCGATCTTGTCACCGAGCTGGCGCATCGCGTCCGGGCTCGGGCCGACGAAGGTGACTCCGATCTTCTCGCACAGCTCCGCGAAGGCCGGGTCCTCGGCGACGAAACCCCAACCGACCCAGGCGGCGTCCGCCCCGGTCTCGATCAAGGCGCGCTCCAGCGTCACCAGATTGAGGTACGGGCGGGTGGACGCGGGACCGAGGTCGTAGGCGATGTCCGCTTCGCGCACGAAAGTGGCGGTACGGTCGACGTCGGTGTACAGAGCGACGGTCTCGATCCGGACGCCGGTCTCCGCAGCCAACTCCCGGACCGCGTGGATGAGCCGCATCGCGGCTTCACCTCGGTTGACGATGGCAATACGGTTGAACACCCGACTGACCCCTTCGGTAGACCATGATCTGCACGCCAAGAGACGACTCCCGGCAGTGATCACTTTTCCGCCTGCCAGCGGGCAGCGCCATGGCGCTATGGCCGAACCATCCGGCCCTCAGTTGTAGGAACCGAACAAAAGTTTTTGGCGATCGCGCGCTGCCGGGGTGAGGGTGCATGTACGACGATGCCAAGTCACGCATAGCGTCCATGGCGTCACGCGGGGTGGGCAGAGCTTAGGTCGTCAGGGGTCTCACCCTGCGAAGGGCGTCGGCACGTCGGTGCGGTCAGACCTCGACGATCGGCCAGTCGTCGCCGAGTACCTTTCGCACTTGATCGGCCCGAGACGTGATGAGGCCGGCAGCGTTGCTGATCGCGACGAAGGGCCAGCTCCGAGGCGGCCGGCCTGTCGGGCCATACCTCCGACGACGGGGCAGTCGTCGGCCCGGTCGACGTGCAGGGCCGGTGTGATGACCCGTACGGCTGGATTGCGACGCAGCATCGACAGGTACTCGTGCTCGGTGTGGTCGAGCAGACTGTATGCCTCGACCCGCCGACAAGCCGGTGTCCCGGCACCACTGATCCGAGGGTGCTGTGGACAGGATCCCAGCGTGTGAAGCTCAACTGTGGCTGGGCTGCGGAGAGAGCCGGCTGCTGAAAGGGCGACATCGCCTACCCGGGATCGCTCGGTCCGGGCATTCCGGCTGAATAGGTCGCATCCACCAGTTCTTGAAGGTGGCGAACGACGTCGACTTTGTGTGCCGTCTCCGGGAGTTGCCGCTCGCCGGCCGCAACCAGGCCGTCCCTCCAGTGGCCGACGATCTCCTGCCGAGCTGCGGGCGGCAGCTCGTCGATCCACAGGGAGCCGAGGTTGTTGTCGACGATCTCCTGGAGGTGAGTGGCCGCCTGCCGGTCGGAAAGGCGTGCGATCAGGAACTCCAGTGTCCAGTCGAACAGCCCTCCGGTCGCGGTCCAATCGACTCCGGGCTTAAGCACGATCAGACCAGCCATCATTTCCCCACGATGAAGACTCGCGGACCGAGGTTCCGGTCCGTTATGAACTGTTCAATCCGGGCGACCTGCTCAGGAGAGAACCTCGATACGTCCACCGGCACAAGGTCGGCCTTGTCTAGGTGGCGCTCGATTTGATACTGCAGTTGGGGCCATTGCCGATCGAAGAACTGCCTCGGAAAGTTACCCACCGCATCATAGGTTCGTCCGGCGTCGTCGACCCAGTCGGCGGAGGAGTCACCAGGTGCGCGACTCAACCGCACCCCTCGTTCCTGCTCCAACCGGACCGCGGTCTCCGCCTCTCCAGGTCGGAACCTTCCGGTCGCCGGATCCATACCGAGATCGTGAATCCGTTGCTCCTCCGCCCCCATGTGGGATGGAGGCTCGCGAGGTCGCTCAGGCTCTGGAGTGCTCCGGCTCGGTGGTGATCCACCTTTCAGGAGTCGGGCGAGTGCCTGTCTCAGCCTGCCGATGAGGTCGCCGAGTCGGCGGATCAGCGGTATCAACCGCCGCAGGCTGGCCAGCAGACCCCGTAGCAGCCGAGCGATCCGCGCCGCCCAGGACGCCACGGTCGTCGTGACCTGCTCCACCACCAGCGGTGCGGCGAATCCGCCGGTGATGACGAGTTCGCCCGCGTACACGATGAGGCGGGAGACGCAGGTGGCGATGGCGTCGCGGACCAGGAGCCGGACGGCGGCGACCAGACCGGCCGCGCCTTCGGTGATTGCGGCGAGGGTGTCGGCGCCCTGCGCGAGCCCGGTGATGGCTTGCTGCTGTTCGGCGGCCCAGCCCCGGTACGCGGGTCCGGCGCTGCCGCCCCAGCCGGAGACGTCGGTGCGGACGGCGCCGGCCAGGTCGGCGGCTTCCTCGCGGAGTGATGCCGCGACGTTTCGCCAGGTCTGCGCGTGGGCGGTGATCTCCGCGGGATTGCCGGCGAGCCAGTCCAGGGCCTCGCTGAGGGGTTTGACGTGCTCGATGAGCCAGGCGATGCCGTACTGGAGCAGCGCGCCGACCGGGTCGGAGACGAAGGCGAGGGCGTCGAGGCCGGCGCTGACCACACCGAGGCTGCCGTCGATCCAACTGCCGTTCTGCACACCCTGGGCGATGAGTTCGATGTCTTCGCAGATCCAGATGCCGGCCCAGGCGCTGGGCCCGCTGTCGGAGGCGGTGGCGACGAGCGGGTTGCCTGTCACCGGTTGCCCCGCGTCGCGCGCAGGATCTGCTCGGCGTGCGCGTCGGAGGCCCGGTAGCGGTCGGCGCTGGTGCGGAGCCGCACGGCGGTGTC
The DNA here is from genome assembly GCF_036906815.1 of Micromonospora sp. CPCC 205539. Taxonomy (NCBI): domain Bacteria; kingdom Bacillati; phylum Actinomycetota; class Actinomycetes; order Micromonosporales; family Micromonosporaceae; genus Micromonospora; species Micromonospora sp. CPCC 205539. The sequence continues at coordinate 197,371 of NZ_JBAKHW010000001.1, read as the reverse complement.
GCGTACCGAACTGGCCGCGGTGCCGATGCCGTCGACCAGGGTACGTTGCAGCCCGTCCAGCAGGGTCGGCATGATCGCGCAGAGCTGCCCGTACGCGTCGGTGCCCAACCGGACGTGCTGGCCGGCCTGACGGGCGGTGTCGAGGTTGTCGGCGCTGCGCTCGATGCGTGCGGCGTGGGCGGTCAGGTCCGCCGGGTCGACATGGATGCCATCATCGCTGGGCATCGAGCCGGTGCCCCGCCGCATCCAGAGCAGCCTCGTCCGCCCGCATGTCGACCCTCCCCAGGGCATCGGCGGTCACCACCGTCGACTCTGGCGTCACGTTACCAATCGATAGCGCTCCGTGTTGCCCGACCAGTTGGCGACGGTGGCGGGGCGGGTGGGCGCCTCAGGACGCGAGGCGCCCACCGGGTCAGCCCTTGACGGCGCCGGAGGTCATGCCCGCCACGATCTGGCGGTTGAAGAACAGGAACATGATCAGCGGTGGGACGGTGATGAGCAGGATGTTCATGAAGAGCAGGTTGTACTGGGTGCTGAACTGACTGGAGAAGTTGAACAGCGTGAGCTGCACGGTCGCGTTCTGGTCACCGGGCAGGAAGTACAGCGGGTACGTGAAGTCGTTGAACACGAAGACCGACTGGACCACGACGGCCGTCACGACGACCGGCTTGAGTAACGGGAGGATCACCCGGAAGAACAGGCGCAGCGGCCCGGCGCCGTCGATGATCGCGGCTTCGTCGAGTTCACGCGGGATCGTCGCGATGAACGCCCGGAACAGCAGCACGCAGAACGACAGGCCGAAGGCGATCTCGACGAGGATCAGCCCGGGCATGGTGCGGAACAGGCCGAGCTTCTGCAGCACCCAGATCGTCGGCACCACCGCGGGCGGGATGATCAGGCCGGACAGCACCAGCATGGTGACGAGGCCGTTCCACCGGCTCCGCCTGCGTTGCAGCACGAAGGCGACCATGGCGGCGAGGATGACCATCCCGGCCACGCTGCACACCGTGAGGATGGTGCTGTTGATGAACGCGATGATCAGCATGTAGTCGCGGGCCTCGACCACGTCGATGAAGTTCTGTACGACCTGGAAGTCGCGCGGCCAGGAGAAGTCGAGCAGCGAGGCCTGTTGCTGATCCTTGACCGCGGTGAGCACGACGAATGCGAACGGCACGACGAAGACGACCGTGGACAGCAGGATCGCGATGATGCTCAGCGCGTGGTTCTTCCGGGGCTTGCGCCGGACGGCGGGCGCGGCGCTCACAGTTCGACCTCCTTGCGGTTGAGGAAGCGCGACAGCGGCAACACGATCGCGGTCACCACGAGGAACAGCACCACGTTGCCGGCGGTCGACAGGCCGTAGAACCCGGCCTGGTACTGCTTGTAGATGACCGAGGCGATGACGTCGGTGGTGAAGCCCGGCCCTCCACGGGTCATCGCCCAGATCAGGTCGAACGAGCGCAGCCCGCCGATCAGCGACAGCAGGATCACGGTCGCCGTCGCGGGTCGGGCCAACGGGAGCACGATCCGCCGGAAGGTGTCCCACGCGCTCGCGCCGTCGACCTTGGCGGCCTCGAAATATTCCTGCGGGATGGACACGATGCCGGCGATGTAGATGAGGGTGGCCAGGCCGACTCCCTTCCAGACGTCGACCAGCGCGACCGAGAGCAGCGCGTACCGGGGGTCGGTCAGCCAGCCGGGCCCGTCGACGCCGAGCACGCTCAACGCCTGGTTGATGAGGCCCCGCTCGGGGTTCATCAGCACGGTGAAGGTGAGGCCGACACCGATGGTGCTGACCAGCACCGGAAAGAAGACCACCGACCGCAGGTAGCCGCGGGCGACGATCTGCGAGGTCAGCAGCACGGCCAGGAGCAGGCCGAGTACGACCTTGAGCCCCGAGGTGACCACCGCGTAGATCAACGTGTGGGTGAGGCCCGAGAGCAGCGCCGGCTCGCGGAAGAACGTCACGTAGTTGTCCAGGCCGATGAACCGCGAGTCGAAGATGCTCCACCGGGTGAGGCTGAAGTAGAACGACGTAACGGTCGGGAGGGCGAAGAGAACGCCGTAGATCAGTGCGGCCGGAAGGTAGAACCAGTTCGAGTACGGGCTGGGGGCCCGGCGCCCGGCGGCGGTTGCCGCCGGGGCCGTGCCCTTGCGGGCCGGGGCGCGGACCGAGGTCGTGGCCACTGCGCCTACCAGCCTTCGAGGCCGAGCTGCTGGGCCTGCTTCTTGACGTCCTCGTCGTAGAGGGCGGCGGCGGGGCCGGCCTTGCGGATGCCGGAGCCCACCTCGACGCAGATCTGCTCGAGCGCCGGGCCCTTGACCGGGGACAGGAATTCGAGCGCCAGGCTGGACTTTCCGCCGTCGATGTAGGTCTGCATGTCCTTGACCGCCTGCGGCACGGTGGCCGGCAGCGTGCAGCCCTTGACCGCGTACGGTCCGGTCGGGGTGGAGGCGGTGGTCTGCGAGGCGCAGCCGTCGGGACTGGCGATGAACGCCACGAACTTCTTGGCCGCGTCCAGCTTCGCGCCGGTGGTGGTGGTCGGGATGTAGACCCCGGCCGGCGACCACACGGTCAGGCCGTTCTTGGCGGCGTCGGTGCCCGGGATGGCGAACAGGCCGATGTCGTTCTCCTTGCCCGGGTTGTCGGCGAGCAGTTGGGCGAGCGACGACGACAGGTTCGGGTACTGCGCGCCCGTGCCCTGCGCGAGCTGACGCAGGCCGTCGGTCAGCTTCGCCGAGGCGAAGTCCTTGTTGAGGTAACCGGCGTCGTGGATCGCCTGAAGGTGCTCGAAGCCCTGCCGGGCGGCCGGCGAGGTGGCGTACTTGACCTGGTTCTTCGTGTACTTTTCGGCGAAGTCCGGCTCGGCCGCCGAGACGTTGTGGAAGTCGGCGAGGATGAGGAGCTGCGAGGTCCAGGTCTCCTGATAGGTCTGGATCACCGGGTCGGTGCCGGCTGCTCTGATCTTGGCGTTGTTCGCCATGAACTCGTTCCAGGTCTTCGGCACCTGGAGGTTGAGCTTGCTGTAGACGGGTCGGTTGTAGAGCACACCGCCGCCCATGAAGCCGCCCCACGGCGCGCCGTAGACCTTGTCGGCGGAGGTCACCGTCGTGACGAAGTTCTGGTCCAGCTGACCGATGTACGGCTGGTCACTGAGCGGGACCAGGTTCTTCTGCGGCGCGATCGCCTGGAACAGCGAGCCGGTGTTGTACATGAACACGTCGGTCATGTCGCCGGTGGAGAGCCGCGTCTTGACGATGTTGTCGCCGTCGGTGCCCGCCGGTCGGATCTCCACCTTGACCGTGATGCCCGGGTTCTTGGCGGCGAAGTCCTTGGCCAACTGCTCGCCGGTCTTGACCGTCTGCGGTGTGTTGTCGACCAGGAACGACAGGGCGACCTTGCCGTCGGAATCGTCGCTGGAGCCCAGGCTGCCGGCGCTGCAGCCAGCGAGCAGGAGCACGGCGGTGGCCAGGGCGGCCGGGGCTATCGACAGTTTTCGCATCGGGAAACTCCTTGTGTCGGGGGGATCATCAGAGGGCGGGGAGTTGGGCGCGTAGCGCTTCGGCGCCCGGGACGAAACCACCGGCGGTGGCAGCGTCGACGAGCTGGCTCGCCGGTGCGTCCAGGTACCGTTCGAGGCGGGCGGCGAAGTCTGCCTCGTCGGCCACGACGCCCGCGTTCCGGCCGGCGGCCACGATCGAGTCCCAGGTGGGCTGGTGGTCCATCAGCTGCCGGATGGTGGGCTCGGCGGGGAGTTGGGCCTCCTGGGCGTACGCGTCGTCCACCGTCCACACGTGTCGCCCGTGGCGTACCTCGATGGGTGCGTCGCCGCCCGGCACGTGCACGACGGCCGTGGCACCGACCGGCACCCGGACCTCCAGGCGCAGCCGGCCGTCAGCTCTCTCCCAGGCCACCGAGGCCTGGCCGTACGGGGTGTCGTGCCGGGCGGCGGCGCGGGTGAGTCGGGCGTTCGGCAGCGGTCGGACCTCGATGCGCCGGTAGGCCGGCTCGGCCGGTGCCAGTCCGGCGACCCGCCGATGCAGCCAGTCGGCGACCGCGCCCAGCGCGTAGTGGTTGAACGAGGTCATCTCGCCGGGGTTGATCGTCCCGTCGGGCAGCATGCTGTCCCAGCGCTCCCAGACCGTGGTGGCGCCCATCGTCACCGGGTAGAGCCAGGACGGGCAGCCGGTCTGCAGCAGCAGTCGGTACGCCAGGTCGGGTTCGCCGGCGTCGGTGAGCGCGTCGGTCATCAGCGGCGTACCGACGAAGCCGGTGCTGATCCGGAAGCCCGCGACGCGGACCAGGTCGGCCAGTCGCTGCCCGGCCCGTCGTCGCTGCTCCGCCTCGGGCAGCAACGCCCACTGCAGGGCGAGGGCGTACGTGGTGGCCGCGTCGCCGAGCACCCGCCCGCCCGGGGTCGTGTACTCCCGGGCGAACGCCGCGCGGACGCGCTCGGCGAGGTCGGCGTACTCCCGTGCGAGCTCGTCCTCGCCGACCACCTCGGCGGCCCGGGCGACGATCTCCGCCGAACGGGCCAGGTGCGCGGTGGCGATGACATCCGGGTCGGCCTTGGCCCGGAACGGGTCCTCGGGCGGTGCCGCCGGGTCGAGCCAGTCGCCGAACTGGAAGCCACCCGACCAGAGCAGATCGTCGCCGGCGAGGGCGGCCATCCGGTCCACCCAGGCTCGCATGCTGGGCAGCTGGCGGTGGAGCAGACCCCGGTCGCCGAACCGTTGGTAGAGCACCCACGGGACGACGGTGGCGGCGTCCCCCCAGGCGGCGGTCGCCGGTCCGGGCTGGCGGAGCACGTCCGGGATGACGTACGGCACGGACCCGTCCTTCTGCTGCTCCGCGGCGAGGTCGGCGAGCCAGCCGGTGAGCAGACCTGCGCTGTCGAACAGGAAGCTCGCGGTCGGCGAGAAGACCTGGATGTCGCCGGTCCAGCCGAGTCGTTCGTCGCGCTGCGGGCAGTCGGTCGGCACGTCGACGAAGTTGCCCCGCATGCCCCAGACGACGTTCTCGTGGAACTGGTCGAGCAGCGGATGCGAGGACTCGAACCAGCCGGTCCGGCGCAGGTCGGAGCCGAGCACCACGGCCTCGAGATCCTCGGCCCGCAGGTCCGGTACGCCGGTGACCTCCGCGTACCGGAAGCCGTGGAAGGTCAGCTCCGGCTCCAGCGTCACGTCGTCCGGTCCGGCCAGCACGTACGCGTCGGTGGCCTTTGCCGTGCGCAGCGGGCGTACGCCCAGCTCGCCGTCCTCCAGCACCTCGGCGTGGCGGACCACCACCTCGTCGCCCGCCGTGGCGCCCCGGACCCGCAGTCGGACCCGGCCGACCAGGTTCTGCCCGAAGTCCACCAGGGTCCGGCCCGACGGCGAGGTCGTCACGGCCACGGCGGGCAGGACGTCGGTCACCCGCACCGGCGGCCCGTCCGGCGCGACCAGCAGGCCCAGGTCGGCGTCGAGCACGTCGACCGGGGTCTGCGCCCCGGGGGAGCGGCGCAGGTCGGTGCGTTGCCCGTCGTAGAGGTCGTCGGCGACGATCCCGCTCTCCCGGGCGGTCCAGGAGCCGTCGGTGGCGAGGACGTGGCTCGTCCCGTCGGCGGTCGTCACCTCGAGCTGGGCGAGCGCAGCCAGCCGGTCGCCGTACACCGCGTGCTGCCCCTGGAAGCCCAGCCGCCCGCGGTGCCACCCGTTGCCGAGCAGGATCTCCAGCCGGTTCTCGCCGGCCACCAGCAGGTCGCTCACGTCGTGCGCCTGGTAGCGCAGTCGGTGCCGGTACGCCGTCCAGCCGGGCGCGAGTTGTTCGGTGCCGACCCGCCGGCCGTTGAGGTACGCGACGTAGATCCCGTGCGCGGTGGTGTAGAGGCGGGCGCGGGCCGCGTCGGCCGGTAGGTCGATCGTGCCGCCGAGCAGCGGGGCCGGGTCGCCGTAGCCGCCGATGTCGCGTGGGCTGACGAAGCGGGCCGTCCAGTCCTCGGGGGCGAGCAGTCCCGCCTCGACCACCGCCGGGCCGCTCCACGGACTCCACTCGTCACCGCGTACGCGCACCCGTACGGTGCCGCGCTGCCGGGACACCAGCGGGGCCGCCGGCCAGGGCACCAGGATCTGCTCGGACGACTCGGCGGTCACCACCTCCCCGTCGACCTCGACCTGGTAGGCCGACTGTTCGAAGTCCGGGTCGGCGTCGGGCACCTGCCAGGAGACGCGCGGGTTGGGGACACCGATGCCGAAGGCAGGGCCGTGCTCGAAGCGGAGGCCGGTGGGTGCGGCGGCGCGGGGCATGACACTCCTGTTCGTGAAACGATTCAAAGGCGGGGGTGAACACAGGCCGGGACTCTTGTTACCGAGTGGTGGCCAGAAGGTTTCGCCTGTCCCCCCGATCCTGCGGCCGGCGCAGGTCAGGCCATAGCCCGACGTGCACACGTGCTAGCACGAAATTCACTTCGGCCCTAGGGTGAGCCGATGCTCGAGCTGCCGGTCGAGAACACTCGGGAACTGTTCCACTTCGCCGACGGCGTGGTCGCCTTCGCCGGCCACTACCTGCACGAGGGCGTCCATCTGGCACACACGCACAGCTTCGTCGAGGTCGCGGTAATGTGCGGCGGCGCCGGGGTGCACCACAGCCTCGCCGGCCGGCAGCAGCTCAGCGTGGGTGACGTGGTGCTGCTACGGCCCGGGGTGTGGCACGGCTACGAGGACTGCCGCCGACTGGACATGTACAACTGCTGCTTCGCCACCGAGTTGCTGCAGAACGAGCTGGGCTGGACCCGGGAGGATCCGCTGCTAGGCTACCTGCTCTGGTCCGGCCCGTACGCCCAGCAGCGGCGCGGGATCCTGACCGCGCACCTCGACCCGGAGGCGCTCGCCGAGTGCACCGGCCACCTCGACGAGTTGGAGGCGCTGCGACACCGGCCGGTCAGCACCCATCACGGCGACATCGTCGGCCGGCTCGCGCTGTTCCTCAGCAGCCTGGCCCGGGCCGTCGTCCAGCAGACCGCACCCGGCCAGGGTCAGACGCACGCGGCCGTGTTGAACGCGATGCGGATGATGGAGGCTCGCCCGGAACACCAGTGGAATCTCACCGAACTGGCGGCCGCCCTGCACCTCGCACCCGGGTACCTGATCCGGCTGTTCAAGAACGCGACCGGGCTGCCGCCGATGGCCTACCTGTCCCGGCACCGCGTCGAGGTCGCCGCGGCCCGGCTACTGCACACCGACGATCCGATCCACCGGATCGGCGAGTCGGTCGGCTGGCCGGACCAGAACTACTTCGCCCGACGGTTCAAGGCCCACTACGGGCTCAGCGCGTCGGCGTACCGGTCCCAGTTCCGGCACCGATCGTTCCGCATCCGGGGGGCCGGAGCGAGCGGTGCCGCCGCATCGATCGACTGCTCGACCACGCGCGCTCCCATGGCCGCCGCTCCGAACCGCCGGCACCCCGGTCCGGAGCGCGGCCCGCTCCAGCCCGACCGCTAACTGTCCGTGGTGGAGGTCGCCGCGGCACGGCGGCCGCCGACCACGAGGCGCCACCCGCCCACGATCATCGTCACCGCGATCAACCCGAGGACGCCGGCCACCACCAGCAGAATCACGTCCAGCGGCTGGCCGACGCGCCGCGGCGTGCCATCGTCACCCGGCCCGAAGTGCCCGCCGGCGCCCTGCGCGCCCACCGGCAGGACGTACGGCTCGGGTGCCACCGGCGCCGCGGCCCGCAACGCCTTCGCGGCGTCGATGACCCCGTACCCCGTTCGGGGATCGTGCCGGTCCGGATGCCCAGCGGTGCGCTCGAGCACCGCCGCGACCTGCCGTGCCGACAGCTTCGGATACCTGGCCACGATCAGCGCGGCGACGCCCGCGGTCAGGGCGCCCGCCGATGAGGTGCCCTGCGTGGATGCGCGCCCCTTCGAGGCGATCGTCGCGCCCCAGATCGACACCCCGGGTGCGGCGACGTCGACGTACGAGTGCACGGTCGAGAACCTTGCCCGCTCCTTCGACGGCGTGCTCGCGGCCACGGCGATCACCCCGGGGTACGCGGCCGGATAGCTGACCAGGTTGTCCCCGTCGCCGTCGTTGCCGGCGGCGGCGATCACCACGATCCCCTTGGACAACGCGTACTGGACGGCCTGCGCCTCACGCGTGTCGTAGGCGGCGAAGGGGCTCTCCGAGCCCAGTGAGAGCGAGATGACCCGGACCCCGGCGTCCGCCGCGTACCGGATGGCATCGGCCAACGCCCGCGCGTCCTGGGGCCTCGGCTTCGCCAGCGCCTGCTCCCAGGACACGAAGTCGGGATCCGTGCGGTCGCGGACCGCCCGCAGGCCCAGCACCTTCGCCTCCGGCGCGACGTCCAACACGCTGGAGGCCATCGACGTCCCGTGGTCGCCGTACCACGACTCCTGCTGATCGGTCTCGTGCAGGAAGTCCGGCCCCTCGGCGGCCCGGCCGGCCAGGACGGGGTGCGCGGTGCGGACACCGCTGTCGATCACCGCGACGGTCACCCCGGCGCCACGGCTGATCTTGTGCGCGGCCGGCACCGACAGCGCGCTCAACTCCCAGCCCTTGTCGGCCGCCTGGGCCGGTGCCGCAGCGAGGAGGAGGACCGCACCGACGGCCACGGCGGACGCTGTCACTCGATAGAAGCCGTTCATCAGGACCCTGCCGCCTGGTCGAAGGAACGCGCGAAGGCACCGAGAAGGTCGCCGGCAACGCTCTGGTAGGTCGTTCGCTCGCTGCGACCGTAGAGCTGCCACTCGTCGGGCAGCCGGCCGTACTGGCGGCGGGCGTCCAAGGGGCCGACCGTGATGGCCACGAAGTACGGCGGTGAGTTGGTTGGCAGGCCCACCTGCTGCGTCCCGCCGGCGTACACCAGCTTCCCGGTCCACTCCGCGGCCGCCGTCCCCGGCACCGCCACCGGGTACACCATGGGCTTCGGCGCCGACCCGAGGCCGAACTGCCGCACGACCGCCCCTGCCTGCTCGTACGAGCCGACCACGCAGAGCGCGATGGTCGCGGCCATCTCACCGCCGACGTCCACGTAGGTGGCTCGCAACGCGGTCGTGCAACCCTGCGCGACCGCGATCTGGGCGAGTTCCTTCGTCAGCGCCGTCGGGCAGTCGCTCTCCTCGGCGATACCCTGCCGGGACCACCCCTGCGGCTGCTTCTCGACCATTGACGTGTCCCGCAGGAAGTCGGGAAAGACCTCGTCGCTGCGCAGGTTGTGCCAGGCGACCGGTGCGAACGCGTCGTTGCCGATCTGGATTCCGTGGTTCCGCACCGACGCGAAGGTCAGACCCCCGGCGGCCAGCAGCGGCAGCACCCCGAGCGCAATGAAGAGCATCCCGAGCAGTCGACGCTTGCGTCCGAGCCGGAAGCGTGGATCAATCGGTGCCACGACCGGGGGAGGCTCGGGCACCTGGCCGGAGGAGGATTGGCCGTACGGGTGGTACGACGACGGCGACTGTGACAAGGCGTTCCTTTCCCGCCCGCCCGACAACGGGGCGCGCTGGGCGTAGTTTTCGGATCTTGCGGACCCTGGCAGCCCTCCCTTGCCATCCGCTTGCCATCTGCTTGCCACCCGGCCGCCCACCGCAGCAGCCGCCACATCTATTGCAATAGGATCCGCGCCGTGAGGTTTCGGCTGCTCGGCGCGGTGGAGATGGACACCGACGACGGCGAGCCGGTCCGGCTCCGGCGACGCCAGGAACGACTGGCCCTGGCGGTGTTGCTGCTCGACCCGGGGCGCGTGGTCAGCGGTGACCGACTCGTCGACGTGCTCTGGGGGCAGGCGCCACCCGCCGCGGCCAAGGCGACCCTGCAGACGTTGATGTCCCGCGTACGCGCGGCGGTGCGGCTGGCGGCCGGGCAGGACCCCGACGGGCCGGCGCTCCTGGTGGCGAACGGAGCGGGCTACCGGCTGCGGGTGCCGCCCGAGTCGGTGGACCTGCACCGTTTCCAGACGATGGTCGACACGGCCCGCACCATCGGTGACCCGCGTCTGCGCTCGGCCCACCTCGCCGGCGCGCTCGCCCTGTGGCGAGGGCCGGCCCTGGCCGATGCCGCGACCGGGCCCGAACGGCTGCGGCTCTGCAATGGTCTGGAGGAGTCCCGGTTCACCGCCCTGCTGGACCGGATCGACGCCGACCTCGCGGCCGGCCGGCACACCGAACTGGTGCCGGAACTGGCCGACCTCGTCGTCGACCATGGACTGCAGGAGCGGCTGCGCGGCCAGCTCATGCTGGCGCTCTACCGCAGCGGACGCCGCGCGGACGCCCTGGCGACCTATCGGCACGCCCGCCGGCTGCTCGTCGCCGAACTCGGGTTGGAACCCGGGCCGTCGCTGCGCCGCCTGGAAGCGGCGATGATCGCGGACAGCCCGACGCTCGCCGCGGTCACCGTGGTTCCACAACGGAGTCCCGCTCGACCTGGGCCAGACAGCACGCCGCCGCCCTTGACCGTGGTTCCGGCGCAGCTACCCGCCGGGGTGGCGGCCTTCGTCGGTCGGACGGCCTACCTGTCCCGGCTCGACGCGTTGCTCCCGACCGAGCAGGGCGACCGTCGGCAGCCCGCAGCGATCGTGACGATCACCGGCACCGCGGGCGTCGGCAAGACCTCACTCGCGCTGCACTGGGCCCACCGGGCCCGCGGTGCGTTCCCGGACGGGCAGTTGTACGTGAACCTGCACGGTTTCGACGCCGATGGGGAATCGACGAGCGCGGCGGAGGTGCTGCGCGCCTTCCTGGAGGCGTTGCAGGTGCCGACGCACCGGATCCCGGCGAACCTGCCCGCGCTGACCAACCTCTACCGCAGCCTGCTCGCCGACCGCCGGATGCTGGTCGTGCTCGACAACGCGCAGGACGCCGACCAGGTCCGGCCGCTGCTGCCGGCCGCACCGGGTTGCCTGGCCGTGGTCAGCAGCCGCAACCGCCTCACCAGCCTGGTGGTGACCGAGGGCGCCCACCCGGTGCACGTCGAGCTGCTCACCGTGCCACAGGCCGTCGAGCTGCTGATCAGTCGGGTCGGAGCGGACCGGGTGGCCGCCGAGCCGGACGCGGTCGCCGAGATCGTCGCCCTCTGCACCCGGCTACCCCTCGCGCTGTCCATTGTGGCTGCCCGTGCTGCCGCCAACCCCGGCTTCCCGCTCTCCGCGATCGCGGATGAGCTGTGCGCGACCCGAGGTGGCCTGGACGCGTTCGACGGCGAGGACGAGGTCAGCAGCCTGCGGGCAGTGCTGTCCTGGTCGTACCGCACCCTGAACCCGGACGCCGCCCGGTTGTTCCGGCTGCTGGGTCTGCACCCCGGACCGCACCTCGCCGCTCCCGCCGCAGCCAGCCTGGTCGGTGTGCCGGTGCACCGGGTCCGCCCGATGCTGGCCGCGCTCACCGGTGCCCACCTGCTCTTCGAGCAGGACCCGGGGCGCTACAGCTTCCATGACCTGCTGCGGGCGTACGCCGTCGAACTGGTGCGGAAACAGGAGACCGGGAGGGACCGATCCGACGCCCTGCACCGGCTGTTCGACCACTACCTGCACACCGCGGACCTCGCCAACCGCCTGCTCTACCCGGGCCGCCACCTGGTGACCCTGTCCGCACCTCGGCTCGGCGTCGCCGTGTCCGAACTGCGCGACCTGCGGCAGGCCGTAGCCTGGTTCGACACCGAACATCAGGTGCTGCTCGCGGCGATCAACCACGCGGTCGAGCACGGCTTCGACACGCACACCTGGCAGCTCGCCCGGATCCTGACCACCTTCTTCCACCGGTACGGGCTCTGGCACGGTCTGGCGGCCGCGCAGCACACCGTGTCGAGGGCGGTGAGCCGCAGCACCGACCCGGCCGGAAGGGCTCACCTGCACCGCAGTCTCGCCGTCGCGATCGCCGCGCTGGGCCGCGACGAAGACGCGCAGTCCCATCTGGAGTACGCTCTCGACCGATTCCGAGAGCTGGGCGACTCGACGTATCAGGCGGACACCCACATGGCTCTGGTCTGGGTGCACGGGCGGCTGGGACACCCCGAGAAGGGCCTGCACCACGCGGAACAGGGCCTGGCCCTGTGGCGTCAGACGGACCAGCGCACCGGGCAGGGGAACGCGCTCAACAACATCGGCTGGTGGCTCGCCCACCTGCACCGCTACGACGAGGCTCTCGCGTACTGTCAGCAGGCGCTCGACCTGCACCGAGAGGTCGGCGACGCCCACAGCGAGGCCGTCGTCCTGGACAGCCTCGGCTTCATCCACCACCACCTCGGTCACCACGAGCGGGCCGTCGCGCTGTACGAGCAGGCCCTCGCGCGTTACCGCGAGGTCGGCAGCCGCTACTTCGAGACCCGGACGCTGACCCGACTCGGTGAGCTGCACCGTACGGCCGGCGACCTGGCCGCCGCCAGCCGTACGTGGCGGGAGGCGCTGGCCATCCTCGACGAGCTGACGCACCCCGACGCGGAGCCTCTCCGCGACCGGCTCGCCGCGCTGCGCGCCTGACCGGTGACTCACGAATCGGCGACCCGCGTAGTCGCGCAACCGTCACTGGGCACCCACGCATTGATATCGACGAACCTCTAGGGCTACCCTCTGCTCGCCCATGGTCATCTACGACCGTACGGAGGACCGAGCATGAACCACGAACACCCGTCGGGCTGCTGCGGCGGCGAAGGGGAACAGCCACAGGTCGGGCTCAGCCGTCGTACGCTGCTGCGCGGCACCGCCCTGACCACCGGCGCACTCGCCGTCGGTGGTGTCGTGGGCCTGCCCGGGACAGCCCACGCCGCGCCCTCGATCTACAACCCGTTTGCCGGCTACCGGATCACCGGGACCTGGCAGGACCATCTCAACAGCGGCTCGTTGGGCGGCATCGACTTCGGGATGGGTGTCGGCACCAACCTGCCGGCGTGCGGTGCCGGCACGATCCAGAACATCCCGAACAACGGTACGGGCGGCCACACCGTCACGATCTACCACGCGGACGGGTATCGCAGCCAGTACCTGCACCTGTCCCAGTTCCTGCTGTCGAACGGTGCCGCGGTCGGCGCCGGTGGCATCGTGGGTCGGTCGGGTGGCGCGGTCGGTGCCCCCGGTTCCGGCAGCTCCACCGGCCCGCACCTGCACTGGCACATGATCAACCCGAGCGGTGTCCGCATCAATCCGCTGACCTACATCAGCGAGCACCCGGGCGGCGGCGGTGGCCTGCCCAAGTCCTCGACCGAGCAGGACGGCATCCCGGGCACCATCTTCTACCAGCGGATGCAGAACTGGCTGCGGATCACCTCCGGCTACACCGGCCCGATCGACGGCGTTCCCGGTGCGGCGACCTACTCCGCCCTGCAACGGGCCATGCGCGGCTACGGCTACACCGGCCCGATCGACGGTGTGCCGGGGACGAACACGTGGAAGGCCGTGCAGCGACTCGCGTCGGGCTGGGGCTACACCGGCCCGATCGACGGGGTGATGGGCGCGAACTCGTGGCGGGGCTTCGCCCGGTTCCTCAACCAGAACCAGTGGGACTGACACCGCCCAGCACTAGAGCCGTAGCTGCCACCGAGCGCCGTTGCTGGTGAGCTGGACCATTGCCAGCGGCCCGACGTCGAGCTGCCGGAACGTTGCCAGCGGCAGGTCGAGGGCGTGCACGACCGCGACCCGGATCACGATCGGATGGGTGACGGCGGTGACCCGTTGGCCGCGTCCGCGCTGCCCGTCCAGCCAGCGGCCGACCCGGTCCCGCAACTCCAGGACCGATTCGCCTCGAGGTGGCGCGGCGTCCGATGTGGACAGCCAGGCCCTTAGCGCATCGGCCTGCTCGAGACCGACCTCCGCCAGCGAGCGTCCGGTCCAGTCGCCGTGGTCGCAGTCGGCCAGCGCGGATTCCAGGACCGGTGTCAGGCCGAGGGCGTGCGCGGTCTGGGTGGCCGCCGTGGCCGGGCTGGAGAGGCAGACGTCGGTGCTGCGCAGGGGGCCTCGCCGGTCGGCGCCGGCGGGGGACAGGGCGAGGGCGGCCCGGAGGCCGCCCTCGTCCAGGCTGTCGCTCCCGCCGCCGAACCGCGCCCCCCGGATGGCGGCGGTGTGCGCGTGGGCGACCAGCCGCAGGCTGGTGGCGGTCACGAGCCGACGGGTACGCCGACGTTCGTTCCCGCGTTGTCGGCGCTGCCGCGAACGCGCCGGCGCCGCTGCTCGTGGTGCAGCAGGGCGGCGAACAGCAGGCCGATGCCGGTCCAGAGCACCACCTGGGTGCCGAGCGAGGCCAGCCGGAAGTCCCACAACAGGGTCGCGGGGAAGTCGGCTGGGACCTCCTGGAACGACGGCAGGACCACGTAGGACACCGTGGTGACGAGCAGGAAGCCGCCGGCCGTCGCGGTGGCGCGCAGCCAGCTGGGGGCGCCGTCGCCGACCGACCGGTAGCCGAGCGAGCCGGACCAGACCGCCACCAGGCCGAGCACCACCATCAGCAGGTAGCAGCCGGTGCGCTGGTTGATGGTGGCCGGGTCACCGACGGCCGGTGGGTTCGCCGGATACTTGAGGAACGGCACGATCACCGCACCGAGCAGCGCAGCCCCGGCCAGCAACAGGCCCGACCGTCCGTCGTCGTAGACGCGCCGCCGGCGGCTCAACAGGACGTACGCGGTGGCCAGCAGGCCGCCCATCGCCGCGCCGAACAGGCCGGTGGCCAGGAACAGGCCGCCGCGCTGACCGTCCCTGCTGACCAGCGCGTCCTCGTGGTCGTGCCCGCCGTCGGTGGCCTCGGCGTGCGACGCGGCCTCCTCGATGGCGATGGCCGCGTCGACGTGTGGTTCACCGACGACGTAGGCGAACGTCCCCGCGAGCAGGCCGGCGACCAGGCCGGCGAGCAGCCCGCGGAGAAGAACGGCGACGAACGAGGGTGGTGCGGTGCTGGTGGCGGTCAGTGGCACGGAACACCGAGCAGGTGCCGACCATCGTGCATCAGCTCGTGCAGGTACGTCCCACTTTGCGACACCGCCCCCTGGTCGAAGGCGACGAGATAGGTCAGCAGGGCGAGCGCGGCGACGGTGGCCAGCACCGCCCACAGCAGGCGGGCGGAGTTGGCGGGGTGCACCAGCGGCTGGCTGGAAGTGGAACTCGACATGGACACAACCTCCTCGGGGATGACGCGTCCCCATCGCAAGGCTGCGGACAACCGAGTGTCCTGGCTCGCGGCCCCCGGTCGAGAAGGGGAACCGCTCACAGTGGCGCGACCGCGCCGGACTCTCACCGGCTTCCCTCGCGTCGCCGCAGATTGTGCGTCGACCGTATCGATGTCGATGCGGTCGGTCAACCATGGCCGTCACTGCTGCGACCGAAGACACGCCCGGAAACGACATGTGGGGTGTGACAACGGCAGCGTCCCTATATATGGTGTCGAACGCAGCTGGTTCGACCGCTCATCCAGAGTTGTCGAGGCAAGAGGGAACCTGGTGAAAATCCGGGACTGCCCCGCAGCGGTGAGTGGGAACGACCGCCGTCATCAGCACTGGACCACCACACGGTCTGGGAAGCGACGGCCAGTAGGAGACCGGCGAGTCCGGTCCTGCCCGCGAGTCCGAAGACCTGCCAGCGCGCCGTACACCCGCACCCGGGTGGGCGGCGGTCCGAGGCCGCGTGGGACGGCCGACGCCATCTGACCCACGGCCCGTCGCCGTGGCGTCCGCCGGTGTCCGCCCCCTCGTGTCCGAAGCCATCAGGTCTCGAACTCGCGAGGAGTGAGTGGTGACAGTCACCCAGGTAGTCCCTGCCAGCGGCGACACGGCTGCCGAGCAGCCGGTCCGGCGGCGGACCCAGATGCACGTCCGCAAGCGTGACGGCGCTACCGAGCCGGTGGATGTGAACAAGATCGTCCGGGCGGTCGAGCGGTGGACCGACGACCTGACCGACGTCGACCCGCTGCGGGTGGCGACCCGGACGATCAGCGGCCTGTACGACGGCGCGACGACAGCCGAGCTCGACCGGCTGTCCATCCAGACCGCGGCCGAGATGATCGGCGAGGAGCCGCAGTACTCCCGCCTGGCCGCTCGGCTGCTGGCCGGCTACGTCGAGAAGGAGGTCCGCCGGCAGGGGATCACCTCGTTCAGCGCGGGGATCCGGATCGGCCATGCCGAGGGCCTGATCTCCGACGACACCGCCGCGTTCGTCGCCGCGCACGCCCGAATGCTCGACGACGCCGTCGACACCGGCGGCGACCGGCGCTTCGAGTACTTCGGTCTGCGCACGGTGTACGACCGGTACCTGCTGCGCCACCCGAGCAGCCGGTTGGTGCTGGAGACCCCGCAGTACTGGCTGCTGCGGGTGGCCTGCGGGCTGTCCCAGACACCGGAGGAGGCGGTCGGCTTCTATCGGTTGATGTCCAGTCTGGCCTACCTGCCCAGCTCACCGACGCTGTTCAACTCCGGCACCCGGCACACCCAGATGTCGTCCTGCTATCTGGTCGACTCCCCGCGCGACGAGTTGGACTCGATCTACCAGCGGTACGCGCAGGTGGCGAACCTCTCCAAGTTCGCCGGCGGCATCGGCATCGCGTACTCCCGGGTCCGGTCCCGGGGGTCGTTGATCCGCGGCACGAACGGGCAGTCCAACGGGATCGTGCCGTGGCTGCGCACGCTGGACGCGAGCGTCGCCGCCGTCAACCAGGGCGGTCGACGCAAGGGCGCGGCCTGCGTCTACCTGGAGCCGTGGCACCCGGACATCGAGGAGTTCCTGCAACTGCGGGACAACACCGGCGAGGACGCCCGGCGCACCCACAACCTCAACCTGGCCAACTGGATCCCGGACGAGTTCATGCGCCGGGTCGAGGCCGACGAGGTGTGGTCGCTGTTCGACCCGCACGAGGTGCCGGAGCTGCCCGACCTGTGGGGCGAGCGGTTCGACGCCGCGTACCGGGCGGCCGAGGCGCAGGGCCGTTACGTGCGGCAGGTCCCGGCGCGAGAGCTGTACGGGAAGATGATGCGCACCCTGGCCCAGACCGGCAACGGGTGGATGACCTTCAAGGACGCCGCCAACCGGCTCTGCAACCAGACCGCCGAGCCGGGCAACGTGGTGCACCTCTCCAACCTGTGCACCGAGATCATCGAGGTGTCCAGCGACGCCGAGACCGCCGTCTGCAACCTCGGTTCGGTCAACCTCGCCGCCCACCTGACCGACGACGGTGTGGACTGGGAGCGGCTGCGGGCGACGGTCCGCACCGCGGTGACGTTCCTCGACCGGGTCATCGACATCAACTACTACCCGACCGAGCAGGCCGCGGCGAGCAACCCCCGCTGGCGGCCCGTCGGGCTCGGGCTGATGGGTCTGCAGGACGCGTTCTTCGCGCTGCGGCTGCCGTTCGACTCGCCGGCCGCCCGGGAGCTGTCCACCCGGGTCAGCGAGGAGCTGTACCTGACCGCCCTGGAGACCTCCGCCGATCTGGCGCGGCGCTTCGGCGCGCACCCGGCGTACGGGGAGACCCGGGCGGCGCGGGGGCAGTTGCAGCCCGACCTGTGGGGTGTCGAGGGCACGCAGACCGCGCGGTGGGCTGCCCTGCGGGAGCGGGTCGGCGCCCACGGCCTGCGCAACTCGTTGCTGGTCGCGGTCGCCCCGACCGCCACCATCGCCTCGATCGCGGGCTGTTACGAGTGCGTCGAGCCGCAGGTGTCCAACCTGTTCAAGCGCGAGACCCTGTCGGGGGAGTTCCTCCAGGTCAACACCGCTCTCGTCCGCGAGCTGAAGGCCCGTGGCCTGTGGACCGACCGGGTCCGGTCGGCGATCAAGCGCGCCGAGGGGTCGGTGCAGGACATCGCCGAGCTGCCCGCCACCGTCCGGGAGTTGTTCCGGACCGCGTGGGAGCTGCCGCAGCGGTCGCTGATCGACCTGGCCGCCGCCCGTGCCCCGTTCATCGACCAGTCCCAGTCGCTGAACCTGTTCCTGGCCTCGCCCACCATCGGCAAGCTCTCCTCGATGTACCTGTACGCCTGGAAGGCCGGGCTGAAGACCACGTACTACCTGCGGTCGCGTCCCGCCACCAGGATCCAGCAGGCCACCGTGACGGCTGTCGCGCCGGTGGCGACCGACGCCGAGGCGCTGGCCTGCTCGCTGGAGAACCCCGAGTCGTGCGAGGCCTGCCAGTGACCGCCGCCGACATCACCACCGACACGAGGACCACGCACATGCTGCTCGACCCCGGGATGGACCTCACCCTCCGTCCGATGCGCTACCCGCACTTCTTCGACCGGTTCCGCGACGCCATCCGCAACACCTGGACCGTCGAGGAGGTCGACCTGCACACCGACCTGACCGACCTCGACAAGCTCACCCCGGCCGAACGGCACCTGGTCAGCCGCCTGGTGGCGTTCTTCGCCACCGGCGACACGATCGTCGCCAACAACCTCGTGCTCAACCTCTACCAGCACGTCAACAGCCCCGAGGGCCGCCTCTACCTGTCCCGCCAGCTGTTCGAGGAGGCGGTGCACGTCCAGTTCTATCTCAACCTGCTCGACACGTACGTGCCCGACGAGACCGAGCGGTTCGCCGCCTTCGCCGCCATCGAGAACATCCCCTCGATCCGCCGTAAGGCCGAGTTCTGTTTCCGCTGGATCGACTCCCTGCATGACCTGCGCGAGCTGCGGACGCGAGCCGATCGGCGGACGTTCCTGCTCAACCTGATCTGCTTCGCCGCCTGCATCGAGGGGCTGTTCTTCTACGGCGCGTTCGCCTACGTCTACTTCCTGCGCTCCCGTGGCCTGCTGCACGGCCTGGCCTCCGGCACCAACTGGGTGTTCCGCGACGAGTCCATGCACATGGCCTTCGCGTTCGACGTCGTCGACACCGTGCGCCGCGAGGAGCCCGACCTGTTCGACGACGACCTGGCCGGCGAGGTCCGGCAGATGCTCACCGAAGCCGTCGAGTGCGAGGTTCAGTTCGCCGAGGACCTGCTCGGTCAGGGCGTACCCGGTCTGACGCTGAGCGACATGCGGGAGTACCTCCAGCACGTCGCCGACCGTCGCCTCGCCCAACTCGGCATCGCGCCGCACTACGGGTCGGTCAACCCGTTCGCCTTCATGGAGCTGCAGGACGTGCAGGAGCTGTCCAACTTCTTCGAACGGCGGGTGTCGGCGTACCAGGTCGGGGTCAGCGGCACGGTGGCCTTCGACGACGACTTCTAGGGTCGGCTGGCGCGGGCCCGCCACACACCGGTAGCCAGGTCGAGGGCGAGGAAGGCCAGCAGGGTCAGCCCGAACAGCGGCAGCGCCCACCCCACGGCGAAGACCAGGGGTACGCCGACGGCGATGCCCCAGCCCGGCAGGAGCTGCCAGGCACCTCGCGCCGGGGCGGTGCCGACCGGGGCGCGGCGCCGGTCGGTGCGGGTGGGCCGGCGCTGCCACCACATCCGGTAACCCCACACGATGACGCAGAGCAGCCCGAGGGCGAGGGCCGCGAGCAGGATCTGGTTGACCGGGCCGAACAGCAGACCCATGTGGGCTTGGACGCCGAGGCTGCTCAGCTGCGCCAGCAGTGGCCAGGACGCGAAGTCACTGCGGGCGGTCACCGTGGCGGCGGCGGGGTCGACGGCGACGCGGTCCTTGTGGACCGGCCAGGTGTTGTCGACCTCGGTGACGGTCCACGCCGACCGGGCGTCGGCCGCGGGGGTGATCTCGACCGGACCCTCCAGGCCCGCGCCGCGGGCGATGGCGAGGACCTGGTCGGTGGCGGCGGGGTCGATGGTCGCGGCCGGCCCGCTGCCACCGCCGCCGTGGTGGCCGGCCGGTCCGGTCGGCCCCGCGGCGCCGGGGAGGGCGGTGGACACCTCGGGGGTACGGGAGTTGAGAGCGTCCAGGGCGGCGCCGAAGTTCTCGCCAGCGTGGCGGGACCAGGTCAGGCCGGTGGCGGCGAGGAACAGCAGCCCGACGGCCAGCCACAGGCCCGTCGCCGCGTGCCAGCCCCGGGTCCGCCGGACACCGCGCCGGGCCGCCAGGTCGGGGCCGACGAGCCGCCGCAGCCGACCGACACCGAGGCGCTGGCGGCGCCACCACAACACGACCCCACCGAGTACGAGGACCCACAGCCAGCTCGCGGCGATCTCCGAGTAGTAGCGGCCGACGACGCCGAGGTGCAGGTTGCGGTGCAGGTCGTCCAGCCACGTCGTGACCGGCGTCGACCCGAACCACGTCGTCAGCGTTCCCCGTACCTCGCCGGTGTAGGGGTCGACATAGACGGTGTGCTGCCGGTCCTCGGGGTCGGCGACGTCGAACACGACCCGGGTGGTCGCGGCACCCTCCCCGGGGGCGACGGTGGCGAGAGTGCCGCCCGGGTGCGCGGCGCGGGCGGCGGCGATCTGCTCGGCCAGCGGACGTGTCGTGTCGCCGACCCTGTCGACCGTGAGCTGCTCGGTGTAGATGACCCGGTCCAGCTGCGGGGTGACCGTGTACGCCAGGCCGGTCAGCGCCGCCACGACCAGGAACGGGGCCACCAGGATCCCGGCGTAGAAGTGGATCCGCAGCAGCAGGCCGCCCCACCCGGAGCGGGCCGCCGGTGTCGTGGCGGGAGCGGTCTCGGGCGTCTCAACGATCGTCGTCATTCGGGTTCCGATCACCTCGAAGCGCGGGTTGTCGGAATTGGTGGTCGGTTGGTGGGCAGTGCTGGTTCCGCCGAGATTCGGGCAACCGGGAATTCAGCCGAACGGGGGAGGGCGGGGAACTTTCCCGGACCCGCCGACGACAACCAGGGTGCGCGGCTGACCAGCGGCGCCCGGTCACCGGCAGCCCCAGATTGAGGACCTGACCCGATGAGGCGTCTCCTGCTCGCCCGTACGGCCATCGTCGCCGCGGCTGTAGCGACCTGCACCCTGGCGGTCGCCGGCTCGGCGTCGGCGCACGTCACCGTCAATCCGGGCACCGCCACCCAGGGCGGCTGGACGAAGGTGGCGTTCCGGGTGCCCAACGAGAAGGACACCGCCGACACCACCACGGTCGAAATCAACCTGCCCACGGCGACCCCGATCGCGTCGGTGTCGCTCATGCCCGTCGCCGGCTGGAGCGCCACCACCGAGAAGACCAAATTGGCCACCCCGATCAAGACCGACGACGGGGAGCTCACCGAGGCCGTCACCAGGATCACCTGGACCGCGACGCCCGGTGCCGCGATCAAACCCGGTCAGTTCCAGGAGTTCGACGTCTCCCTCGGCCCGCTCCCGGCGGCCGACCAGGTCGTGTTCAAGGCCCTGCAGACCTACTCCGACGGCGAGGTCGTCCGGTGGATCGACGAGCCGGCACCCGGCGCCGAGGCCGACCACCCGGCGCCGGTGCTGGCGCTCGCCGCCGAGACCGACACCGTCGCGTCCGTCCAGCCGGTCGCCGTCGCGTCGATCGACGAGGGCGCGGGCGGCGGCGACGGCACGAGATACGGGGTCGCCGGAATCGCGCTCGGTCTCGCGGGTCTCGTCGCCGGGCTGCTCGCCTACCGGCGCGCCGGCCAGGGCCGCTGATCAGGTGCTGAGCGGCGACGTGGACGACGACCAGGTGACCCGGTGGGCGCGGGAGGCCGGCCAGGGCGATCGACAGGCCGCGTCGGCGTTCATCCGGGCCCTGCAGGGACAGGTCCGGCGGTTCCTGTCGCACCTCGCCGGGCCGGGCGAGGCCGACGACCTGACCCAGGAGACGTTCCTGCGGGCGCTGCGCAGCCTGCCCGGCTTCGCAGGCCGCTCGTCGGCCCGCACCTGGGTGTTCACGATCGCCCGGCGCGTGGCCGTGGACCACGTCCGGTCGGCGGTGACCCGGCCGAGGTTGGCGTCCGCACCGGACTGGCAGGCAGCGGCCGAGGCGGCCGGAGCGGTGACCGGCAGCGCCGAGGACGGCGTGACGTTGCAGCACCTGATCGCCGGTCTGACCCGGGAGCGCCGCGAGGCGTTCGTCGCCACCCAGGTGCTGGGCCTGTCCTACGCCGAGGCGGCGCAGGTGTGCCAGTGTCCCGTCGGCACGATCCGCTCCCGCGTCGCCCGCGCCCGCGAGGACCTCGTCGCGGCGTGGCAGACCGACAACCGCCCCACCCCCGGGCGGCGGGTCGGCTGACGGTCCCCCGTCTCAGTGCGCGGTGTGCTTCCAGTAGCCGCAGAAGTAGACGCGGTCCTTGGCGATGCCGCGATCGGTGCAGAGGTGCCGGCGGACGGTCGTGACCATGGTGGACTCGCCCGCGACGAAGGCGTACGGCGTGCCGGCCGGCAGCGCCAGCTCGCGCAGCGTACGGATCACCACGTCACTGCCGCCCGCCGGTGCGCCGTCGCGGTGCAGCCAGGTGAGCGTGACGCCGACCGGCGTACGCACCTCGATCTCGTGTTCCGCGGAGCCCACCTCGAGCAGCACGATCGCCCGCGCGTCCGGCGGCAGCGCCTCGACAGCCGCGGTGATCGCCGGCATGGCGGTCTCGTCACCGACGAGCAACTGCCAGTCGGTGTCGACGGGTGGGGCGTACTCGGCGCCGTCACTGAGCACGCCGATCCGGTCGCCGGGCGCGGCCGTGTACGCCCAGGCGGAGGCCGGCCCGCCGTCGCCGTGGAGCACGAAGTCGATGTCCAGTTCGCGCCGTGCGGCGTCGAGGCGTCGGACCGTGTAGTTGCGGACGATCGGGCGCACCTCGTCGGGCATGGCCTGCACGGCGGGCCACCACTGCTCGGAGTGCGGCAGGT
Organism: Micromonospora sp. CPCC 205539; assembly: GCF_036906815.1. Classification (NCBI taxonomy): domain Bacteria; kingdom Bacillati; phylum Actinomycetota; class Actinomycetes; order Micromonosporales; family Micromonosporaceae; genus Micromonospora; species Micromonospora sp. CPCC 205539. The sequence continues at coordinate 174,725 of NZ_JBAKHW010000001.1, read as the reverse complement.
GCAGCTCGGCGCCGGGTGCGGGGGCGAGGAAGATCCGCGCCAGTTGATCCGGGCCCTCGTAGGCGAACCGGTCGAGCTCCTCGCCGGTCAGGGTGATGCGCCGCAGGTGGGGAGTGAGGGGCCGGTTCGCGACGACCTCGGCGAACATCGGACGCTTGATCAGCCCGGCCTCGACCGGCATGGTGCTGACGGACATGATGTCGCTCCTTAGCGGGATCGCGCGTCGATTCCGACTTAGGTTAGCCTAGCCTGATGAAGCCCTGTCACCGCACTGCGCGCCGGGCCTACCGGTGAGCGGCCGCCTTCGTGAGATCGCCCGCCAGACCGTGGCGATCGCCGAGTCCGGCCGGTACCACAACGACGCCGGCGACGAGGTCGTCCTCGACGAGGCGGTGCGCGCGGCGGTCGCCGGCACTCGTCACCACGGTCCGGACGAGGTGCTCGAGGTGGGCGGCGCGGCGGTCGGGGCCGGCGCCGTCGAGGTGACGCACGAGTCGACGCTGCAGGCGGCCCACCGGCTCGGGCCCGATGCGGCGTGTCTGGTGTTCGCGTCGGCCAAGAACCCGGGTGGTGGGTTCCTCGGCGGGGCCAAGGCGCAGGAGGAGAGCATCGCACGCTCGTCGGCGTTGTACCCCTGCCTGCTCGCGGCACCCGAGTTCTACGCGTTCCACCGGGCGCAGCGGGATCTGCGCTACAGCGACCGCGTCATCTACTCCCCGCGGGTGCCGGTCTTCCGCGACGACAAGGGTCGGCTGCTCGACCAGCCGTACCGCACGTCGTTCCTCACCGCCGCTGCGCCGAACCTCGGTGCGATCGTCCGTAACCAGCCCGAGGCCACCCACGAGGTGCCAACGGTGCTGGTCCGGCGTGCGCGGCGGGTCCTGGAGGTCGCCGCCGCGCACGGGCATCGAACGGTCGTGCTGGGCGCGTGGGGGTGTGGAGTTTTCCGCAACGATCCCGCGACGGTGGCGGGGGCCTTCGCGGATGCGCTGCGTACGGTCGATTGTTTTGATCGGGTGGTGTTCGCCATCCACGACAACCTGCCGGGGGCACCCGTGTACGCGGCCTTCCTGGCCCGTTTCGCAAACTAGTCACCGTCTGCGGCCGGTTGTCCTCAGCGCTCCCCGCGGTCGATCGCGGCGACCTCGCGCACCGCCTCGGCGACGGCCGCGAAGTCCTTCTTGAGGATCGCGCCGTGGTTGCTCGTGACCTTCGCGGCGATCTGGATGTTGGGGTTGCGGGCGGTCACGCCGTCGAGGCCCGTACGGATCTTCTCCTGCTCCTCACCCTTGCTCCCGAAGGACGTCCCCGAGGCGACGACGTACCGCGTCGGAACGGTGATGGCGTCCAGCACCGGGCCCAACTCGCTCTCGCGGGAGAGTTTGCCGAGCTCGATGTTGCTCTCCGCCTGCTGTTCGGCGCTCATCCGTGGCGCCAGGCCGGTCGGGCGCAGCAGCGGCAGGAACCAGCCCAGCCGCCGGAACAGCTTCCGGATCCGCTGCTCCATGGCCTCGTCGAGCCAGTCGTACGGGAAGGCGCCGTCGACCAGGACCGCCCCCATGGCACGTGCCGGATTCCGGTTGGCCCAGTGTGCCCCGACGACAGCCCCGTAGGACCAGCCCACCAGCACCGCACGGTCCACGCCGCGGGCCGCGAGTACGGCATCGACGTCCCGGACGGCGACCTCGAAGGAGTAGTCCGACGAGCGCTTCGACTTGCCGCGGGCCCGCTCGTCGTAGGTGATGTGCCGCCATCCCGTCCCCAGTTCGGTTATGACCCGCCGCCAGTACCCCTGGGTGGCGAACTGGCCATTGAGGTAGACCACGGGGATGCCGGGACCACCGGTGTCGGTGACGGCCAGGGCCGTGTCGTCGACCGGCACCATGCCGGTCCACGGTGAACTGGTCGAGGAGGTGCTGTTCTTCGTCATGGGTTCCACTCCTGATTGCGCGAGGGGTTTCAGAGGCTGCGTGCGGTGATGTCGCCGTGGGAGGTGGTGGCGCGAATGTCGAGCTCGACGGTGCCGTCGTTCTTCAGGGAGTTGCTGACGCGGCCGTAGCCGGTGCCGGCGTCCAGGGCGGCCGACACGCCAGCGGCGGCGGTGACCGAGATGTCGCCGGACTGGGTGCGGAGCACGACCGTGCCGCGCACGGCCTCGGTGATCCGGATGTCGCCCCGTGCGGTGCTGATCTCGGCGGGGCCGGTGAGCCGGCCGACCTCGACGTCGCCGTCGATCGCGGTGAGGCGGACGCTCGCGGCCTCGTCGATCTTGATCTGCCGGTACGCGCCGTCGAAGGCGACGTCGCCGAGGCGTCCGACACCGCGCAGCTCGGCGCTGGCGGTCTTCGCCTCGATGCGCGAGCCGGCGGGCAGTTGCACGGTGATCTCCAGGGCTCCGGCGGGGCCGATGAGCTGGTTGGCGGTCGAGGTCGTGATCCGCAGGACGCCGTCGGTGTGGTCGACGGTGGTCCGCTCAGCGGTCTTGGTGTCGCGGCTCTTGGAGGGGTCGGCCGGCCGGACCTCGACGGTGGTGTCGGTGCGGTCCGCCGCGATGAACTGGATGCGTCCGGCGGGGATGTTCAGGACGGCGGAGATCGGGGTGGGGGTGTCGAACTTCTGCATCATGCTCTCCCGTGTTCGTTGTTTCCGACATGGGAAAAGCTACGTTGCTTTCTAGTTCTCGACAACAAGCTTGTTGCGCTGAAGCGCAGTGATTGCAGGTAGACGCGGCAAAATTGTTGCAACGGGCTCGAAGGTAACGCAACGATCGGTTCTCCGATCATTGCAATGGACCAGAGGTGAACGCTATGGTGGGGGCGTCAGCAAGCGTTGTGCAGGATCACCGAGGAGATCGCGATGCCAGGAGGCAGGCTCAGCCAGCAGGAACGCCAGCAGATCGCGCTGGGGTTGGCCGACAGCCTCCCCTACGCCGAGATCGCGCGACGCCTCGACCGTCCCACCTCGACGATCACGCGCGAGGTGATGCGCAACGGCGGTGCCACCGCCTACCGCGCCGACCTGGCCCACCGTGCCACCGAACGCCGCGCGCACCGGCGCGGGTCCGCCACCTCGCGAGGCGCGGAGTCAGCCCCTCAGCCGCACGGGCGAGACGCCGAAGCTGTGGCCGACTACGAGGAGACGTTCACCACCGTCCTCATGGCCTCGGGCCTGCCCAAGATGATGGCCCGGGTGCTGACCTGCCTGTTCACCACCGATGCGGGCAGCCTCACCGCCGCCGAGCTCGCCCAGCGCCTCCAGGTCAGCCCGGCGTCCATCTCCAAGGCGATCACCTTCCTGGAGGGCCAGAGCCTCGTCCGTCGGGAACGCGCCGAACGCCGCCGCGACCGCTACGTCGTCGACAACGAGCTCTTCTACCAGGCCACGATCGCCAGCGCCCGAGCCAACGACCAGCTCGTCGAGACCGCACGTCAGGGCGTCGCCATCCTCGGCTCGCACACCCCTGCCGCCAACCGCCTGGAGAACATCGCCCGCTTCCTCGACTTCATGAGTGAGAGCATCACCCGCGCCGCCGAGCAGGCCCGCGACGTCCTCCACACCAGAGCGGAAACGTAGGCAGCCGCCTCGGTCGGCACGGCCACCTACGGAGCGCTCGCGGGGTAGACGCGGGTCTCGGTGGCCTTCACCGCGGCCCAGACCGGTTGTCCGGGTGCGAGGTGAAGCTGGGCGGCGGCGAGCGGGGTGATGTCCGCGGCCACCCCGATCGGGCCGTCGAGTTGCACGCGCAGGTTGTCACCGTGGCGTTGGATGCCGCTGATGGTCGCCGGCCAGGTGTTGCGAGGGCTGCCGTCGGGCCGGGTCGGATACAGGGCCACGGCCGACGGTGGGAAGGCGACGAAGACGTCACCGTGGTGCTGGTCGGCGGTGGCGAGCGGGAAAGCGCCCTCAACCAGCACGGTCAGCCCGTCGGCGGTGCCCCGGTAGAGGTTGAGCCCGACCAGGCGGGCGACGTAGTCCGTCCGCGGTCGAGCGGTGATGGTGGCGGCATCGCCCTCCTGCACGACCCGGCCGGCCTCGACGATGACCAGCCGGTCGGCGAGGACCAACGCGTCGAGCGGGTCGTGGGTGACCAGCAGGGTGGCACCGGTGTGCGCGCCGAGGTGGCGTTGCAACTCGGCGCGGGTGTCCAGTCGGGTGCGGGCGTCGAGCGCGGCGAGGGGTTCGTCGAGCAGCAGCAGCGCGGGGTGGACCGCGAGCGCGCGGGCGAGCGCGACCCGTTGGGCCTGGCCGCCGGAGAGTTGCCGTGGTCTGCACCGGGCCTGGTCGGCCAGCCCCATCCGGTCGAGCCAGCCGGTGGCCTGGTCCCGGGCGGCACGCCGGTCGATGCCGTGCCGGCGGAGACCGAACGCCACGTTGTCCAGTGCGCTGAGGTGCGGGAACAACAGGTAGTCCTGAAAGACCACCCCGATCGGGCGGCGTTCGGTGGGCACCCAGGTCCGGTGCTCGGGCTGGTCGAGGTCGGTGCCGCCGAGTGTGATGTGCCCGGCCGAGAGCGCGGCCAGGCCGGCGAGCGTCCGCAGAGCGGTGGTCTTGCCGGCGCCGTTGGGGCCGAGCAGCGCGACGACCTCACCGGCGGCGACCCGCAGCCGCAGGTCGAGGCGGAAGGTGCCCTGGTCGACGACGAGGTGGGCGTCGAGGCTGGGATCGGTGTTCGTCATGGGCCCGTGATCCATCGGTCGCGGAGGCTGGCCAGGATGGTGACCGAGACGGTGAGCAGGATGAGGCTGAGGACGATCGCCGACTGGAGGTCGGTCTCCAGCGCCAGGTAGACGGCGAGCGGCATCGTCTGCGTACGACCGGGGAAGTTGCCGGCGAAGGTGATGGTCGCGCCGAACTCGCCGAGCGCACGGGCCCAGCAGAGCACCGCCCCGGCGGCGATGCCGGGGGCGACGAGGGGGAGCGTGACGTGGGTGAAGGTGGTCCAGCGGCCGGCGCCGAGGGTGGCGGCGGCCTCCTCGTAGCGGGTGTCCGCGCCGCGGAGCGCGCCCTCGACGGCGATGATGAGGAAGGGCATGGCGACGAACGCCTCGGCGAGGACGACGCCGGTGGTGGTGAACGGCAGGGTGATACCGAAGGTGGCGTCGAGCCAGCCACCGAGGAGGCCCCGGCGGCCGAAGACCAGCAGCAGTGCCACTCCGCCGACCACGGGTGGCAGCACGAGCGGCACGGTGACGAGCGCGCGGACGACGCGGCGGCCGGGGAACTCGATCCGGGCCAGGAGCCAGGCCAGGGGTACGCCGAAGGCGAGGCAGAGCAACGTGGCGAGGGTGGCCGTCTGTAGCGACAGCCGGAGCGCGGTGAGGACGCCAGGCTCGGCCAGCCGTTGCGGCAGGGTGCTCCACGGCGTACGGACCAGGAGCCCGACGAGGGGTAGGACGAGGAAGAGCAGACCGAGCGCGGCGGGGACGAGGAGCGCGACCGGCACGCGTTGACGTCGGCGACGCGACGGTCGTCTCGCCTCGTCCGCAAGCGGGGTGGGGGACACGTCCTACGGGGCCTGGAAGCCGGCCTGGGTGAGCACGGCCTTGCCGGCGTCCGACAGCACGTACGCGACGAACGCCTGGGCGCCTGCCCTGTTCGGCGCGCTCTTCAGCACGGTGATCGGGTACTCGTTGATCGCGCCGGCCGACTCGGGGAACTCGACCCCGTCGACGTCGGCGGCGGACGCCTTCGCGTCGGTCCGGTAGACCAGAGCGGCGTCGACCTCGCCGAGCTTCACCTTCGACAGGGCGCCCTTGACGTCCTGCTCGAGGGTGACCGGCGTGAGTGTCACCCCGGCGGCGTCGAGCGCCTTCTTCGCGGCGGCACCGCAGGGGACCTGCGCGGCACAGAGAGCGACCTTCGCGCCGGGCCTGGTGAGATCACTCAGCCCGGTGACACCGGTCGGGTTGCCCTTCCCCACGGCGATGACGAGCTGGTTCTTCACGAAGGTGGTCGGGGTGCCGTTGCCGGCGTCGGTGACGGTCTTCATGTTCGCGGGGGCGGCGGAGGCGAACACGTCGGCGGGGGCTCCCTGGTCGATCTGGGTGGCGAGGGCCGAGCTGCCGGCGAAGCTGAAGGTCACCTTCGTACCCGGATTGGCGGCCTCGAAGTCCTTGCCGATGGTGGTGAACGACTCGGTCAGCGACGCCGCCGCGAAGACCGTGATCGTGCCGGTGACGCTGCCGCCGCCCGGCTGCGGGCTGGCGGCGTCGTCGCCGCCACAGCCGGTGAGGCCCAACGCGGCCAGGGCGCTGAGCGCGGCCAGTGCGGTGCGGAACCGTCGTGCTCTCACGAACTGGGCCTCCCCTTGTTGCTGGCGGTCGGAGTGGGCTTCTCCACCATCACCGTGGTGGATTTGATGACGGCGACGGCCACCGATCCGACGTCCAGGCCGAGGTCGTCGACGGCCTCCCGGCTCATCAGCGACACCACCCGGAACGGCCCGGCCTGGATGTCGACCTGTGCCATCACCGTGTCCTTGACCACGGCGGTGACGATCCCGCGCAACCGGTTACGCGCGGACGACTCGTCGGCGCGCTCCTCCGGATCAGCGGCCTGGGTCTGCACGAACGCGGCGAGGTCGACCCCACTGATCGCGCGGTGCCCCTGCTCGTCGCGGCCTGCGGCCACGCGTCCCGCATCGACCCACCGTCGCATGGTGTCCGCGCTGACCCCGAGCAGCTCGGCCGCCTCACCGATCCGGAACACCGTCATGACGGCCACCCTATCCGAGCGCAACTGCGGGGGCTAATGAGCCAATCGGGCCGCACTATCGGCCTCCTATCCCTTCGAGATCCCGCAACTGCAGCACCGGATCACGATTGGTGACTGCTCGCCTGCGCGCCGTCGACGATCATGACGATCTTGCCGCGGCGGGACCCGTGCTCGGCCGTCTCATGCGCGTCGGTCGCCTTCTCGAGGGGAAAGGCCGCCTCGATCGGCACCGTGAAGCGGCCCTCGGTGAACAACTCGGCCGCCGCGCGGAGGCCGTGTCGGCCGTCGGGCTCACCGGCCAGTTGCCCCATCGACAGGCGGACGCCGTGCGCGGGGGCGGTGAAGTCGGCCAGGGTCACCACCGCTGACGGGTCGCCGACCAACTCGAGCAGTTGCGTCAGGGACCCGGCGCCAGCGACATCCAGAGCGCGGTCCACCCGAGCCACACCGAGGGCCTTGACCCGGTCCGCGAGGTCCGGCCCGTAGGTGACCGGCGTCGCCCCGAGCTGGCTGAGGAAATCGCGGTTGTCGGCGCGGGCAGTGCCGATGACCCGAACGCCACGGGCCGCGGCGAGTTGGACGGCGACACTGCCCACGCCACCCGCGGCACCGTCGACCAGGAGCGTCATCCCCGGCTGGAGCCCCAGCAGGTCGAGGGCCCGAGTGGCCGTCTCGATGCTGGAGCCCGCCGCACCGGCCTGCGCCCACGACATGACCGCCGGCTTGTCTGCCCAGAGCTGCAGTACCGCGTACTGCGCGGTTCCTCCGCCCAGCTTCGCCACGTCCACGACGCCGAAGACGTGGTCGCCGAGGGCCACTCCGTCGACGCCCTCGCCGATCTCGTCGACGACTCCGGCCGCGTCGACGCCGGGAATGTGCGGCAGCGGCAACCGTGCGCTCATCGGAGTGCGGCCCGACCGGAGACCGACATCGACGGGGGACACCCCGGCGGCGTGAACGCGTACCCGGATCTGGCCGGCCCGCGGCCACGGTGCGTCAGCCGTGCCGAGGTGAAGGACCTCCGGACCACCGAACCGGTCGAACTGCACTGCGAACATCAGCGGCTCCTCTGCCTCGATAACGTGGCCGTAGCCGTACCGTAGGCCGGAAGTGGAACAGCCGTTCCGCCATGAGGGCTAAGTGAGAAGGGGGACGGGTGAAGATGCCTCAGAAGCAGCGCGCCGACGCCCGATCCAACCGTGAGCGGGTCGTGGCGGCGGCCCGGGAGACGTTCGCCGCAGCTGGGCTTGAGGTGCCCATGCGGGAGGTGGCCCGACGGGCGGGGGTCGGTGTGGCGACCCTCTACCGTCATTTCCCGACCCGCACCGAGTTGGTCACCACGGTTCTCGCCGAACGCGTCGAAGCCTGCGGTGTGCAGATGCGCCGGGCCCTCGACGACCCCGACCCGTGGCGAGCGCTGTCCACCACGGTCCTCGAGTTCGCCGACCGGCAGATCCACGACCAGGCACTCAACGAGGCGCTGCTGGGATCCGGCGACCTGAGCGCCGCCTTCCAGCAGGAGCGCCGGGAACACACCCAGGCGTTGAACGTGCTGGTCGCCCGCGCTCGGGCCGCAGGCACGGTCCGCGACGGCGTCGACGCGGACGATGTCCGGGCCGGCCTGCTGGCCATCGCCGCACTGCGGCGGCTGCCGCCAACGGCACGCGGCCAAGTGATCGGCAAGCTCGCCGACCTCATCCTCGCCGGAATCCGCAGTCAGCGGACGCATCCCGACCGCCCACGACCCTGAGCGCGCCCGCGGCGGCCAGCAGTCCGAGCGCCACCGCTCCGATCAACCGCGCCCCACTCGTGTGCGGCAGGAAGGCGCCGGGCAGGTGCGCGGCGACCAGACCTCCGACGGCAACGGTCACGGTGACGACGCTCCAGAACAGGCGCGGCCTCGCCGGAAGGCCGGGCGGGTCACCGTGCCAGCTTCGCAGCAGCCGCCGACGCCCGATGTGCGCGGCGAGGGCGACCGCGCCCACCAGGCCGAACACGGTTGACGCCCAGTCCCACACCGGCACTCGGTTGGTCACCTGGTCCCACACCTGATGGGTCGCCGCCGCGAACACTGCCGAGATGGCGCTCACCGCCAGGGCGGGCCGGGACGCGCCCAGTACGCCGTAGTCCCGCAGCGCCAGCATGACCGGTCGCGTCGGCAGGTGCACGGCGATGGTCGGCGCGGCCCAGCGCACGAGCGCCCCGCACGCCAGGGTCACCGGCAGGCAGAACAGGACCAGCCCGACCGGCCGGTGCGCCAGTTGGTACACGGCCAGACCGCTTCCGTCGAGGGCGTACGCCAGATCGGGTGCGCCCGCCCCGACGACGAGAGCGACACCGTCGAACCAGCGCGGCCGCCACAGTTTGAGCGGCAGCGGCAACGCGGCGTGTGAGGGGAACGTCAACGGCACCGCCACACGCTAGCGACCGCTCGCCCGTGACCGCGTCGGTGGTCGTGCCGGCCGTGGCATTGATCGGATCATCATCACTTGTTCAATAGATGCTGACAAATCTCGGTCAGGCTCGGCGGCATGGCTATCACTCACCGACGCCTCCTGGCCACCACCGTCGTGGCCGGGCTGGCGCTGCTCGCGGCGTGGACACCGGCGCGCGGCGCCGAGCCCGCCCCGGCGTCCACCGCCACCACACCCAACATCATCTTCGTGCTCGTCGACGACCTCGCGTGGAACCTCGTGCAGTACCTGCCGCAGGTGCGACAACTGCAGACCGAGGGGGCCACCTTCACCAACTACACGGTGACCGACTCGCTGTGCTGCCCGTCCCGCTCGTCCATCCTCACCGGCCAGTTCCCGCACGACACCGGAGTGTTCACCAACGGTGGAGACGACGGCGGATTCGCGGTCTTCAAGGGGCGCGGCAACGAGAACCGAACCTTTGCGACCGTGCTGCAGGACAAGGGCTACCGCACCGGATTCATGGGCAAGTACCTCAATGGTTACCTGCCAGCGGACACCCAGGGCGGCTCGTCGCCGTACGTCCCACCCGGCTGGTCCGAGTGGTACGTGGCCGGCAACGGGTACCCGGAGTACAACTACGACCTCAACGAGAACCACACCATCGTCCACTACGGCGACGCGCCGGCCGACTACCTGACCAACGTGCTGTCCCGTAAGGGCAAGGACTTCATCCAGCGCTCCGCGGCCGCCAACACGCCGTTCCTGCTGGAGGTCTCGACCTTCGCCCCGCACAGCCCGTTCACACCGGCCAACCAGGACCTCGACGACTTCCCAGGGTTGACCGCCCCGCGCACCCCGGCGTACGACCGGCTGCCCGCCAACCCGCCGTCGTGGCTGGCCGGCAACGGGCCGCTGACCGCGCAGGAGAAGAGCACGCTGGACAAGAACTTCCGCAAGCGCGCCCAGTCCGTGCAGGCCGTCGACCGACTGATCGGCAACCTGCGCGCCCAGCTCACCGCGAGCGGAATCGCCGACAACACCTACGTGGTGTTCAGCTCGGACAACGGCTTCCACATGGGCGAGTACCGGCTCACCGGCGGCAAGCAGACCGCCTTCGACACCGACGTACGGGTCCCGCTCGTCGTCGCCGGGCCGGGTGTCGTCGCCGGATCGCAGCGCGCCGAGATCGTGCAGAACATCGACCTGGCGCCGACCTTCCAGCGCATCGGCGCTGCCGACGTCGGTACGCACGTCGACGGGCGTAACCTGCTCCCCCTCGCGCAGGGCGAACCGGCGCCGAACTGGCGTACCGGGGCGCTGATCGAGCACCACGGGCCCAACCAGGCGGCCGACGACCCCGACGCCCAGGACCGGCGCAACGGCAGCCCCGTCACGTACGAGGCTCTGCGGACCGCGACCTACACCTACGTCGAGTATTCGAACGGCGAGCGGGAGTACTACGACCGGACCGCCGACCCCCACCAGCTCAACAACATCGCGGCGGGGCTTCCGGCCACGCGGCGGGCCGCTCTGCACGAGGCGCTGACGGCGTACGTCGCCTGCCACAGCCACTCGGCCTGCTGGACGGCCGGCCACGTGCCAGCCTGACGGCGCTCCGACCGTCTCGCTGATTCGATCATGGAGTTGTGGTGCCTGAGTGGGGATGCCTCGTCGCATTCGCTTCCCACCACAACTCCATGATCGGCGCGACCCGGGGGGTGAGGGGCCTAGATGAGGACGAGGCCGATCGCCGCCGCGATGGCGAGCCCACCGGTAAGAGCCTCATCCCGCCCGCGCTGGCCCTCGCCGGCTGGGCCATCGAGCACGTCCCCCACATCGAGGCCAGCCGAGCCGCCTACCAGACACGGGCCGAGTGATCCGGGTCCGCGACCGCCCCACCACGTTGTTATTCATCTTCATCGATGGTCTACTCGGGTGGAACTTTTCGCCGGGCAGCAGGATGGAGGGTCCCACGTGAGCACCTCACTACGCCGCGCGCTCGTGGTGGTCGCATTGGCCCTGACCAGCACGACCATTGCAAGTGGTCCGGCATCGGCCGCGCCCGAGCCGGGCATGAACATCCTCTGGTCCACCGACTTCAGCAACGGGTGGTCCGGCTGGCTCGACACCCCGTGGAACGACCAGCCCCAGGGCGTCGTGAGCCGGCCGACGGTTCAGCCGTCACCCGACGGCCAGGGCAGGGCCGCCCGGTTCTACCTGGCCGGCGGGCAGCAACGCAACGAGTCGCAGCCGGCAGCAGCCCAGAACATCACCGAAGGTCAGACCTACATCGTCCGGTTCACCGACTACCTGCCGGTCGGCTTCCCGACGACGACGAACGACTGGCAGGTGGTGATGCAATTCAAGAACAACTCCACCGGGTCCCCGCCGATCGAAATCAAGATCGGTCACGGTAAGTACTACCTCGACGGCAACAACGGGGCCTGGTCCTACGACATCGGCGACGCCGTGGTCGGACAGGCAACGACCATCACGGTACGGGTGAAGTTCTCCACCAACGCCAGCGTGGCCACCATGGATGCCTGGCACAACGGGACACAGACCGTCTTCGGTGAGCATCCCCGTGGCGCGGGCACCCTCTATTCCGGGCAGTCGAGTTACCTCAAGACCGGTCTCTACCGCAGCACCGGAATCAGCCAGGCTGGCGCCCGCTACCTGAAGAGCCTCATCATCGGCACTCCGGGCAGCACGCCGCCACCCCCGCCGAGCGGCATCGAGTACCACGCGGGCTCATCGACCGACTTCAACGGCGATGGTAAGGCCGACGTCGTCACGTTCACCAAGGGTTCGCTGGCCGACGTGTACGCCGCGACATCGACCGGTACGGGCTTCACCGGCACCAGCCAGAAGTGGAACGACTTCTTCGGCCTGGACGGCGAGCAGCAGTCGACCGGCGACGTCAACGGTGACGGCAGGGACGACATCATCACGTTCAGCAAGGGCACCACCAGCGACGTCTACGTCGGCCTTTCCACCGGCACAGGATTCGCCGCCGGCGCCAGATGGAGCGATTCCTTCTCCCCGGGCGGCGAGGTGCCAGCGGTCGGCGACGTGAACGGCGATGGCCGCGACGACATCGTCAGCTTCAGCCACGACGCGAACGCCGACGTCCACGTGTCGTTGTCGACCGGGTCGTCGTTCGCCCCGGCCACCAAATGGCACGACTTCTTCGCACTGGCTGGCGAGTACCCGGCGGTGGCCGACGCCGACGGCGACGGCAGGGCGGACATCATCGTCTTCACCCAGGGAACAGCCGCGGACGTTCACGTGGCCCGGTCGACGGGCTCGTCGTTCGGGGCGAGCGCGCTGTGGCACGACCTCTTCGCGGTCGGCTCGGAACAGCCACGGGTGGGCGACATCAACGGCGACGGCAGGGCCGACATCGTGACGTTCACCTGTAACGCCGACGCCGACGTCTACGCGGCGCTGTCCAACGGCACCTCGTTCGTCGGCACCACTGTGAAGTGGAACGACTTCTTCTGCACGGCGGGCGAGTTCCCCTATCTCGGTGACGTCGACGGGGATGGCAGGGCCGACATCATCGTGTTCACCAAGGGCAGCACCAACGACATCTACGTCGGCCTGTCGACCGGAACGGCGTTCGCGGGTGGCGCGAAGTGGCACGACTTCTTCGGCCTCACCGGGGAGACGACCCTGTGAGCTGACGCCACGCCTCCCGTCGCAGAGCCTGCTGAGTGGGATCGGCGACCGGCGCCGCCGCCAACAACCGAGAGGTGTACGGGTGCCGGGGCGCCCGCAGCACCGTCGCCGCCGGCCCCTCTTCCACGACCCGTCCCCGGTGCAGCACCGCTACGCGGTCGGCGAGCTGCTCGACCACCGCCAGGTCATGGCTGATGAACAGGCACGAGAAGCCGAACCGTAGCTGCACCGACCGGAGCAGCTCCAGGATTCGCGCCTGCACCGAGACGTCCAAGGCGCTGGTCGGCTCGTCCGCGATCAGCAGCGCCGGATCGAGCGCGATGGCGCGCGCGATCGCCACCCGCTGCCGCTGCCCACCGGACATCTCGTGCGGGTGGCGGTCGCGCAGGCGCGTGGGCAGCTCGACCGCTTCCAGCAGTTCGTCGACGCGGCGACGCTGCGCGTCCGGACGCAGGTCGGTGTGAAGCGCCAGGGGCTCGGCGATGCTGGCGCCGATCGTCCGCCGGGGATTCAGCGACGACGCCGGATCCTGGAAGACGATGCCGAGCCGGGAGCGGAAGTCCCGCAGGTCTCGGCCGTGGAAGGCACGCCGGGCGGCGCGCCCCACATCGATGCCGGCGACGGTCACCGTGCCCGCGGCCACCGGTACGAGGCCGGCCAGCGCGCGGCCGAGGGTGGACTTCCCGGAGCCGGACTCGCCGACCAGCGCGACCACCTCGCCCGGGTTGATGTGCAGCGAGACGTCGTCGACCGCCCGGACGGATTGGCCGCGCCGGCGTCCGGGGTACTCGACGACGACGTTGCGCAGCAGCACGGTCGAATCGGGCGCGGGAGGTGCGACCGGCTCCGGCGTGGTCGGCTCGGGCTCGGCCAGCCGCAGCTCGGGCAACCTCGGTACGGCGCGCAGCAACGCCTGGGTGTACTCGTGCTGCGGGGCGCTGAAGAGCTGCGCGGCGGCGGCCTGCTCGACGATCTGGCCGTCGCGCAGCACCACCACCTCGTCGGCGACGTCGGCCACCACGCCCATGTCGTGGGTGATGAGCAGGACCGCCATGTCGAGCCGGCTACGCAGGTCACGCAGCAGGTCGAGGATGCCGGCCTGGACGGTAACGTCCAGCGCGGTGGTCGGCTCGTCGGCGATGAGCAGCACCGGGTCGCAGCTGATGGCCATCGCGATCATCGCCCGCTGGAGCTGGCCGCCGGAGAGTTCGTGCGGGTACGACCGCGCAACCCTGGTGGGGTCGTCCAGGCCGACGGTGGCGAGCAGTTCCAGGACGCGGGCGGCAGCGGCGCCACGAGTCACCGTACGGTGGGCTCGGATCGCCTCGGCGACCTGGTCGCCGATGGTGAAGACCGGGTTGAGCGCGGTCATCGGCTCCTGGAAGATCGTGCCGATCCGGCCGCCGCGTACGTCGCGCAGCAGGCGTGGCTCCGCACCGATCAGCTGGGTGCCTGCCAGGGTGATGCTGCCGCTGACCCGGGCGGTGGCCGGCAGCAGGCCGAGGGTGGCCATCGCGGTGACACTCTTGCCCGATCCGGACTCGCCGACCAGGGCGAGCACCCGCCCACCGTGCAGGTCGAAGGACGCGTCGCGGACCGCTGTGTGCGTCTCGCCATCCACCTCGAACGAGACGGCCAGCCCGGCCACCGCGAGCAGCGGTGACCGGGTGGCGGTCGCGAGGCGTGGCTCCGAGGGGGAGACCGTCATCCCTGCTTCAGCGATACCTTCAGGTAGTTGGGGTACGCCGGGAAGGCGGGCACGAAGAAGTTCTGCACCTTCGAGCCGTGCAGGAACGAGTTCTTCGTGTAGGTCAGTGGCACGACCGGCGCGTCCTGCAGGATGCGCTTGTCCGCCTGTGCCCACAGGGCCTGCGCCTTCGCCGGGTCGATTTCGGCAGTGGCCTGCTCGATCAGCTTGTCGACCTCGGGCTGCGAGTAGCGCGCCATGTTGTAGCCCCCGCCGCCGATCTCGCTGGACGCGAAGAGCGGCTGGATGTTGCCGTTCGCGCTGGGGAAGTCCGGCTGCCAGCTGGAGACGGTCAGGTCGTAGTCACCCTTGTCACCGGTGACCTCGGCCGTCCAGGCGTCCTCGTCCACCGGCTTGATGGTCACCGTGAGGCCGACCCGCTGGAGCCCCTGCTGGATCGCCTGGGCCTTGGCGAGGTCCGGCTGGCTGTTCTCGGACAGCAGCGTGAGCTTCAGGCTCGTCTGACCGGCCTCGGTGAGCAACTGCTTGGCCTTGGCGACGTCGCCCGACGGGTCTGCGGGGTAGAGGTCGTAGTCGACCCGCCCGGCGATGCCCGGGGTGATCAGCGTGCTGGCCAGGTCGCCGCCGATGGCGCCGCCGGAGGCGACCTGGTAGGCGCGCTTGTCCACGGCGTACTGGATGGCCTGGCGGACCTTGAGGTCCTTCAACGGCCCTCGCTGGGTGTTGATCGCCAGGTACGACAGCGCTCCCGCGTCCGACGTGACCAGCCGCTGCTTCGCGCTGGCGTTCTGCTCGATCTGCACGAGCTGAGCCGGCGGCACGAAGCCGGCGCCGAAGGCCGAGCGGTCGTCGCCCGAGTCGGTGATGAGTCGCTGCGCCTGGACCGTGGTGTCCTGGCCGAGCTGGAAGACGACGTGGTCGGGCCCGGCGGTGCGGACCTGGTCGGTGGCGGCGTCCCAGTTCGGGTTGCGGGAGAGCTTGACCGCGACGCCCTGCTGGTACGACTCGATCTGGTACGGGCCGGAGGCGACCGGGTTCTGGGTGTATTTCTTCGGGTCGTCCTTCGCCTTCGGCACGGGGGTGAACGCCGGCATGGAAGCGATCCACGGCCAGTCGCCGTACGCCGTCTTGAGGTGGAAGGTGATGGTCTTCGCGTCCGGGGTCTCGACCGAGGCCAGGTTGGCTCCGGAGTACGGGCCCTTGTACTCCGTGCCGCCCACCAGCAGGCTCTTGTGGTAGCCGAGACCACCGGAGAGTTCGGGCGCGAAGGAGCGCTCGATGCCGTACTTGATGTCGGCCGCGGTGATCGCCGCGCCGTCGGCGTACTTGAGCCCGTCCTTCAGCGTGTAGGTCCAGGTCTTGCCGCCGTCAGTGGTCTTGCCGGTGTTGGTGGCCAGGTCGGGCACGACCTGCGCCGGCTTGCCCGGCTGGACGTCCCAGGTCGTGAGTCGGCGCAGCACCAGCCCCAGGGTGGTGATCGCCAGGTTCTGGCTCTTGGCGGGGTCGAAGGTGATGTCGCTGGACGCGCTGAGGATCGTCAGCGTTCCGCCCTTCTCGGTGCCGCCGGTCGATCCGCCGGCGTCCGGCTTTTCGTCCGGGTTCGCGTTGCAGCCGGCGAGGGCGAGAACGACCGCCAGCGCGAGCGCGCTGTATCTCTTCATCGGTGCCTTACCTTTCGTTGTCAGGCGCACTAACGCGCCACCCTCGGGTCCAGGACGCCGTAGGCCAGGTCCACGAGGAAATTCGCGAGAATGATGAGGAACGCGGAGAAGAGGGTGACCCCGACGATCAGCGGGAGGTCGACGTTGCCGACCGCGTCGAGCAACAGGGCGCCCAGGCCGGGCATGCTGAAGACCCGCTCGGTGATGACCGCGCCACCGAGCAGCGATCCGAGGTCGATCCCGAACACGGTGACCACCGGAATGAGAACGTTGCGCAGGGCGTGCCGGCCGACGACCTTGCGTTCGCGCAGTCCCTTGGCCCGGGCCGTGCGGATGTAGTCCTCGCCGAGCACCTCGAGCATCTGGCCCCGGGTCAGCCGGGCGTAGACCGCCGCGGAGATCAGAGCGAGTACGCACCAGGGCAGGACGAGGTGCCACAACCACCCCACCGGGTCCTCGGTCAGCGGCACGTACCCGTTGACAGGCACCATGTTGAGCGTGAAGCCGAACAGCAGGATGCCGAGCAACCCGACCAGATAACTCGGCGCGGAGACGCCGACGGTCGAGAACGTCATCGCCACCCGGTCGATCGCGGTTCCGCGTCGGACGGCCGAGACGACGCCGGCCCCGACGCCGAGGATCAGCCAGAGCACGGCGGCACCGATGGCGATCGAGAAGGTGACCGGGATGCGGTCCAGGATGAGCTGAGTGACCGATTCGTTCAGTTGGAACGAGTAACCGAAGCAGGGTGCCGCGCAGTGCACCGCGGCGGCCCCGGAGCCGAAGGTGCGGCCGCCGAAGAGCCCTCCGAGGAAGGCGAGGTACTGCTGCAGCCAGGGCTGGTCGTACCCCATGAAGGCCCGCGCGTCGGCGAGCCGCTCCGGGGTGCAGGGCCGCCCGCAGGACAGCTGCGCCGGATCGCTGGGGAGCAGGACGAAGACGAGGTACGTGAGCAGGCTGATCACGAGCAGCGTGCCAACCATGCTGAGCAGGCGCCCGGAAACCAGACGGAGGATCCTCATCGCCGCAGCCCCCGTGTCTTCGGGTCGAACGCGTCGCGCAGGCCGTCGCCCAGCAGGTTGAAGCCGAGCGTGGCGAGGAACAGCGCCGCGCCGGGAAAGACGAGGAACATCGGGTCGGTCTGCACCCAGGCGATGGCCTCGCCGATCGAACGGCCCCACGCGGGTGTCGGCGGTGGCACCCCGACGCCGAGGAAGGAGAGCGCGGCCTCGGCGCCGATCATCGACGGGATCGTGATGGTGGCGTACACGATGATCGTGGCGGTCAGGTTGGGGAGCAGTTGCCGGACGAGCAGGTGCCATCCGCCGGCGCCGAGGGCGGCGGAGGCGACCACGAAGGTCCGTCGTTTCAGCGCCAACGTCTGACTGCGGACGACCCGGGCGATCGAGGGCCAGCCGAAGATCGCGAGGACGCCGACGAGCAGCAACGGCTTCGGAAGGCTGGTGGGGGCAATCGCACCGAGTGCGATCACGAAGATCAGGTACGGAAAGCCGAGCAGGACGTCGACGATGCGGGTGACGACGCGGTCGTACCAGCCGCCGTAGAAGCCGGCGGTGATGCCGAGGACAACGCCGAGCAGCACCGAGACGGCGGTCGCCCCTGCGCCGACCAGGATCGAGGTGCGGCTGCCGTGGACCACGATCGCGAACAGGTCGCGCCCGGTCATCGGCTCCACTCCGAACCAGTGCTCGGCGCTGATGCCGCCGCCGAAGCCCCGCGGTACGCCGGACTCAGACAGCGCGTCGAGGTCGTACGTGTAGGGGTCCTGGCCCGCGATCGCGCAGAGCACCGGCGCGGCGGCCGCGACGACGAGGAAGAACAGCACGGCCCCGGCGCCAGCCGCCGCCCAGCGGTCGGCGATCAGGCGGCGCCCGAAGTCGCGGGCACCGTTCCTGCGGGCCAGGCTCGGTGGTCGGGCCGGCGCCGGCGGTGCGAGATGGGTGTCGGTGGACACGGGGCTTCCTTACGGGGCTGGGGTGGGTGGACCGGGCCGCTCAGCGCTCCCGGCAACACTTCCCGCCCACGCTGACCCCTTTCGGCCACGTTCCGATTGATGACGACCGTTTGCCGGTCGCACCCGACCATGCTCTGACAGGCGGACCGCGGAAATCCAGGACTAGAGACCTACAACACATACCGGTTAAGTAGGGAATTGCGGAGGAGGCACCCAGCGCACGGGCAACCGAGGGCGTCAACCTCGGGGGATTCGCAGGAGCTCGCGGCCCCGGGTCGGAGTGATCATCGCCGCCAGCAGCGGGTCGGTGAACAGGACGACCGGCGCGATGTGCCCGGCGCTGACCGGGTGCCACGCCGACATGGCCGCGCGCAGTCGGGGCCAGGCGTCGTCGAGGGTGCCGGCGGCCAGATCCGCCACGATCTCGCGGACCTGGGTGTCGAACTCCGGATTGTCGAACGTCTGGCAGAAACCGGGCGCGGCGCGGCGGGCCTGGTACTCCTCGATCTTCGGCCGAGCCTGGGGGACCTCTCGCAGGCGGTTGAGGGTGAACTGGCCGCCGCGGTGGGTGAGCCTGCCCTCCGCGAAGAGCAGTGGCAGCAACTCGGCCTCGAAGAGCGGGTCGTCGACGATGCTCAGGTCTGCCAGGAAGAGGTGCGACAACGGCACCTTGTACCAGTCGCCCTGCATGGCGTGCAGCTGGAAGAGCAGCAGCCGGGCCCGCTCCCGGCCGAACCGATCTGCCGCCGTGAGGACCGTCATCGGTCCGTCGATCTCGCCCTCCAGGGCTGCGGCACGCGCCTGCTCCACCTCCGCGTCCCACCGGTCGCGGGTCTCGCCCGGCGGTTGGCGAAGGGCGTGGAAGCGCGCGTACAGGTCGAACATCAGATCCGCGAACGAGTCGTAACGCTCCGGACCGACACCCGACCAGGACGCGAGCCGGTACGCCGCCCACTCGCCGTCCTCACCGACGTCGAGCGGGTCGAGGAAGAGGACCGACGAGTCGCCGGCGAGTGAGAGCCGCAGCGATCGCCCCAGCACCTCGTCCGGGTACGCCTCGGCCCAGTGGGCGTCGCTGGTGTCGCGGAGCCAGTCCAACTCCGCAGTGCCGGCCAGCCGGTAGATGAAGGCTCCGGCGTCCTTCCATCCGTCGGTGATCAGCAGGAACGCGCGCAGCGAGGGCGGAAGCCTGCGGCCCAGACGTTCCTCCGCGTCGGCGATCTGGCCTGGAGTCGCCGGAGGGAACCCCAGCCAACCGCCGCGCGTCTCGTCGTCCAATGGGCGGTCGCGCTCCGGATCGTGCGCGACCACCCATTCCCGGCTCCACCGCTGCAAGAACTCCCTGTCCACGTCGGCACGTTAGCCCCGCCGTCCGACACGAAACAGCCGCTCGGGTCACCGAAGCAGCCTCCACTGGTGGTCGGCGGTGCCGTTGTCCTCGTACTGGACGACCTGCGCGCCGTCGGCCGTGGACATCCCGCTGACCCCGAGCACCATTGCGCTGTTGCGGTTCCGGATGCGGTACCAGCCGTCTCCGTCGCCAGCGAGCTGCCAGTAGTGGTCGGCGCTACCGTTGTCGTGGTACTGCTGCACGTTCGCGCTGTTGGCCTGCGACATGTTCTGCACGGCGAGCAGCAGCCCGCTGTGCTGGTTGACGATCGCGTACCAGTTGTTGCCGGTGTGGTCGAGCCGCCAGTTGTGGTCGGCGGTGCCGTTGTCGGCGTACTGCACGATGTTCGCGCTGTCGGTGGTGGCCATGCCGCTGACCGCGAGCACCTTGCTGGTGTGCCGGTTCTGGATCCGGTACCAGGTGCCCGGGGTGACCGGGGCGGGGGTGGCGGCGACCCGCCACTGGAGGATGCCGCCGGAGTAGCCGGCCCGCAGTTGCGCCACCAGCCGCAGTGCGGTTGTGGTGACCGGCGTGAACCGCACCGTCTGGTAGGCGTTGACGGCGGTGCCGTAGCCGCTGGGCTGGGCCACCGCCTGCCAGGCCCCGGTGTCCGTCAGAAACTCCAGACGCCAGCTCAACGGGGTACGGCAGGAGCCGTGCCCCGTGTCGTCGAACCAGTAGACACTGGCCGAGGTGACCCGCACCGGCGTGGCGAAGGTGTACCGCGTCCACTCCGACGTGCCCAGGTGGTCCCACCAGGTGAAGCGTGGCCGGGACGTGTCGTACGAGCTGGTCGGGTCGTACCCGCTGTTGAGCGCGGTGACGGTGTCGCCCGCGAAGCAGTGCGACGCCGACGGGGTCGCGGGTAGCTGCCAGTCCCGGTCACCGCCGATGGTGGGGAAGGAGGTGATCCGCAGGGACGCCGCGCCCATCGGCACCAACCGGAGGGTCTCGGTCGGTTCGGTGGAGGCCACCGGGCTCGGTTGCAGTGTGCTGACGACGTTCTCGCCGTCGGCCTGCCAGTTTGCGATGGCGCGGCCCTGCGCGGTCATCGCCAGCGGGGCGCCGTCGAGGGTGAACGGGTTGCCGGTGGCGCCGGTCCCCTGCACCTGGAACGTCCCGGGCAGCAGGCCGTAGTTCCACGGCGAGGTCGGCAGCACGGACCACTCCGGCCAGGTCGATGCCGGGTCGTTGCGCCGCACGAAGTTCTGCCCGATCCGCAGCGAGTAGGTCAGCGGGCCGTTGCTGACCGAGATGGAGCGACCGTTGCCCGCCCAGGTGGTCGTGCGCGGGGTGGCGGGCAGCGTGACGGCGACCGTGTCGCCGTCCCGCCAGGTGCGGTTGATCGGGATGTACGCGGGCCCGGCGACGACGGCCACCGCCGCGCCGTTGACGGTGACCGTCGGGTTCGGGCACCAGCCCGGTATCCGCAGGTAGAGCGGGAACGCCACCGCGGCCGGTGTGCCGACGCGGATCGACACGCTGCTGCTGAACGGGTAGGTCGTCTGCTCGGTCAGCGTCACCGTCGTGCCAGGGGTGCCGACTCGGGCGGTGACCGTGCTCGGGGCGTACATCGCGGCCGCGAGGCCCCGGTCGGCAGTGGCCAGCCAGAGGTTGTCGGTCAGGTACGGCCAGCCCTGCCCGTAGTTGTGCGGGCAGCACCGGTACTGGTCGACGCCCTGCAGGAACGCCTGCATCGCGAAGCCGTTCTGGAACTGGCCCTGCGTCTTGGGCCGGTTGTCGAGCTGCACGGAGTTGGCGCTGACGATGTAGTGCAGGCTGCGGTGGCCGGTCGGCTCCAGCGCGGCGGGCAGCGAGTTGAAGGCCAGGGTCTCGCAACCGTCGGCCCAGCCCGGGTCGCCGGTGAACCGCGTCATCGTCTCGAAGCTCTGCATGTACTCGACGATCCCGCAGGTCTCGAAGCCCTGGCGGGGGTCGCGTTGGTCGGTGCGGATGTTCTCGTCACCGGCGAATCCGCCGCCAGCGAACTGCCCCCAGGTGCCCTGGATCGTGGCGTACGTGCGGTAGGAGGCGCCGGTCAGCGTCGCGTCACCGCGCAGCGCGTAGTACGCCGGCTCGGTGAAGCCCTGCGCGAAGTCGACGTTGTGGTAGCTCGGCACGTTGTCCACGTAGTTCGCGCTGTACTGATGGATCTTGTCGGCGAGGGTCAGCAGGAAATTCTCGCCGGTGCGGGCGAACAGCCAGTAGACGCTGTCCAGGTTCGTCGCCCAGCGCACCCGCCCCCAGGACTGGTTGAAGACCGACGCGCCGAACGCGTTCTGGTAGCGCAGGAAGCGGGTCAGCATCGGCACGATCCGGGCGTCCCCGCTGTACTCCTGGTAGGTCCGCAACGCCTGCAACATCGGCATGTACGGCCAGAAGTCCGGCCCGCCGCCCAACGAGGTGCGCAGCGCCCCCGGCCCGAAGAATCCGTCGGACTGCTGGGTGGCGACGATGCCGTCCACCCACAGCTTGAGCTTGGCGCGCAGCCCGGCGCTCCCGGTGACGCCGGCCAGACCGGCCAGCCCACGCAGCCAGTACGGCACCTCCTCCCAGCCGCCCCGGGCCGGGTTGACCCAGCCGCTGTCCGCGCGGACCAGGAAGTGCGACACCTCGTCGTACGCCCCGGCGATGCCGGTGCGGTCCAGGTCGAGCTGCTGGGCCAGCCAGCCGGCGGCGCGGACGCTGCCGCTGGGCAGCTTCAGGAAGGGTGTGCGGGTGAGACCGGCCGGATAGGGGAAGTAGTGCCCGCCGCTGGACGTGTCACCGACCAGCGTGACCGGGGTGCCGGTCCCACCGGCCCAGCCGGCCGTCACCGCCTGTCCGGCGAGGGCGAAACCGCCCGCGACACCCACCGCGCCGCGCAACAGCGTTCGTCGCTCCACGTTGACCTCCAAGGCTCGGGAAACAACGGTCCGAAAGCCTCCGGGGCCGGCCAGCGGTGACTGGCCCCGGAGGTCGACCGGTCAGGGCGCCCAGGGTGCGGCGATGTTCCAGGTGCTGTCGGCGGCCCACAACGTCGGCGTGTTCCACGCGTCGCCGCCGGTGCCGTTGCTGAGCCAGACCTCCGAGTTGTAGTGGCGCAGGTACTTGCCGCGGAAGTTGTACGACTCCAGCGACACGGCGCTCCCGGTCAGCCCCACCCGGGCGCACCAGGTGGCGTCGGCACGCAGCAGCGCGGACCCGTCGTTGGGCGAGTTGCGGACCCGGGAGTCCTGGTGCCGTAGGTACTGCCCCGGGAAGTTGACCGACTCGAACGAGTAGCAGCTCCCGTCGGCGAGGCCGGGCCGGATCGTGTACGTCGCGTCGTTCTTGAGCAGCGCGGAGCTGGCCCCGTCGACGACCTCGGTGTAGGCGAGGCTGTTCTGGTGGCGCAGGTACTTGTTGGTGTAGCCGGGTGTGGTCACCTGCAACGAACGCCGGGTGTTGACCGGCAGGGTGACGGGCGTGGAGCTGCCGATGGCCTTCGAGGCGTTGATCAGTGCGGTGTTGACGGCACGGACCCGGGCCTGGTCCATCTTGATCACCTGGCGGTCGTAGGTGACGAAGCCGTTCAGCTCGCCTTCCAGGTCGGTGATCTCGGTGTAGACCGAGGCGCTGAGCCCCTTGCCGACCATCAGATTCTGGGCACCCTGCACGAGCCCCACGTAGCGGTCGGTGAGGACGGTCGAGTTCGCCTGCCACTCGTAGGCGAAGAAGCTGCCGGTCGGGCTGTACTCGTGCCCCGGGGTGTGCAGGCCGAGGCCGCCGAACTCGCCGAGCACGGCGATCCGGCTGCTCGACGGCGAGGGGGAGTCCGGTCCCAGGTAGGCGTGCCAGTCGTCGATGTCGCCGTTGCCGGGGTCGCCGAGCGACTGGCAGCAGTTGTGGCCGCTGTGCGGGTTGACCAGGCGGGTCGGGTCCTGGTTCTTGATGTTCTGCGCCACCCGGCGGGTGTCGGCCAGCGCACGCTCACCCCAACCCTCGTTGTACGGGGTGTAGACGACGACGGCGGGTGAGCTGCGGTGCTCGTCGACGATCTCGCGGGCTTCGGTCTCGAACTGCGCCTGCTGGGCGTCGGTGGCGTTGATGTCCTGCGCGGTCATCGACGGGATGTCCTGCCAGACCAGCAGGCCGAGGCGGTCGGCGTGGTAGAACCAGCGCTGCGGCTCGACCTTGATGTGCTTGCGCACCATGTTGAAGCCGAGGTCCTTGTGCTTCTGCAGGTCGAAGGCGAGCGCCGCGTCAGTCGGTGCCGTGTACAGCCCGTCCGGCCAGAAGCCCTGGTCGAGGGTGCCGACCTGGAACACGAACTGGCCGTTGAGCTTGGGCCGCAGCACCCCGTTCACCAGGCCGGTGGTGATCTCCCGCATGCCGAAGTAGTGCGTGGTCCGGTCGATGGTCGCCCCGCTGGCGTTGCGGAGGGTGACCCGGAGGTTGTAGAGGAACGGGTCGTCGGGTGACCAGCGCCGGGCGTTGGGCACCGGCACGCTGAAGTCGGTGAAGCCGCCGGTGGCCGAGCCGACCACGGTGGTCCCGTTCAGGGCCTCGGCCAGCACGGTGTGGCCGCTGACGTTGCCCCGGGTGAAGACCCGGACCCGCAACGTGTTGGTGGCGAGGTTCGGGTAGACGTCCACGCTGCTGATCGAGGCGGCGGGCACCGGCTCCAGCCAGACGGTCTGCCAGATGCCGGAGCTGGGGGTGTAGAAGATCCCGCCGGGTGTCTTGGTCTGCTTGCCGATGAGGGGCAGGCTGCCGTTCTGCCGGGTGTCGGTCGGGTCCCACACCTTGACGACGATCTCGTTGGTTCCGCCGTTGAGCTGCGGCGTCACGTCGAAGGTGAAGGCGTCGTAGCCGCCGGTGTGCGCACCGACCTGGACGCCGTTGACCCAGACGGTGCTCTGCCAGTCCACCGCGCCGAAGTGCAGCAGGGTGCGCCGGCCCGACCAGTTCGACGGGACGGTGACGGTACGTCGGTAGAACAGGTAGTTGCGGTTGTCGTTGGCGGCCCGCTGGATGCCGGAGAGTGCGCTCTCCACCGGGAACGGCACGTTGACCCGCTCGGGCAGGTTCGTGTTGAACTGCGGGGCGTCGTTGGTCGCGGACTGGCGGAGTTGCCATTCACCGTTGAGGTTGAGCCAGTCCGGCCGGGTCATCTGCGGTCGTGGGTACTCGGGCAGCGGCGTGCCCGTCAACGCCTGGCTCGTCCAGGGGGTGGTCAGGGGCGGCGTCTTGGGCGGTGCGGCCTGTGCCTGCGCGGCCGGCGTCGCGAGGACGCTGGCGACCAGGGCGAGGATCAGCAGCAGGGGCAGAGCGGGGCGGATGGGGACCTGACGTGTCATACCGTCTCCGGGGGACGAGTCGCCGCGGGCGGTCCTGCTGGGCCCGTAGCGCGTTGGCGGTGGGCATCGGGTGGTCACTCGACGAGCGACGGACGTCATCGACGGATGTCGGCGGGATTTCCATCAGCGAACGATGGCAATCGTATTGACATCCATCACCACCCGTATAACGTTATAGAGGCACGGTGGACGTCCCGTCAATCCTTGTTCATCAATGCCTTTACCGGTTGTCTTCTCGCCGGCGTACTCAACTGTTCGCCACCTGCCGGTGGCACCCGGAAGGGCCGGTGGATGGGCGTCAGTCTGAAGGACATCGCCGAACGCGCCGGCGTCTCGCTGGCCACGGTCTCCAACGTCGTCAACGGGTACCGCCCGGTGGGGGAGCACACCCGGCGACGAGTGCAGCAGGCGATCGACGAACTCGGGTACAGCCCCAACCTCAGCGCCCGGCACCTGCGCCGGGGTCGTACCGGCCTGATCGCCCTGGCCATCCCCGAGCTGAACAACCCCTACTTCGCCGAGCTCGCCGAGATCGCCATCCGGGAGGCCGCCGGGCACGGCTACACACTGGTCATGGAGAACACGGCCGCGGACCGGCAGGCCGAGCTGCTGCTCCTCGACGGCTCGCGACGGCACACCATCGACGGCCTGATCTTCAGCCCGGTGCGGATCGGCCGGGACGAGGTGCTGGCCCGCACCGCCGACAGCCCACTCGTGCTCATCGGCGAGGGCGTCTACGACGTGCCGCACGACCACATCGCCATCGACAACGTCGCCGCCAGTCACGCGGCGATCCAGCACCTGGTGGCGATCGGCCGTCGCCGGATCGCGTTCATCGGCGCAGCCAGCGGTGACCGGCAGTCGGCGCACCTGCGGATGCGCGGCTACCGGGAGGCCCTTACCTCGGCCGGCCTCCCGTTCCGCCCCGAGCTCGTCGCCCGAACCGACGAATTCAGCCGGCGCGAGGGCATGCGGACCATGCGCGACCTGCTCGCCTCGGCCGACCCCCCGGACGCCGTGTTCGCCTACAACGACCTGATCGCCATCGGCGCCCTCCGAGCGCTGGCCGAGGCCGGGTGCCGGGTGCCCGAGGACGTCGCGGTGGTCGGCATCGACGACATCGAGGAGGGACGGTTCAGCTCACCGACACTCACGACCATCGCACCGGACAAGGAGGAGATCGGCCGGCTCGCGGTGCGTCGCCTCGTCGCCCGCATCGAGGGTACGGAGGTCGCGGCCTCGCTCACCGTGCAGACGCCGTTCCGCCTGATCCGCCGCGAGAGCACCGGCACTCCGGGCTCCTGACCCCCGGCGTCGTCGCCGTCCACCACCCAGGGGCCCCACTCGGGGTCGCCGGTCGGCCTTCCCCTCCTTTGCTCTGCTTCAACATACGCAACACCATTGCATCGTCAGTGTTGCGTGGATTGAAGCAGAGCAAAGGACGCGTCACAGTGACCCGGGGCTGGGCTGGGCTGGGCTGGGCTGGGCCTGGGCGGGCGGGCGAGTGGAACGGGCAGGTTCCGTGGGGGCCGACTCGGTGCGTAGGGCCGGAGAGCGTTCCGCCGCTCCACTGCGGACTGTCGGATTTCCGCGATCGTCGCCGGTAGCCCGTAACGGGGATGTCGCGGATCGCAGCCATCGATAAGATCCGCCGTGACGACGCCTGTCGGGGAAGGCGGTGAGTGATGCGTTGCGCCACCTGCGGGGCCGACACTGACGCGGCGCTCCCCACCTGCCAGCGCTGCGGATCTGCCCTGTCGGGCCCCGTCGTCGGCCCGCAGGTCCAGCCTCCGCTGCCGCCACCGCCCGTTGCGCCGGAGCCATCGGTGGCGGCACCCGTCCCGCCGGAGCCATCGGTAGCGGCGCCCGTCCCGCCGGAGCCATCGGTAGCGGCGGACGTGCCTCCCGTTGTGCCGGAGTCACCGGCGCCGACACCCGTACCGCCGGGTCTTCCGGTCGTTGCACCCGTGACGCCGCGGCCAGTCGCGGCGGCGCCGATGCCGCTGTGGGATCTGTTGCTGTGCGCGGTGCTGGTGGTCGTCTGGCTGCTGGTGGTGCTCCTGCTCGCGGTCGTGCGGGGTGCTCCGGACGCGTCCCTCGTGCCGGGTCGGCTCGAGCCGTGGCACTACCTGCTCGGCGCGCTCGTCATCGCCGTCTACGTGGTGACCGCCGTCCGGGGCGTCCCCGAGACACCCGGGCACACGTTGGCACGCGCCAGCCAGGGCGCGGGGCGTGCCGGCGACCTGGCGCGGGTCGGCCAACTTCTTCTGCCCACCCTGGTGGTGACCGTCGCGGTGGCGCTCGTGGTGGGCGTGACCGTGCCGCTGCCCGCGACGCTTCCCGGCTCGGTGACCGCCTCGGAGACACCGCTCGACGACGACGGGGCGACGGTCGAGACGGCCCCGACGCCCGAGGCGACCTCGACGTCGGCAATCGAGCTGGAGACCCCGACGCCGACGCCGAGCGACGATCCGGCCGCCCGGCGGCTGGCACAGGCCCGGATGGTGGACGCTCTGCTGTCGGAGTCGGTCACCTCACGGGGTGACCTGGCCACGGCCATCGCGGCGGTGGGGGAGTGCCGCAACCTGAGGCAGTCGCTTGGGCTCATGACCGGCGTGGCGCAGCAGCGTCGCGCCCAGAGCGATCAGGCCAGGGCGTTGATGGTCGACGCGCTCGAAGACGGGCCGGCGATGCGTAGCTACCTGGTCGCCGCCTTCACGTCCTCCGGGGACGCGGACGACGCCTACGCCGCCTGGGCGCAACGCTCGATCAGTTCGGGCTGCTCGCTCGACGCGAACTGGCGGCGGGGCAACCAGCTCTCCGCGCAGGCGCAGGCCGCCAAGCGCGAATTTCTCGCCCGATGGACCCCGATCGCCAGCTCGTGTGGGTTGCCCTCCCGCACGACGAAAGACATCTAGCGGGCTGGGAGAGGCGACGTGACAGCACCCGACCAGCCGCCGGCTGTGCATTTCGATTTCCCGTCCTACCAGGAGCCGCCCCAACTGTCCGACACCACCCGGCACCTGTGCGGGGCGGCCTATATCGACCTCGAGTTCGCCGAAACAGTGATCAGGGAAGTGATCGAGGACGAACGCCGCGCCGTCGCACCCTCGTTCGGCTTCGACCTCAACGCGGTCGTCCGGCACTGCTTCCGGGCGCGGCACCGCTACCTGGTCCGCGACGGCATCCTGTTCGGCCTGCTCCTCCTCGGCCTGGTGATCGCGACTTTCGCCACCGTCGCCTGGCTGATACTCGGGATCACCGTGCTGGCCGCCCGATCACCCGAATTGCGCCAGCTCCCACCGCGCGTCCGTCTCGTGCTGTTCGGCTCGCTCATCGCCGTCCTGCTCTGCTGCGGCGGGGGAGCGCTGTTCGCACCGCTGATGGGCGGGTTTCCGAGCCTCGCCGGAGGGCCGAGCGGTGGTGGCGGCTTCGGTGGTGGCGAAACGCTGATCGCCGCGCGGCAGAGCGAGTTCGGGGACGAGGTCGCGGTCGGGGTGTTCGGGCTCCTGGGACTGCCGGCCATCCTGCTCGCCATCGCGACCCTGGCCGTGCTGACCCGCTTCGAGCGCACGACCCACCAGATCCTGATCGACGAGCTGCGACCCGGGGTCACACCAATCCTGCCATCGGTGCCGAACGAGCGGGTGGCGCGCCGGCTCGCCATGGTGGCCCGGGCCCAGTACGGCAACATCACCGTCCAGGAACGCGACCCCTTCCTCGGCTGTGGCAAGGCGGAGCACGGCTGGTCGTACGCGATCCCGGTGCGGCACGCCCGCGCCCGTGCCACCGGCCAGGCCGACGACACGAGCGCGACGCCGATCGACCAGGCGGAGCTGGGTTCGGCTCTGACCGCACACGTTCGGGCGGCGGTCCGGCGGATGCGCGAGGACCCGCTGCCGCCGGGTGCCCGGGTGCCCGGTCTGTCCCTGGTGCCGCACATCGTCGCGGACGGCGTGCGCCACCAGGGCGACCCGCTGCTCGACCCGGCGACCGGCATTCCCCGCAGTCGGGCCTCCGACGAGGTGATCGAGGCGATCATCCGGCATCCGCAGGGCGGGCTGCGCTACTACGACCGGATCGTGGTCAGCGGCGCCGGCAAGTCGCTGCACACCGCCGACGGTCGGCTGGTGCTGCCGGAGCAGCGCCTCGGCATCGACATCTCGGCGTTCGTCCACGTCGCGGTCGAGGGCGGCCTGCTCTACGTCGAGTTCGTCACGACCGTGATGCCGCCGATCCAGACCCGGTACGCGCTGGTCGACCGGCTGCACCCCGAGCAGTCGACGGCCCGGATCGTGCGGGCCGTGCTGCCGACCATGCTGACCGACTCGGTGCTCAGCGGCTGGCGGCTGGCCCGGCGGCTGCGGCACCAGTGGAGCATGAAGACCAGGATGGCCGACGCGCTCGTGGCGAGCGCGCAGTTCCGCACCCACGACTACGGGGCCCGGGTCAGTGTGCGGCAGCTCGTCGCGGAGCCGGCCGCGGTCAAGCACCTGCAACTGCTCGACGAGTGGAAGTACACCAAGCTGCTGGAGCGGGCGGTGCTGGAAGCGGTCGTCGCGTTCCTGACCGAGCGTGGCCTCGACACCGCCGACCTGGTGCAACGCGCGTCTGAGGTGCAGAACATCTTCGGCAACGTCAACAACATCTTCGGTGGTCAGCAGGCGTTCGCCAGCTCCAACGTCGCCTTCGACCAGCGCAACTAGGAGGTCCCGATGACAGATCCGGATCAGCCGGCTCGTTCCGCCGTGTTCCACAACACCATCCTCGGCGGCCAGCAGGCGATGGCCAGCGACCACGCCACGTTCGTTCAGTACAACGGGCCGGGCGATCTCGCGGCGAGGTTCGACGAGTTGCTGCGGACCCTCAAGGAGCACGTCGCCGACTTCGCGGACCCGGACCGGGCCGGTCGAGAGGTGGCGGTCATCGAGGCGGCCCGGACGCAGCGGCAGCCCGACCGTAGGCCGGTGTTGACCTCGCTGGAGGCGTTGGCCGCGTTGGCCACGGTGGGTGGCACGTTGGCGGCGGCGGTCAGTGCGGCCATCGACCTGGTCTCCCAGCACTGGCCGCTCTGACCCGCAGGGTGCGGGGCTTCAGCCTGCCCGTTGTCCGTCGATCGCCTGAGTGAGCCCGCTGCGCCCCCGCACACCGAGCTTGACGTACGCCCGCTGGAGGTGGTTCTCCACCGTGCGCACCGACAACACCAGCTCGGCCGCGATCGCCGCGTTGTCGCGCCCGGCCGAGGCCAGCTCGCAGATCTGGCGCTCCCGGGGGGTGAGCCCGTCCCGGTCGGTCGGCCGAGGGCTCAACGGCGGCCAGTACCCGCCACACCGCTGCCGCAGCAGATCCGCCCGGCGGGCCAGCAGGTTCGCCCGACGTTGATCGCCCCGGCGACCGCAGGCAGCCTCGGCGGCGACCACCGCCTCCAGCCCGAGCGTCAGGTATCCGCTGGCCTCGAGCGCGGTGCCGACGCGTTCCAACGCGGCCGGGTCGTCGGCGGCGAGCGCGTGCGCGTACCCGGACCAGAGCTCGAACAGGGGACTGTCACAGTCGGCCGTGACCGCCGCCAGCCGCTCCGCGGTGCCGGTGCCGGGCTCCAGGCGGGAGAGCAGGTGCAGGCACTCGACCGAGACGGTCATCGCCTGTCCGGCCCGCCCGTGCAGCTCGCGCAGAGTCGCGACGGCCGTGGCCGGATGCCCCTCGGCGGCGGTCAGCCAAGCCGCGGTCAGCTCAGCGTCGACGGCGACCAGTCCGTCGGCGTGCGCGCCGTCGCCCTCCGTATGGCCGTCGACGAGCTGCCGCAGCAGCCGGCGGCTCTCGGCCAGCTCACCCAGCTGCGCCGCGACGTACGCGTTGGCCGACAGCACGTAGTCCCGGATCGGGAACAGCGTGCGTTCGCCGACGAGCGTGCGCGCCTCGTGCAGCCAGCGCATCGACCGGCGCATCTGCCCGGCGTGATAGGCGCACTTGCCCCGGGAGAAGGCGAGCAGCCCGACCGCGTCCGCCGCGCCCCGGGCCACCGCGTCCTGGTAGTAGCGCTGAGCCAGCCGCTCGGCCTCCTGCAGCCGGCCGGACAGGAGCAGGGACTGCACGTGGCAGGCCTGCGTCGCAGCCCGCATCGTCGGCCAGGTCTCCGGGATGTCGACCTCGCCGGTCTCGAACATGCGCACCGCTCGCCCCGGCTGCCCATCGAACAGCAGCAGGTACGGGAGCAGCGCCGCGACGGCCGTCGCCAGCAGGGGGTCCCGGGGCCGGTCGGCCGACAACCGCGTCATGGACGCCCGGGCGCCGTTCGCGTCGCCGCCGAACGCCGCGACCCCCACCTCCGCGGCGAGCAGCCCGGACTGCGCGTCGACGGGTAGCTCACGGCGGCCCGCGTCCAGCACCTCGCGGGCCCGGTCGGGCCGCCGGCCACCCCAGAACATGTTCAGTGCCCGCAACGCCGTCGCCTCCGCGCGGTCCCGGGGGTCGGTGAGGTTGGCCGCCGCGCGGGCCAGGTACCCGTCCGCCTCGTCGCTGCGGCCCTGAGCGACCAGCGCCCGGCCCACCTGCCAGTCGCCACGCGCGGAGTCGATCCGGCGGCCCAGGCGTTCGGCCAGCACCGCATCGTGCCGGCGTAGCGCGTACTCCGAGGCCGCCAGCAGGTCGGCCGCGTCGACCGGCAGATCCGCCTCGCAGCGCCAGGCCGCTATCCGGGCCCGGTCATCGGTGCCGCCACCGTCCACGGCCGCGAGCGCCTCGGCCAGGGTCCGGCGCAGCCGGCGGGCACGCAGCGCGCCGGTGCGGTTGCGGACCACCTCGGCGTACAGCGGGTGACCGGTCTGCACCAGCACGGCCGCACCATGCCGGACCAGGCGGATGAGGCCCCGTTCCTCGAGCCGCTCCGCGGTGAGCGGGTCCACCGTGCGCTCGATCAGGGCCAGTGGCGCCGGTTCGGCGTGCGCGACGTACTGCAGCGCCTCGGCCTCCTCCGGGGTGAGCGTGCCGAGGGTCTGCTCGATGAGGTCGGCCAGGTGGGTGGGGCAGAGCGACTCGGTCGGCCACGTCCACATGCCGTCGCGCTGGACCAGGCCGCCGTCGCGCAGCCCGCACCGGAGCGCCTCGCGCAGGAAGAGCGGGTTGCCCTGACTGATCCGCCACAGCGCGCCGAGGGTCAGACCGTCGACCGGGCCGCCGAGCCCCTCACGGACCAGCAGGGCGGTCTCGTCCGGGTCCAGCGGCGGCACGTGCACCCGGTCGATCGCGCGGGACCGCCGCATCGCCACCACCGGCGCGGCGTCCAGGGCATCGCCCCGTACGCTCGCCACCACCCGCACGGTGCCGCCCGCCACGAGACGTTCGAGTAGCGCACCCGAGGCGTCGTCCAACCAGTTGAGGTCGTCCACCCCGACCACCACGCCGCGGCCCGCAGCGACCTCGCGCAGTCGGCGCTCCACGTCCCGAAAGACGTCGGCCACGCTCGCGTCCGACGGTTGCGGCAGTCGGCTCGCGAGCACGCCGAACGGTACGCCGCGCCAACCGGGGGTGGCGGTGACCCGCAGTACGACGTGTTGCCGTCGCAGCGCCTGCTCGAGCACCGCCTCCAACAGCCGGCTCTTTCCCACCCCCGCATCGCCGGTGAGCACGACCCCCGAAGCGGCCGGCGCGGTGAGCGCCTCGACCGCCCGGTCCCGTTCGCGCGTCCTCCCGACGAACGGCCACCCGCCGTCACCGTCGACGAAGCTCTCTGGTGCAGACACGGAACCCCTTCAGCCCGGCCGGGTTCCCGCCCCGGGCCCGGTCGCCAACTCCGTCCTCGATCCGCTCGACCGGCCGGATCTCGTGTGCACGGTCGTCTGGGTGGCGCGGACCCCACCTTCACACACCCCCACGGGTGGTGCCGTCGCCTTCCAGACATGCCTGCACACCTGACGCCCCGACCCGCCGATTCGGTTGTCACGACGGTGACAGCACCGGCCCGGGGTGAGGTACCGGCTACTCATGTGCCGGCACCCCCCTTACACCCAGGCTGTTTCTGCCAGCGACCGCCGGACCGGCCGGCGGTCATCGTGAAGGGAGCTCCGAATGTCCATCACCGACATCGTCAGCAGCTGGAAGGACGAGTACCGCCGCGCCGCCTCGCCCGACGCCGAGCAGACCCACCCGGCCGGCCTGGTCGAGCTCGACCGTGACCAGTTGGAGACGGTGGCCGGCGGCGCCGCCGCCACCACCGGCCACACCACGGCCTGCTGCCACTGCGTCTGCTGAGTCCGAACGACCGACCCTCGGGTCCCGTACGGGGTCCGGGCCTGGCCCGGACCCCGTCGTTCCGCCCGAATCTGAACCGCACCGGGAGCCCCGAATGTCCGCACATCCGCACCGCGCCGACGACGATCTGACCACCCGCGCCGGGGAACGTCTCCTGGCCGCGCTGACCATCACGGAACGGCTGGCCGTGCCGGTGTCGACGGACTCTCGGCCCGGCGAGCGGGCGCGGTGGCTGCTGTCCCGTTGGCGTACCGGCGGCGCGTTCACCGACGACGGTGACTGGCAGCGCCGGCTGGCCGCCGAAGGCCTCGACGAGCAGACGCTCCTCGCGTTGCTGGATGAGTCGCCGGAGCGGCTCGCCGCCCGCCTCGGCCGGTCACCGGAGTGGATCCACCGGCTGCTGGCCTGCTACGGCCAACAGCCCGCCGACCAGGCTGGCGGGGCGATCGAACCCGAGCTGCTGCCGGGCCGCCCGTTGGACGCCTGCCTCGCCCTGGTGGCGCCCCTGGTCGCGCAGGCACGCGCCGGGGTGGCGCGACGGGCGGGCCAGCTCCCCGGCGACCTGCTGCCCGCCGACGCCGACCGGCTGGGCCTGACCGGTCTGCTCGACGAACTGGTGTTGGTCCTCAGCCGCGCCGTCGTCCTGGAACTCAACATCGACCGGTTACGCGGCACGTCGGCGGGGGAGACGCCGCAGGAGCGCTTCACGGCCTTCTTCCGCCGACTGAGCTCACCCGAGACTGCCCTGATCCTGTTGGCCGACTACCCGGTCCTGGCGCGTCAGGCGTACGAGCTGACCCACAACTGGGCGGAGCGCACGACCGAGTTTCTGCAGCGGCTCTGCGCCGATGCCCCGACGCTCGCCGCAACCTTCCACGCCGGCACCCCGATCGGTCGCCTGACCGGCATCCAGGAGACCGGCGACCCGCACCGCGACGGCCGCCGGGTGCTGGTGGCGACGTTCGACAGCGGGCTGCGGCTGGTCTACAAGCCACGACCGGTCGCCGTCGAGGCTCGCTTTCAGCACCTGCTGGCCTGGCTCGACGCGCGCGGTGCCGACCTGCACACCTTCACCGTCCTGCCGCGCGGCGAGCACGGCTGGGCCGAGTACGTCGACACCCGGGCCCCCGCCACTTCGGCTGGGCACCGCCGCTTCGCCCGCCGGTTCGGGGCGATGCTGGCACTGCTGCAGGCCGTTGGTGCCACCGACTGCCATCAGGAGAACGTGCTCGTCCACGGCGAGCACCCCGTCCTGGTCGACCTGGAGACCGTGTTCACCCCGTCGGTCGTCCGGTCCGCGAGTGCCCGTGGCGGAGACGTGATCGCCGACTCGGTGCTCGCGGTCGGCCTGTTGCCCCGCGCCGACGAGGCGGCGGGACCGGCCGGAGACGGCTGCAACTGCTCGGCCTGGCAGGCCGAGGGGACCGACGAGATGCGACTGTGCGCGCCCGGCCACCACCACGCCGAGGGGGCAGCCCACGATCCCGGGGTAGCGCCACCGGTGACCGACGTCGCCATGCACCTGTCGCAGGTGGTCGACGGCTTCGAGGCGATGTACCGGCTGCTCACCGCCGTACGCGAGGAGTTGCTGGCCCCGGACGGGCCGATCGCCGCGTTCGCCGCCGACGAGATCCGCGTGGTGCTCCGTCCCACCCGTACGTACCTGCGGCTTCGGGACGCCGCCCTGCACACCGACGCGTTGCAGGACGGCCTCAACACCGACCGGCTGCACGACTGGCTCTGGTCCGGAGTGGCCGAACTGCCGCTGCTGGCGGCCACCGTCGGCGCGGAACGGGCTGACCTGATGCGCCGCGACGTGCCGATGTTCACCACCAGGGTGGACTCCTGTGACCTGTGGACCAGCCAGGGACGGCGGCTGCCGGGACTGCTGGCCCGGTCCGGCCTCGCCGAGGCGCGTCGTCGGCTCGCCCGGCTCGACGCCACCGACCTGGCCCGGCAGCGCTGGCTGATCGAGGCGGCCTTCGCCGCCCGGGTGAACGCCACCGACGCACCCCACGCGCGCGTGCGTTGGCGGCTGGCGGACGTACCGCCGGCACCGGCGGCGACACCGGCGGCCTACCTGGCCGCCGCGACCGAGGTGGCGGACATGGTGGCCGGGCTCGCCGGCCCGGGGGTCGAGCCGACATGGTTCGGGCTCATGCCCAGCGCCGCCGAACCGGGCCGCTGGGCACCGGCGCCGCTCGGTCCGCACCTCTACGACGGCGTCGCGGGCGTGGCCCTCTTCCTGGCCCAGGCCGGCGGCCTCGCCGGTGAGCAGCGATTCACCGACGTCGCCGAACGTGCCGCCGCCGGGCTCGCCGCCCGCGTCCTCGAACGTCGGATCCCCGGCGACCGGATCGGCGCGTTCACCGGCTGGGCGGGGCTGCTCTACACCTTCGGTCACCTCGGTGCGCTGTGGCAGACCGGTCGGTTCGCGCCGGTCGTCGACGTGGCGCTGGCGCGGCTCGGCACGCTGGCCGCCACCGAGCAGGCCCCCGACCTGGTCGACGGGTACGCCGGTGCGATCCTCGCCGTGTCCCGCTCCGGCTTGGACCCCGAGCGGTTCGGGCCGGTGGTGCGCGCCGCCGCCGGACGGCTACGCGTCGCAGCCGGCCGCTACGCGCACCAGGCACCGGCCGCGCTCGGCGGACTGTCCCACGGGTCGGCCGGGATCGCGGCCGCGTTGGCCTGGGCGTGGCAGGCGACCGGCGACCCCGGGTACGCCGATGCCGCCGCCCGTGCCCTGGCGTACGACCGCAGCCTCTTCCGGCCGGCGCTGGCGAACTGGGCCGACCTGCGCCGCCCGGGGCAGAGCACGGTGACGTGGTGCCACGGCGCCCCGGGGATCGGCCTGTCGCGGCTGCTCATCCGCGACGCGTTCGGTGCCGACGAGGTGCTGGACGCCGAGATCGCCACGGCGGTCGACACCACCCTCGCCACCGGCTTCGGCCGCAACCACTCGCTGTGCCACGGCGACCTCGGCAATCTCGACCTGCTGCTGGCCGCCGCCCCGGAGCGGGCGATCACACCCGCCGCGGTGGTGCTGCGGGACGGTCTCGCCGGCGGCTGGCGCTGCGCGAATCCGACCGCGCTCGCCTCGCCCGAGCTGATGACCGGCCTGTCCGGGATCGGGCTCGCCCTGCTGCGGCTCGCCGCACCCGAGCGGGTGCCGTCCGTACTGCTGCTGGCGCCACCGGCGGACGCGCGGCGCACCGGCACGCGCGACGCGTCACCAGACGACACGCGACGCGCCGGCAGGCTCAACCCGCGGGGGCGACAGTGGGCCGCCTGAGGCCGGGCCGGAGGCGGGTGCCGCTGGTCATGCAGATGACCGACGCCGACTGCGGCGCCGCCTGCCTGGCCATGGTCGCCCGTCGGCACGGCGCGCGTGCCTCGCTGGCCCGCGTGCGGGAAGGGCTGGACGTCGGGAGGGACGGGGTCACCGCACTGGCGGTGCTGGCAGCGGCCCCGCGGTTCGGGTTGCGTGGTCGCGCGTTCCGGGCCGACGCCAGCCAGGTCGGGGCACTGCCCCTGCCGGCCATAGCGCACTGGGAGGACGCCCACTTCGTCGTGGTGGAACACGTCGGCCCACGAGGCATCCGGCTCGTCGACCCGGCGCTCGGGCGTCGGCTACTCACGCCCGCCGAGTTCGCCGCCGGCTTCAGCGCAACGGTGCTGACCTTTACCCGCGACCCGCAGGCCGCGCCCGAACCGGAGGCCACCCGGCCCGGTGCGCTGGCCAGGTGGCGACGTGCCCGACCCCTGCTGCGGCCCTTCCTGCCCCGGCTGCGCGCGGCGTTCGGCGTCTCGCTGGTGCTCCAGGCGCTGGGGCTGGCACTGCCACTGGCCACGACAGTCGCCTTCGACCAGATCATGCCGGCCCGGGAGACCGCGCTCATGCCGTACCTCGCGCTGGGCATCGCGGCACTGGTGCTCACCCAGTTCGGGGTGGCGTACCTGCGGTCCCGGCTCCTGGTCACGCTGCAGGCGACGGTGGACGCCGCGCTGATGACCCGGCTGTTCGGGCATCTGCTGCGGCTGCCGTACGCCTTCTTCCAACAACGGGCCAGCGGCGACCTGATGCAGCGGCTGTCCAGCAGCATCCTGCTGCGTGAGTTGGTCACCACCCAGGTGCTGACCGCGGTCATCGACGGCGTGCTGGTGGTCGCGTACTTCGGCGTGCTGTTCGCCAAGGACCTCGCCTTCGCGGGGCTCGCCGCCGCGATCGGCATCACCCAGGTGGTGGCCGTGGCGGTGGTCAACGGTCGGCTGCTGCGGTTGAGCCAGCGGCACCTCACCGTGCAGGCCGACGCGGAGAGCGCGCTGATGGAGGCGCTGTCGGGCATCGCGACGGTCAAGTCGATGGGCGCCGAGCGGCAGGTCTTCGACGGTTGGCTGCGCCGCTACACCACGGCGCTGGACGCGGACGTCGCCCAGAACCGGCTCTCCGCCACGGTCGCCAACATCACCGCGAGCGTTCAGCTCGCCGGGCCGCTGGCGCTGCTGTGGCTCGGCACCGGCCGACTCTTCGACGGCGCCGGCCTCGGTGCGACCCTCGGCCTGCAGGCGCTGGCGCTGTCCGCGCTGACCCCGCTGGCCTCCCTGGTGGCCAGCGCCCAGGTCCTCCAGTCGGTCGTGTCGCACCTGCAACGCCTGCGCGACGTCTTCGGCGCCCAGCCGGAACCGACCGGGGACCCCGACCTGCCCGCGCCCCGGCTCACTGGCCGGATCAGTGTCCGCGGCCTGAGCTTCCGCTACGACGGGGGAGCGGCACCGGTGCTGCGGGACGTCTCCTTCGACGTCGCGCCGGGGGAGAAGGTCGCCGTGGTGGGCCCGTCGGGCAGCGGCAAGAGCACCCTGGCCATGCTGCTGACCGGCCTCTACCGGCCCACCGGTGGGGAGATCCTGTTCGACGGGGTGCCGCTCTCGCGCATCGATCCGACCGCGCTGCGCCGCCAGTTCGGTGTGGTGCTGCAGGAGAGCTACCTGTTCCGGGACTCCATCCGGCGCAACATCAGCCTCGTACACCCGGGCGTGGGACTGCCGGCGATCCGCGCGGCCGCCGAGATCGCCGCGATCGACCAGGACATCGCGGCCATGCCGATGGGGTACGACACCCAGGTCGCCGAGCGGGGCCAGGCCCTCTCCGGCGGGCAGCGGCAGCGACTGTCCATCGCGCGGGCCGTGGCGGGTCAGCCCGCCGTACTCCTGCTCGACGAGGCCACCAGCCACCTCGACGTGGCCACCGAGCGACGCGTCGACCAGGCCATCTCGGCACTGCGCTGCACTCGGATCGTGGTGGCCCACCGGTTGAGCACCGTCCGGAACGCCGACCAGATCCTCGTCGTCGCGGGTGGCCGCATCGTGGAGCGTGGCCGGCACGACGACCTGCTGCGCGCCGGGGGCGTCTACGCCGACCTGGTGCGGTGCCAGTTGACCGACGACGAACCCGTTCGCTCAGGAGGCGACCCGTGGATACCCGTACCGTGACCGCCGGCGCCCTGCCGGACCACCGCGCAGGCATCGACCCGGGGCCGTTCCCGGCGCGACGGGTCCTCGTCGCCGCCTGCGGCTCCGCGGACGTCCTGACCCTGCCGCAATCGATCATGGTGATGCGACACGCGTTGGGACTCGACGTCCGGGTCGTGCTCACCCCCGCCGCCGCCCGCTTCGTCCCGGCCCGTTCGTTCACGCTCCTCACCGGGCAGCCGGCCCTGATCGACGAGGAGCTGTTGACCGAGGTGCCGCACCTGAGTCTGACGACATGGGCGGATCTGGTGCTCGTCATGCCGGCCACCGCCAACACCCTGGCCAAGGCGGCCCTGGGAATCGCCGACAATCTGGTCGGCACGTGCGTGCTGGCCGCCGCCGCACCCGTCGTGCTGGTGCCGTCGATGAACTCGGCGATGTGGCAGCGCCCCGCCGTGCAGCGCAACGTGGCGCAGTTGCGAGCCGACGGGTACGGCGTCGTGCCGCCCGTGCCGGTGCTCGCCCTCAGTACCGGAACGCTCACCGGCCGGGGGATGCCGGCCATCGAGGCCGTGCTGGAGTGGGTCGCCGCGCACCTACGGGGTGGGGGAGGGGACCGTGGCTGAGGCCCGCTCCGGGTACGGGCCGAGGATCGCCGCGACGGCCACCGCGCTCGGTGCCGTCCTGCTCGTGGTGGCCGTCGTCCCGTTCGTGCGCGCGTACGCCGACCCGGCCGCACACCGGCCGGCCGCCGCGATCGGGGTCGGCGTCGAGCGGGCCGGCTGCGATCCGGAGCTGACCGACCCGATCCGTGGCGCCGGCGTGCACGTCGGGCCGGGCACCGCCGAGTCGTACGTCAACCGGATCCAGTACGACCTGGTCCCGCCGTCGTCCGGGCCACACTTCGTGGTGCCGGCCCCCACCGTCCGCCGCTTCTACACCACCCGGGACCGGCCGCCGATCGAGACCCTCGTCCACAACCTCGAGCACGGATACACCGTTCTCTGGTACGTCGAACCGCTCGGCCACGACCAGATCGAGGCGCTGCGGGCGCTGGCCCGCAAGCTCGGTGACGACCGGTACGGGGGCAGGTTCATCGTGGCGCCGTGGGACCCGGGGTATGGCGTGTTCCCCGCCGGCCGCCCACTCGCTCTGTCGCATTGGGGCGAGCACGCCGGGTACCGGCAGTTCTGTGCCATGGTCAGCGGCGCCGCCGTCGAGCGGTTCGTCCTGGCGCACCCGGCGGGCGACGCGCCGGAGCCGACCGGGATGTGACGCCACGACGAGTATCGGCAGTTGATCAAGATGGTGCGTACGGTTCACGTCGTACGTCTCGATTGTTCACCCCCGGGTGATCGGCTGGCCGGGAATATCTTCGCCGGCCCGGCCCACGTCGGGCCAGCTCGACCCTCCGGGCGCAGACCCGGAACCGCACCCTTGAAAGGAGCGGCAATGAGGGCATCGAACCTCGTCCGCCCGAGTCTGGCGCTGCTGCTCACCGCGGGGCTGAGCACGCTCATGGCGCCGGCCGGCATCGCCCGCGCCGCCACCGCGACGGACACCCCGGTCACCTTCACCTCGACCGAGCAGCTCGCCCCGGGCGTCACCTACGGCTCGTTCCAGGTGGACACGCCGCGTGGCGTCACCGTCGGCTACCTGCTCACCGCCGACCTGCGCAAGAACAAGGTCTCCCTGGGCCTGCTGCACCCCGACACCATCGCGCAGCGCAAGGTCGTCTCGGCCATGACGACGGACCAGGGCGCCATCGGCGGCGTGAACGGGGACTTCTTCAACATCAGCGAGACCCACGTCGGGGTCGAGCCGACCGGTTCGTCGTCCGGTCCGGAGATCGCCGACGGCGAGGACCTGAAGTTCGCGGTGCCGACCGCGCAGCGCTTCGGCCCCGGGATCGCCCCCGGCACCTCCACCCGCGACGTGTTCGGTGTGGGCGTGAACGGCAAGGCACGCGTCGACACTCTGAGCCTCACCGGTGAGGTACGCAGCAAGAAGGGCACGATCGCCCTCAGTGGCCTCAACCAGTACGCGCTCCCGGTCGACGGTGTCGGCGTGTTCACCTCCGCATGGGGCACCGCCTCCCGGGTCCGGTCGACGTGCGGAAGCGACACCGACCGCAACGCCCCGTGCAGCACCCACACCTACGAGGTGACCGTCCGCCACGGCATGGTGACCTCGGTGGGTCAGACGCCCGGCGCGGGCGAGATCCCCTCCGACGCCGAGGTGCTGGTGGGCCGGGAAGGTGGCGCGGACACGCTCGACGACCTCGTCGTCGGCGACCGCGTGCAGGTGGACGAGAAGCTCGTGTCCGAGGGCAGGCCGAAGCTGACGTTCGCGGTCGGCGGCGCGCCGATCCTGCGGGCCGGTGCGCCGCTGGCCGGCCTGGACGCCAAGACCGCCGCGGTGCGTACCGCGGCCGGCGTCAGCCCCGACGGTAAGACCGTCTACCTCGTCGCGTTGGCCGGCCTCGCCCCCGCCAGCGCCGGCTTCACGATCGCTGAACTGGCCGACCTGATGCGCTCGCTCGGCGCGGACGCCGCGGTGAACCTGGACGGCGGCGGCTCGACCACCGTCGCCGTACGGGAGCCGGGCCAGGCGACGGCCACCGCCCGCAACAACCCCTCCGGGGGCGTGGAGCGGGCGGTCGCCAACGGTATCGGCATCTTCGTCGGCCGCCACTGATCACTGATCGGCGCCGGAGCCCCGCCGAACCTCGGGGCCGAACCTCGTCGATCTTGCACTTCCTGCCCGGACTATTGCCGCAATCGCGACATCTGCCCGGCAGAAAGTGCAAGATCGACGGGTTCACCAGGGGTCGAGCTCACAGTCACCGCCGGATCGTCCTGTCGAGGACAGCATTGCTGGTGGAGGCGGACACGCACACGCGACCGCGTCCTCCTCGACCGGTGGCGCTGGCCCGTACGGTGGTGAAGCCGTGAGCCTGGAGTAGCGCCTCCGCGTTCTGGCCGATCGCGGTCGCCTCGGCAGCGGATGGTCGCTCGCCGAAGACGTACAGCCGCCCTTCCGGAGTGAGTAACTGCTTCACCCGCTCGATGCCTGCGGAAATGTCCCCGATCCAGAAGAGGCTGAGGTTCACGGCGAAGATCTTGTCGAAGCTGGCCGCGGGGAGGTCCACCGTCTCGATCGCGTCGCGGCGTACGTCTGCCGTGCCGGCCTCGATGAACCCGGCGAGGCGCTCGCGGGTCAGGCGCGCCATGGTGGCCGACCGGTCGATGGCGGTGATCCTGCCGGAGGCGAGCTGTTGGCTGATCATCGCGGCCACGGTGCCGCGTCCGCAGCCGACCTCCAACACACGGTCGTTCTGGCCGATCGCCATCGTGTCGACGACCCACCGTTGGCGACTGACGACCGTGGTCACTGGCTCATCCTCTCCGCGCGGATCTGGCGGAAATTCCCACCCTGCGCGGCGTTAATCCCCTTGGGCGGGGGCGGTGCAGGCGGTACGGGACGCGCACGCGATCCGCGGTTGCTCTACGCGAGCTCGTCGGGCGCGCGCATCCGCCAGGCGTCGGTCACCAACTCGCGCAGGCGATCGAGGCCCACCTCCGCCAGGCGCAGCAGCACCAGGGGCAGGCCGTCATAGCTGGGCGTCGTGAAGAAGAGGTCGGGCTCACCGAGCAGAAGCGCCTGCTTCTCGGCCTCGTCGCCGACGAACAACACCGCGATGTCGGTGCGGATCAGACGTGGCTGCCCCGGCCGGCGCTCGGGATAGGACCACACGAAACCCTTGTCGGCCACGCGGAAGTCGAAGCCGTCACTCTTAATCTCCACCACGTGCGGCAGGGCCAGCGCCAGGCGCCGCACGTCGTCGGCGTCAGCCACCGAGCCCCCTCGCAGTGCGCGCTGTCCGCATGGTGCCGAGGTTACGCGGCGGCGGGAACGAGCTCGGCCCCAACACCCGGAAACCCGGGCTTGACGGCGCACAGACATCGGAGGTTAACTGCCTCAGCGATGTAAGTCGATGCGCTCCCGACCATCCACACCGGATGGTCGGTCTTGTCGGCTCTGCCATCGCGGCGAGGAGAATCCATGCATTCAGGCTTCGGCACCGGCAACTGACCAGCACAGCCCGGTCCGACGGCCCTCGTCACCGCGCCAGCCCCGTCTCCTGGCACGGTCGGCCGCGACCCCGCGCTCTCCTCCTCGGCGGATGGGGAGCACGGCACGGGCACTCCGCACGGCGCAGCGATGCGCCCACCACACGGTCGAGGTGATCCGACCTGTGGGCGGGCAGCTCCACAGCACCACCCCGCACCGCTTCAGCCGAGCATCGGCGGCCCGGCTCCGTACCACCGCCACCCGGCCTCGGCGGGCTCGCCACATCAGCGGCGTGCACGCCCGGGTCGACGCTCAGCAGAGGAGCAGAGCATGCGTTCCCGTGCGTTAGCACTCATTGCCGGCCTAGCCGTGTTGCTGGCCACCCTGGTAGCCCCGTCGGCCCCGGCCTCGGCAGCACCGCTGACCAAGGTCCTGGTGTTCAGCAAGACGGCCGGGTTCCGCCACTCGTCCATCCCCAACGGCATCGCCGCCATCCAGCAGCTCGGCGCCGCCAACGGGTTCACCGTGGCCACGACCGAGGACGCGGCCCAGTTCACCACCACCAACCTGGCGCAGTACCAGGCAGTGATCTTCCTGTCGACGACGGGTGACGTCCTCAACGCCACCCAGCAGACGGCGTTCGAGTCGTACATCGCCGCCGGTGGCGGGTACGTCGGCGTCCACGCCGCCGCCGACACCGAGTACGACTGGCCGTGGTACGG
This sequence comes from Micromonospora sp. CPCC 205539, assembly GCF_036906815.1. NCBI lineage: Bacteria > Bacillati > Actinomycetota > Actinomycetes > Micromonosporales > Micromonosporaceae > Micromonospora > Micromonospora sp. CPCC 205539. Next base: position 131,346 of record NZ_JBAKHW010000001.1, on the reverse strand, counting down.
CGGGCTGGTCGGGGCGTGGTTCAGCTCGCACCCGGCGATCCAGTCCGCCACCGTACGGGTCGAGGACCGCTCGAACCCGTCGACCGCCCACCTGGCGGACACCTGGGTCCGTAGCGACGAGTGGTACAACTACCGCACCAACCCCCGGCCCAACGTGCGGGTGCTGGCCAGCCTCGACGAGTCGTCCTACAGCGGCGGCAGCATGGGGGACCACCCGATCACGTGGTGCCGTGCCTACGGCGGCGGAAAAGCCTGGTACACCGGGCTCGGGCACACCGAGGCGTCGTACACCGATTCGAACTTCACCCGGATGCTGCTCGGCGGCATCCGAGTTGCCGCGGGCGCCGTGTCGGCCGACTGCACGCCGCGCACGACCACCCCGCCGCCCACCGGCTCCAGCCTGCGTGCCCGCGCCAACAACCAGTACGTCAGCGCGCCGAACGCCAGCACCTCGCTGATCGCCAACAAGGGCACCGCCGGCACCACGGAGCGGTTCGACGTGGTCGACCTCGGCGGCGGCAACGTGGCGCTGCGCGCCAAGTCCAACGGCCAGTACGTCGCGGCGGAGAACGCCGGAGCGGCCCCGCTGATCGCCAACCGGGGCGCCGTGGGCGCCTGGGAGACGTTCCAGCTCGTCCGCAACTCCGACGGCACGGTCAGCTTCCGGGCGCTGGTGAACAACCAGTACGTCGTCGCCGAGAACGCGGGTGCCGCCGCACTGATCGCCAACCGGGCCGCCATCGGCCAGTGGGAGAAGTTCGACCTCGTCACCGGCTGATCACCCGACTCGCTTCTTCACCACCCCCACCGTCGCCACCATCCGGTCGGGGCGTGCCCCCGCGCGCCCCGCCCCTGATCGTCGAGAAAGGACGATCATGTCTGCTCACCCCCGGCGCTGGCCCCGGGCACTCGTCGCGGCGCTCACCGCCGCCGCGAGCGTGACCCTGGCCGTAGCAGCCACCCCGTCGGCCGCCCAGGCGGCCGTGATCCCCGCCGCCGACTACCAACAGGTCGCCCTGGCGACCGGCGGGGCGGAGCTCGGCGAGGCCATGTCCCTGGCCGTCATGCCCAACCGCTCGGTGATCCATACCGCCCGCAACGGCACCGTACGGGTGACCGACGCGGCCGGGAACACCAAGGTCGCCGGCACCCTCTCGGTCTACACGCACGACGAGGAGGGTCTGCAGGGCGTCGCCGTCGACCCCAACTTCGCCAGCAACCGGTACGTCTACCTCTACTACTCGCCGACGCTGAGCACCCCGGCCGGGGACGCGCCGGCCAATGGAACGCAGGCGGACTTCGACCGGTGGAAGGGGCACCTGCGGCTGTCCCGGTTCACCCTCAACGCCGACGACACGCTCAACACCGGCAGCGAGCGGATCATGCTGCAGGTCGACAACGACCGGGGCCAGTGCTGCCACGTCGGCGGTGACATCGACTTCGACGCCGCCGGCAACCTGTACCTGACCACCGGGGACGACACCAACCCGTTCGAGTCCAACTCGTACACGCCGATCGACGAGCGGACCGACCGTAACCCGCAGTACGACGCCCAGCGCTCCTCGGGCAACACCAACGACCTGCGGGGCAAGGTGCTGCGGATCAAGCCGCAGGCGGACGGCTCGTACACGATCCCGTCCGGCAACCTGTTCGCGCCCGGCACGGCCCGGACCCGTCCGGAGATCTACGCGATGGGCTTCCGCAACCCGTTCCGGATGAGCGTGGACAAGCCGACCGGCATCGTCTACCTCGGGGACTACGGCCCCGACGCCGGAGGCGCCGACGCGAACCGTGGCCCCGGCGGCCAGGTCGAGTTCGACCGCATCACCGGGCCCGGAAACTACGGCTGGCCGTACTGCACCGGCACCAACACGACGGCCGAGACGTACAACGAGTACACGTTCCCGTCCGGGCCGTCGTCGGCCAAGTACAACTGCGCCGGCGGGCCCACCAACAACTCGTTCCGCAACACCGGCCTCACCACGCTGCCCGCGGCGAAGGCGAGCTGGATCCGGTACGGCGGCGAAGCCGGCTCACCGCCGGAGTTCGGCGGCGGCTCCGAGTCGCCCATGGGCGGACCGGTGTACCGGTACAACGCCGGGCTCAACTCCAGCGTCAAGTTCCCGGCCTCGCTGGACGGCCAGTTCTTCGCCGGCGAGTACGGCCGACGGTGGATCAAGGCGATCGCGGTCAACGGCGACGGTTCCCGAGGGGAGATCTCCAACTTCCCCTGGACCGGCACCCAGGTGATGGACATGGCCTTCGGGCCGGACGGGGCGCTCTACGTGCTGGACTACGGCACCGGGGCGAACGACCAGGCGCTCTTCCGGGTCGAGTACATCGGCGGCGGCAACCGAAGCCCGGTCGCGGTCGCGTCGGCGAACCCTACGTCGGGGTCGAACCCCCTGACCGTCACCTTCTCGTCGGCCGGCAGCTCCGACCCGGAGGGCGGGGCGCTGAGCTACCTGTGGACGTTCGGCGACGGCACGACGTCGACGGCGGCAAACCCGACCAAGACCTACACCACCAACGGTACGTACACCCCGACCCTGCGGGTGACCGACCCCACCGGCCTGACCGGTACGGCGAGCCTGGTGATCACCGTGGGCAACACGGCCCCGACGGTGTCACTCACCGTGCCCAACAACGGGCAGCTCTTCAACTTCGGTGACACCGTTCCCTTCCAGATCACCGTGAGCGACCCGCAGGACGGCACCATCAACTGTGGCCGGGTGACGCTCAACTACGCGCTCGGCCACGACAGCCACGCCCACCAGATCACCTCGAAGACCGGCTGCAGCGGAACGATCACCATCCCGGTGGACGGCGAGCACGACGCCGCGGCCAACATCTTCGGTGTCTTCGACGCCTCCTACACCGACAACGGTGGGCTCACCACCCACAGCATCAAGACCCTCCAGCCGAAACACCGGCAGGGCGAGCACTTCGGCGCCCAGTCCGGCGTCCAACTCGCCGACCACGCCGGTGCTGAGGGCGGCCGGACCGCCGGGTTCATCGAGAACAACGACTGGATCTCGTACCAGCCGTACCACCTGGCCAACGCCACCCAGTTCACCGCGCGAGTCTCCTCGGCCGGTGCCGGCGGCACCATCGAGGTACGCGCCGGGTCCGCCACCGGCACCCTGCTCGGCACCGTCACCGTCCCGGTGACCGGCGGCTGGGAGACCTTCACCAACGTGTCCGGCGCCATCACCAACGCGCCCGCCGCGACGACCACGCTCTACCTGGTGTTCAAGGGCGGGGCCGGCAACCTGTTCGACGTCGACTCCTTCACCTTCACCACCGGCTCGGGTGGTGGCGGCGGGGCGGTCACCCTGCGGGCGCAGATCAACAACCAGTACGTGACGGCCGACAACGGCGGCGCCGCACCGCTGATCGCCAAGTCGACCACCGTCGGGCTGGCCGAGCAGTTCGACCGGGTCGACGCCGGCAACGGCAACATCGCCCTACGATCGCGTGTCAACGGCATGTACGTCTGCGCCGAGAACGCGGGCGCGGCGCCACTGATCGCCAACCGTGCGGCGGTCGGTGCGTGGGAGACCTTCCAGCTCATCAACAACTCCGACGGGACGGTCAGCCTCCGTGCCGTGGTCAACAACCAGATCGTGGCCGCGGAGAACGCGGGAGCGGCGGCACTGATCGCCAACCGTACGGCGGTCGGGCCCTGGGAGAAGTTCACCCTGACCGGCTGACCCGCTGACCGCGGGGCCCGGCCTGGTCGACCGACCTGGCCGGGCCCCGCGCTGTCGCTAGCGCTCCCGTCGAACGAGGCGACGCAGTTCGGGCTCGGCCTCCCGCCACGTGCTGATGAACTCGGCTCGGGGAACGCCCAGGCGCATCCACGCGCCCGACGGCGGTGCCCACGGCAGCGGCTCACCTGATGCGGGACGCGTGGTGAAGGTGAAGACCACACTCTCCTCCGTCACCTCCAGATTCAGATCCAGATGGCCAAAGGTGTCACCGAGGTCCGTCCGCTCCCGACCCCGGGTGCCGGGCTCTTCGGCGAGAGCACAGAGCTGCTCGAGGCTCTTGTAGTGCGGACCCAGGGCCGTCGGCGCGCCGTCACCGAGCGGAACGCCGCTCAGGTAGAGCTGGAAGACGCCGACGTCCCCGTCCTGGTCGGTGGGCGTGAACTCCACCCGGAAGCTGTCCGACGAACCGGCGCTGGTCGTGATCTGGGCGGTGATGTCGCTGACGCGGTAGTTCGCGCCTGTTTGAGGAAGCACGGGGCGATGCTACGGGCCGGCCCGAGCGGGCCACCGGCGCGTGGTTGGATGTGCGGCGTGCGGCTGACTCCTCGCTCGGTGTGTTGGTCGGTGGTTGCCGGCGCGGCGGTGGTGCACGTACTCGGCGCGCTGTCGGACGCACCGGTCCTGGCGGGGCAGGCGACGGGCGTGGCACTGACCGGTCTTGCGGCGATCGTGGTGCTCGGCGCCGGTCGGGGCCGACTCGTGATGGCTGCGGGTGTCGGGCTACTCGCGGTCGACGCCGTACGCTCCACGAAGACTGCGGACCAGCCGCAGTTCCTGTCGCCGTTCTACGAGCCGCTGAACGCACCGCCGCCGCCGACCGTCGGCGAGGAATTCACGTGGCTGGGTGAGGCGCTGTCGGCGCAGCTCACCGAGCATTGGTCGGTGCTGCTGGGCGTCCCGCTGATCTGTGGCGGAGCGGTGCTGGCGTTGGCCGACCGGCCGCGGACCGAGGCGCGTTGGCCCCGCTGGGTCGCTTGGGCCGCCATCGCCGGGGTAGCCGTCGTACTGCTCGCGGACGTCGGCGGGGGGACGGTTGTCCGGCTGCTGGTCACGCTCGGCGTTCAACTGCCGACCATGGTGGCGCTCGCCGCCGGACTGACGGTGCTCGTGGTGGCCGCCGGACGGCAGCGGCGGTTTGCGGTCCCGGCCATGCTGGGCGCGTTGCTGCTGACCGTTGCCGTACTCGGCGCGGACCTGGCGGCGGCCGGACCTGTCCGGCCCGGCGTCCTGGTCGAGGCGCACTCGCACACGGCCCAAACCGCATTCGTCGAGCGGGGCTACCGCTCCGACGTGGTGGGTTTGGCGGTCGGTAGCTCCTCCTCGGCTGGCCTGGTCACGGCACCGCTGCTGGCGCTCGTGCCGGTCCTGGCGATCGCGCTGCTCGCGCTGGCGAGAGCGCAGCCGGCGTCCGCGCCGGAACCACGCTCCCAGCCAGGAGATGAAGGTGGAACATTCTGAGGACAAGGCCAGCCGATTGACTGGCGAACAGGCCCGGCTGCCGGTCGTGTTGATGGGAAGATTTCGGCCCTGGACCTATCGGATCAGCCACGCCGAGTTGGAGATCAGGCGCACTGATGGTGGTGACGCCGTCGACCGGGTGATGTTCTACGGGGTGCTGGCGGTGAAGCTCAAATCCACGTACTCCCCGTTGATCCTGCGCCGGGCGGACGAGCGCCGACGGCAGGAGATGCTCGATTTTTTGGGCATCGAGGATCCGAGGGGCAGAATCATCCCGGTGCTGGTGTCATCCGGTCCGGACGACGGTTTCGTCGCCTGTGCCTCGTTCGTTCTTAGGCAGCACTTGTAGCCGGCGACTCCGATCTCATGGCTGGTGACGAGTAGACGGTGGGGACGCGGACTCCGCGTAGCCACTCGGTGAGCCGCGACGCCTCGCCGTCGAGGGCGCGACGGGCCTGGTCGGTGACCTGCTCCAGCAGCCGCACCTGGACGGCGCCGGTATCGTCCTGCACCCAACAGCCGACCACCCGGCCGTCGACCCAGGCGGTCGTGCCCGCGTTGCCCCGGCTGTCGAAGAGTCGCTCGCGGTGTGGGCCGAGGTAGAAGTCGCGTCCTCGCCAACCCATCACGGTCGGGTCGAGCACCGGTAGCAGCGCCGCCCAGGGCCCGGGATCCGCGACCTCGTCGAGGTCATCGGGCAGCAGCCAACCAGTGTCGCCCTGATCGAGCGAGACCGGAACGGCGTCCAGCTCGGCGAGCGCCGCCCGGACCACGGTCTTGGTGGACCCCAACCACCAGACGAGGTCGGCCTCGGTGCCGGGGCCGAACGTGTGCAGCCAGCGGCGCACGATCTCGTGGTAGCCATCGGCCGCGGTCGCCAAGGCCGGGGCCTCGCCGAGCCAGCGCCGCATCAGCGTCCAGCGCGGCCGGGAGGTGTGCCAGCGCGCGGTGTTGACGCCGCGCACGATGTCGCCGGTCGCGCCCAGATGGGTGAGCACCCGGGACGCCGACCAGGACTCGCCCGGCGACGCCGCCACCCTGACGTCGATCATCGGGATCGTCTGGCGGATCTCAAGGGCGGCGCGGCCGTCGGGTGCGTCGGCCAGCGCCGCGAGGACCTCGGACCGGGCGCGGTCGAGCCAGTCATTTCCGTCGGCGGCAAGCCCGGCCTTGACGACGTCCTTCGCCATGCGGGCACGCTCGTTGGCCGCGACCCGGGCGGACGCGCTGGGCCACACCGCGGGCAGCAGGTCACGCGGGAAGACGAAGAGCGTGCGACGCATCGCGAGCTGCTTCACCAGGGTGCGGTCGTCGTAGAGCGCCCGGTCGACGTCGGCCGGCTCAAGCAACCCGGTGCGCGCCCAGCAGGACAGGTAGACCGTGGGCGGCTCGGTGGCGTGCAGCGAGGTCATCGCTCGCGTGACCGCCTCGGGCGAGTCGACACGGAACGCCGGAGCCAGCGCGTGCCGGACCGCCAGCCGGGCGCGACGCTCGTCGTCGGAAACGTGCTTCACCGCGCCATCATCGACCCGGCCACCGACATTTCCGTTCGTGCCGTGTCCGGGCCGGGCACGTGGTGGCGCGCCGCCCCGATAGCTCCAATGTCTGTGGGCGTTCACGCGGATCTGGTCGCGCGGGCCCGCCGGGTCGGCGGGTGCCGTCCATGCGGTTCAACCCGACGCGTACGCGCACCTGCTGGCTTTCGGTCCGGGACCTGCCCGCGGGTAGGCTGCGAGACATCCGATGTCCGGGGAGGGGGCCAGGTGCCGGTTACCGACGAGGCGATCGACAAGATCAAGGCGATGATCGTCCAGGGGGAGTTGGGCCCGGGCTCGCGGCTGCCCAGGGAGGCGGACCTCGCCGAGCGGCTCGGCCTGTCCCGCAACTCTTTGCGGGAGGCGGTGAAGGCGCTGTCGCTGATTCGGGTGCTGGACGTGCGGCAGGGTGACGGCACCTACGTGACGAGCCTCGAACCCGCCCTGCTCCTGGATGCCATCGGTTTCGTCGTCGACTTCCACCAGGACGACACGGTGCTGCAGTTCCTGGAGGTGCGCCGCGTCCTCGAACCCGCCGCGACCGAGCTGGCCGCGATCCGGATGACAGACGGCGAGATCGCCGGCCTGCGGGCGATCCTCGCGGAGCTGGGCGAGGCGCCCACGGTCGAGGCGTTGGTAGCCAACGACCTGCGGTTCCACAACCACATCGCCGCCGGTTCCGGCAACAACGTGCTGTGCTCGTTGATCGAGAGTCTCTCCGGGCCGACGACGCGGGCGCGGATCTGGCGCGGGCTCACCCAGGAGGGCGCCGTGCGGCGTACGCGGGAGCAGCACGAGGCGATCTGCGAAGCGATCGAGGCACGCCAGCCCGAGGCCGCTCGAGCCTGGGCGACGGTGCACGTCGCGGGTGTCGAGCAGTGGCTCCGCAACGCGCTCGGCGGCCCGGAGTCGGCACTGCCGCCGGCCTGACCGTCGGCTCACCGCGGCCTGACTGCTTCTCGCAGAATGATCGAACCCAGGTCGCCGATGGTGCGGCGTCCGATCGACGCAATGCCCCAATATCGCCGATCTCGTGTCGATCGTGCGCACTGACAGCGGCTACCGTCGACCGTGGACATCCGACCTTTTGGCGCGGATTTTCGGACGCCCTCTTGAAACACGGTCGTAACTCCACTATACAACCAGGCAACAGATCCGATGTTTGTTCGGAGGTTGTGGAGTGAAGCTGCTTCGAGTGGGGGCGATCGGCCACGAACGTCCGGCGGCGCTGGACGCGCAGGACCGGCTTCTGGACCTCTCCGGCCTGGTGGCCGAGATCGACGGGGCGTTCCTCTCCGGCGACGGCATCGAGGACGTGCGCGCCGCGGTCGAGGGCGGCGAACTGCCGCTGGTGGCCGACCCGGCACCCCGGATCGGCGCGCCGATCGCCCGGCCCGGAAAGATCGTGTGCGTGGGGCTCAACTACTCCGATCATGCCGCGGAGACGGGTGCGGAGCCGCCGGCCGAGCCGATCCTGTTCCTGAAGGCACCGAACACAGTGGTCGGCCCCAACGACCAGGTACTGATCCCGCGGGGCAGCGTCAAGACCGACTGGGAGGTCGAGCTCGCGGTCGTCATCGGTCGTACCGCGCGCTACGTGGAGAGCGACGCCGAGGCGCTGGCCTGCGTCGCGGGCTACGCCACCTCCAACGACGTGTCGGAGCGCGAGTTCCAACTCGAACGCGGCGGCCAGTGGGACAAGGGCAAGTCCTGTGAGACCTTCAACCCGCTCGGCCCCTGGCTGGTCACCGCCGACGAGGTGCCCGATCCGCAGCAGCTCAACCTCCGGCTGAGCGTCAACGGCACCCGCCGACAGAACGGCACCACCAAGACCATGATCTTCGGCGTCGCTGAGCTGGTCCGCTACGTGAGCCAGTTCATGGTGCTCGAACCGGGCGACGTCATCAACACGGGCACGCCCGCCGGCGTGGCGCTCGGACAGCCGGACCCGAAGCCGTACCTGCGGGCCGGCGACGTCATCGAGGTCGAGATCGACGGCCTCGGCGCGCAGCGCCAGACGGTGGGGGAGGCGGCATGACCGCGCGGATCACCGGCCTGCGGACGTACGACATCCGGTTCCCCACCTCGCGGGAGTTGGACGGCTCGGACGCCATGAACCCGGACCCGGACTACTCGGCGGCGTACGTCATCATCGACACCGATCACCCGGACGGGCACGAGGGCCACGGGTTCGCCTTCACCATCGGGCGCGGCAACGACATCCAGACCACCGCGATCCGGGCGTTGGAGTCGTACGTCGTGGGACGCCCGCTCGATGCCACCCTCGACGACCTCGGCGGTGTCTGGCGGGAGATGGTGCACGACTCGCAGCTCCGCTGGCTCGGCCCGGAGAAGGGCGTCATGCACATGGCGATCTCCGCGGTCGTCAACGCCCTCTGGGACCTGCGCGCCAAGCGCGCGGACAAGCCACTGTGGAAACTGCTCGCTGACGCCACCCCCGAGGAACTCGTCGACCTGGTCGACTTCCGGTACCTGTCCGACGCGCTCACCCCCGACGAGGCACTGGACATCCTTCGCCGTGCCCAGACGGGCCGGGCCGAGCGGGAGGCGCACCTGCTCGAACGCGGCTACCCCGCGTACACCACCACACCCGGCTGGCTCGGGTACGACGACGCCAAGCTGGCCCGCCTCTGCAAGGAGGCCGTCGCCGACGGCTTCACCCAGCTCAAGCTGAAGGTCGGGGCCGACCTCACCGACGACGTACGGCGAATGGGCATCGCCCGGGAGGCGGTGGGCCCGGACGTCCGCATCGCCGTCGACGCCAACCAGCGATGGGACGTCGACCAGGCGATCGCCTGGGTCCGGGAGCTGTCCCGCTTCGACCCGTGGTGGGTCGAGGAGCCGACCAGCCCCGACGACGTGCTCGGCCACGCCTCCATCGCGCGGGCGATCTCGCCCGTGCGGGTCGCGACCGGAGAGCACGTACAGAACCGGGTGGTCTTCAAGCAGCTCCTGCAGGCCGACGCGATCTCCTACCTGCAACTGGACGCCGCGCGGGTGGCCGGGGTCAACGAGAACGTGGCGATCCTGCTGCTGGCGGCGAAGTTCGGGGTGCCGGTGTGTCCGCACGCCGGTGGGGTCGGGCTCTGCGAGCTGGTGCAGCACCTGGCGATGTTCGACTACCTGGCGGTGTCCGGCTCGATGGAGAACCGGGTGATCGAATTCGTCGACCACCTGCACGAGCACTTCGTCCACCCGGTGGTCATCCGCAACGGCAACTACCTCGCCCCGATGGCACCCGGCTTCAGCGCCGACCTCGAGCCGCGGACGCTGATCGACTACGCCTACCCGGACGGCCCGGTCTGGACGCAGGAGGAGGCGGCATGAGCGCCGAGTTCACCGGTCTGCGGGCCGTGGTCACCGGGGGCGGTTCCGGCATCGGTCTCGCCACCGCCCAGGTGCTCGCCGAGCGGGGCGCAGCCGTCGCCTGCCTCGATCTGGACCCGTCCGGCGTGCCGGCCCCGCTGCACGGCGTCGTCTGCGACGTGACCGACGCCGACCAGGTGAGCCGGGCAGTCGCCGAAGCCGCACGGCACCTCGGCGGGATCGACGTCCTGGTCAACAACGCCGGTACCGGAGCGCAGGGCACGGTCGAAGCGAACGACGACGACGAGTGGCACCGGGTCCTCGACGTCAACGTGGTGGGCATCGTCCGGGTCACCCGGGCGGCCCTGCCGCACCTGCGGGCATCGGCCCACGCGGCCGTGGTCAACACCTGCTCGATCGCGGCGACGGCCGGCCTGCCCAACCGGGCGCTCTACAGCGCGACGAAGGGCGCCGTGCAGGCGCTCACCCTCGCCATGGCCGCCGACCACGTCGCCGAACAGATCCGGGTCAACTGCGTCAACCCCGGCACCGTCGACACGCCCTGGGTCCGCCGGCTGCTCGCCGCCGCCGCCGAGCCGTCGGCCGAGTTGGCGGCCCTGCGCGCACGCCAGCCGATCGGGCGGTTGGTCTCCGCCGCCGAGGTCGCCGCCGCGATCGCCTACCTGGCCAGCCCACTGGCCGCGTCCACCACCGGGACCGTGCTCGCCGTCGACGGCGGCATGCACGGGCTCCGCCTCCGGCAGGCCGCCCCGACGGCCGCGGACGGCGAAAACCCTTCCCTGCCAGTGAATCGAGGAAACCCATGACGATCGGTGTGACCGCCCGAGGGGTGCTCGGGCTGTCCATGGCTGTGACGCTGGCCGCGTCCCTGGCGGCGTGCAGCAAGGATTCCGCCGAGCCCGCCCCCGGTGGGGGCGGTGTCGGCTCGGTCGGCGTCGACCTGCCGCGCGCGGACTCCGACTTCTGGAACGCCTACGCCAGCTACATCGCCCCGAAGGGCAAGGAGGTGGGCGTCGAACTCACCGCGCAGACCAACTCGCAGAACGACATCCAGAAGCTGATCAGCAACGTCGACAGCCTCGTCACCCAGGGCGCCAAGGCGCTCGTGATCGCCCCGCAGGACACCGGCGCGATCGGGCCGAAGCTCGATGAGCTGGCGCAGAAGAAGATCCCCGTGGTCAGCGTCGACACCCGTCCGGACAACGGCAGCGTCTACATGGTCGTCCGCGCCGACAACCGGGCGTACGGCACGAAGGCGTGCGAGTTCCTCGGCGAGAAGCTCGGCGGCAAGGGCAAGGTCATCGAGTTCCAGGGCGCGTTGTCGTCGATCAATGGTCGGGACCGCTCCGAGGCGTTCAAGGAATGCATGACCACGAAGTTCCCGGGCATCACCGTCTTCGAGGAGCCCACCGAGTGGGAGGGCAGCAAGGCGCAGGCCGCCCTGGAGACCCGGCTCTCCACCGACCCGGACATCAAGGGCGTCTACATGCAGGCCGGCGGGGTGTTCCTCGACCCCACCCTGCAGGTGCTCAAGCAGCGCAAGCTGCTCGTCGCGCCGACCGACCCGAAGCACATCTTCATCGTCTCCAACGACGGCATCCCGCAGGAGCTCGACGCGATCCGCAAGGGCGAGATCGACGCGACCGTCTCGCAGCCGGCCGACGCGTACGCGCAGTACGGCCTGCACTGGGCCAAGCAGGCGATGTCGGGTGCGACGCCGAAGGAGGGTCCGACCGACCACGGCAGCACCGTCATCAAGCTGCCCAACGGCTACGAGGACCAGCTCCCGGCACCCCTGATCACCAAGGACAACGTCGACGACCCCGCCCTCTGGGGCAACAAGAAGTAGCGCGGACCGCGCGGCGCCGGGCGACCTGTGGGCCGTCCGGCGCCGTACGGCCCGACGCCGGATCCGGAGGGACGGTGGAATGGGCGACGACGAGTCCAGGCCCGTGGTCGAGGCGATCGGAATCGCCAAGCGGTTCGGTCCGACCGTGGCGCTCGCCGACGGACGGCTGACCGTACTGCCCGGCGAGACGCACGCGCTCGTCGGCCGCAACGGTGCCGGCAAGTCCACCCTGGTCGGGGTGCTGACCGGGCTGCTCAAGCCGGACGCCGGTGAGGTCCGCTTCGCGGGCCGCCCGGCACCACCGATGGGCGACCGGGTCGCCTGGCGTCAGCACGTCGCCTGCGTCTACCAGAAGCCGTCGGTGGTGGGCGAGTTGTCGGTCGCGGAGAACCTGTTCCTCGACCGACAGCCGCGCGGCCGGTTCGGCCTGCTGTCCCGGTCGCGTCTGCGGCGGGCGGCGACCGACCTGTTGGAGTCGTGGTCGGTGCCGGTGGACCCGGAGACGCCCGCGAAGGAGTTGACCGTCGAGCAGCGTCAGCTGGTGGAGATCGCGGGCGCGCTGTCGCACGGCGCCCGGTTCGTCATCCTCGACGAGCCGACCGCGCAGCTCGAAGCCCGGGCCATCGCGCGGCTCTTCGACCGCCTCACCGGCCTTCAGCAGCAGGGCGTGACGTTCCTGTTCATCTCCCACCACCTGCCGGAGATCTACGAGATCTGCCAGCGGGTGACGGTGTTCCGTGACGCGCGGCACATCGTGACCGCGCCGGTGGCGGAGCTGGACCACGCCAAGCTCGTCGAGGCGATGATCGGCGACGCGCACGGGCTGGTGCAGGTCGGGCAGGACCGACCTCCGGTGCCGGACGAGGCCGAGGCGGTGCTCACCCTCGACGCGGTCGAGGTGCCCAACTTCACCGGGCCGATCGACCTGACCATCCGCGCGGGCGAGATCGTGGGGGTGGCCGGGTCCGCCGCGAGCGGCAAGCGGCAGTTCGCCGAGGCGGTGGTGGGGCTGCGCCCGCGTACCGGACAGGTTCGTGTCGCCGGCGCCACGGTGCCGCCGGCCAGCGTCCCGGCGGCGCTGCGGGCCGGCATCGGATACCTACCGGCGGACCGGAACGCGGACGGGTTCGTTCCCGGCCTGTCGGTGGCGGAGAACATCACGATGACCGTCGCCGACCGGCTCGGCCCGGCCGGTGTGGTGCTGCCGAAGCGGCGGGACGCTCAGGGCCGCCGGGCGATCAGCGACTTCGACGTGCACACCGCCGGCCCGCACCAACCGGTGAGCGAGCTGTCCGGCGGCAACGCGCAGAAGGTCGTGATGGCACGGGCCCTCGCCCGCGATCCCCGGGTCCTGGTGCTGGTGCACCCCACGGTGGGCGTGGACGTGCGGTCGAAGGAGTCCCTGCTCGGAGTGGTGGACGCGGAGACCCGGGCCGGTCGCGGCGCGCTGCTGGTCTCCGACGAGTTGGATGACCTGCGGGTGTGTGACCGGGTGGTGGTGATGGTGGCCGGCCGCGTCGTCGCCGAGCACGGTCGCGGCTGGGACGAGGCCACGCTCGTGGCCGAGATCGAAGGGATCGGTGAGAAGCATGTCTGAGACGCTGGCCGTTGGCGCTCCGGAGGCGCCGCAGCGACCGCCGCAGCCCACCGGTCGCCCCAGCAACCGGCTGCGGCTGGCGCGGCTGCGTGACCTCGCCCTGGTGCCACCGATCATCGCGTTGCTGATCTACGGCTACACACTCAAGCCGGACGTGTTCCTCACCAAGTCGTACCTCGTCGACACCGTCCTCAAATACCAGACCGAACTGGCGCTGGTGGTGCTGGCGGAGGCGCTGGTGCTGATCGTCGGCAAGTTCGACCTCTCGCTGGAGTCGGTCGTGGGCATCGCGCCCGCCGTGGCGGTCTTCCTGGTCGTCGGCCAGACCTCGATCCTCGGCGCGCCGTGGCCCACCTGGACGGTCCTGCCGGTGGCCATCGCGTTCGGCGCGCTGATCGGAGTCTTCAACGGGTTGCTGGTCGTGCGATTCAAACTCTCCGCGTTCATCGTGACGCTGGCGATGCTGATCGCGCTGCGGGGCCTGCAACTGGCGATCGTCGGCGGCGCCACCATCTCCAACCTGGCCAACCGCATCCCCACCATCGACAACCTGGGTAGCCTCCGGATCCTCACCATCCCGCTGTCGATCTGGATCGTCGTCCTGGCGTTCGCCGTCGGCATCGTCGTGCTGGGCTACACCCGGTTCGGGCGCTCGATCTACGCGGTCGGCGGCAACCCCGACGCCGCCCGGGCCGCCGGTATCCGCGTCGAACGGGTCATCTGGGTGACGTTCATCGTCGCCGGTGCGCTCGCCGCCCTGGCCGGGCTGATGCTGTCGGCCCGGCTCGGCTCGGTGGCCGCCAACCAGGGCAATGGAATGATCTTCACCGTGTTCGCCGCGGCGGTGATCGGTGGGATCAGCCTCGATGGGGGCAAGGGCTCCCTGGTCGGCGCGCTCACCGGTGTCGTACTGCTCGGCCTGATCCAGAACGTGCTCACTCTGGCCCAGGTGAAACCCGACCAGATCCAGGCGGTCAACGGGCTGGTCATCCTGGTCGCGCTGGTCCTCGCCCGGCTGACCAGCGGCAAGGCGCAGGATTGAGGTGGTGATGGGGACCGCGCGGCTCGGCCGGTCGTCCGTGCCGGTGACGGCGCTCGGCTTCGGCGCGGCCAGCGTCGGCAACCTGTACCGCGCCGTGGACGACGCGACGGCCGACCGCGCGGTCGACGCTGCGTGGCAGGCCGGGATCCGCTACTTCGACACCGCGCCGCACTACGGTCTCGGCCTGTCCGAGCGACGGCTCGGTGCCGCGCTGGCGGATCGCCCCCGCGACGGGTTCACCGTCTCCACGAAGGTCGGTCGGCTGCTGGTGCCCACGCCGGACTCGGCGCACCGGAGCGACGAGGCAGGGTTCGACGTGCCCGCCGACCACACCCGACGGTGGGACTTCAGCGCCGACGGCGTACGTCGGTCGCTGGAGTCCAGCCTCGCCCGCCTGCGCCTGGACCGGATCGACGTCGTGCTGATCCACGATCCGGACGAGCACTGGCGCCCGGCCGTCGAGGAGGCGTATCCGGCGCTGCACGATCTACGCGCCCAGGGCGTCGTGGGGGCCATCGGCGTCGGCATGAACCAGTGGCAGATGCTGGAGCGGTTCGTCACCGAGACCGACGTCGACACCGTGATGCTCGCCGGGCGGTACACGTTGCTGGACCAGTCGGCGGCGTCCAGCCTGCTGCCCCGCTGCCGGGAACGCGGGGTGTCGGTGCTCGCCGCCGGTGTGTTCAACGGCGGGGTGCTCGCCACCGAGACCCCGGGCCGGATGTACGACTACCAGCCGATCTCCGAGGCACTGCACGCTCGGGCCACCCGCATCGCCGACGTGTGCCGATCGCACGGTGTGCCGCTGCCGCAGGCCGCCCTGGCGTTTCCCGCACGGCACCCGGCCGTCGTGTCCGTGGTGGTCGGCATGCAGACCACCGCCGAGGTCGGCCGCAACGCGGACCTCGCCGGCGCGCCCGTACCCGACGCGCTCTGGCGCGACCTCACCGCGGAAGGGCTGCTACAGCCGTGATCGTCGACGCTCATCACCACCTGTGGGATCCCGCCGTGCGCGCGTACCCCTGGTTGTCCGACCCCGCGCTCGCACCCATCCGCCGCCCCTACACGGTGACCGACCTGCGCGCCGCGGCCGGTGCCCGGGTCGCCGCGACCGTCCTGGTGCAGACCGTGCCCTCGGTGGCCGAGACCGAGGAGTTCCTCGCCACCGCGCGAGCGAGCGAAGGACCCGTCGCCGGGGTCGTCGGCTGGCTCGACCTGACCGCCCCCGACCTCGGCGACGAGATCGACCGGCTGCGCGCCGGTCCACTCGTCGGCGTACGCCACCAGGCGCAGGACGAGCCGGACCCGGACTGGCTGCGGCGCACCGACGTGACCCGAGGGCTCGCCGTGGTCGGTGCGCGCGGGTTGGCGTACGACATCCTCGTGCGTGCCCCGCAGCGGCCCGCCGCCCTCGCGGCCGCCCGACGGGTCGATGGCGTCCGGTTCGTCCTCGACCACGCCGGCAAGCCGGGCATCGCGGCGGGGGAGTGGGAGCCGTGGGCGGCCTGGATCACGGACCTGGCCCGATGCGAAGGCGTCGTGTGCAAGCTGTCCGGCCTGGTCACCGAGGCGGCCGGCGACTGGGACGCCACGCGCATCCGGCCGTACGCCGAACACGTGCTGGCCGCGTTCGGCGCCGACCGTGTGCTGTTCGGCTCGGACTGGCCGGTGTGCGAACTCACCGGCCGGTACACCGATGTGCTCACGCTCACCGACGAGCTGTTGGCCGGCTGCACGACGACCGAGCGGGCCGCGGTCCTCGGGGGAACCGCCCGCCGCGTCTACGACCTGGCGTAGCCGCGCACGGCTCGATCCCGCTAGCGCGGGGCGAGGTCCGGAACGCCGTAGTGCTCGTCGAGGACCTGCATGGCAGCGCCGGCGGCGATCGCGTCCGCGCCCAGGCTGGACAGGACCACGTCCGTGGCGAGCCAGTCCGCGCGTCGCGCGTCCGCGTGGACGGCCTTCTCGACCGCGGCGAGGTAGATCTCCGCGTGGGGTAGCAGGTCCGCGCCCGCCAGCACCACATGGGCGAGGTCCAGGGTCTGGAGCAGGTTGACGACGCCGACGGCCAGGACGTGGGCCGCGCGGGCGATGTCGCCCGCCTCGGCGGCCTGGTTGTGGACGACTTCGAGGCAGCCGCGGCGTCCGCAGACGCAGAGCGGGCCGTCCAGATCGACGACGGTGTGGCCGAACTCCCCGGCGTTGGTGTGCGCGCCACGGTGGGCCGTGCCGCCCAGCCAGAATCCGCCGCCGATGCCCGACTCGACCATGATGAGAGCCGCATCGCCGAACGTGCCGCCATGACGCCAGGCCTCGGCCGTGATCCCCGCGGTGACGTCCTTGTCGAGGCGTACGGGAAGGCCCAGGTGCGCCTCCGCGAGCTCGCGCAACGGTACGTCGTGCCAGTGCCGCAGGCCGTGCGCGTCCCGGACCACGCCGTGCTCGTGGTCCAGCGGGCCGATCATGCCGAGGCCCACGCCGGTCAGTCGGCTGCGGATGCCGTCGTCGACGATCGCGTCGATGCCGGACGTCAACGTGGTGAGGAGCTGCTCCGGGGTGAAGTCGCTGGGCAGCGGGCTGACCGCCGAGTGGTGCACGGTGCCGGCCAGGTCGACGAGGACCAGCCGCAGGGTGCGCCGGGCGACGTGGGCGCCGATCGCGTACCGGCTGTCGGGGACCAGCTCGTAGACGACCGCCGGCTTGCCGATGCTCGGGCGGCGAACCCCGGCGGCCCGGATCAGGCCGTCGGCGGTCAGCCGGGCGATGACCTTGGAGACCGCCTGCGGCGTCAGGCCGGTAGCGTTGACGACCGTCGCCCGTTCGAACCTGCGCACAGTGCGGCCCACGGCCACGACCAGTGCCTGGTTGTAGCCGCGCAGGAACGCCACATCGGCGGTGGTGCGAGTCATCTCACCACCATATTACGCAACGCTGTTGCTAAATTAATTTCGTGGACGGATTGAGCAGAGGTCGCCGACTGGCGGCGGTGGTCGCCCTGGCGCTGGGTGGCGTAGCGGTCGGGTTGACCGAGTTCGTGGCGATGGGTCTGCTGCCCGAGATCGCGCGCGGCCTCCTACCGCACGAGTACGCCCAGTCATCGTCGGACGCGGTGGCGCGTGCCGGCTGGATGATCACCGCGTACGCGCTCGGGGTGGTCGTGGGCGCTCCCCTGATCGCCGCCCTGAGCGCGCGCGTACCGCGCAAGAAGCTGGTCCTCGGGCTACTCGTCCTCTTCGTCGTTGGCACGGTCGCATCCGCCATCGCCCCGACGTTCGGCCTGGTGCTGGTGGCACGGTTCGTCGCGGCGCTGCCGCACGGGGCGTACTTCGGTGCGGCCGGCCTGCTCGCGGCGAGCCTGATGGGTCCCGGCAAGGAGGCCCGTGGCTTCGCCACCGTGCTGAGCGGCCTCACCGCGGCCAACGTGGTCGGCGTACCCCTGATCACCCGGCTCGGGCAGACGGCCGACTGGCGTACGGCCTACCTGGTGATCGCCGGGGTCTTCCTGCTCACCCTGCTGGCGGTGCTGGCGGTGGTCCCGGAGGTCGCCGCGGCGGTGGACGGCTCGCCGGCCGCCGAGTTGCGGGCGCTGCGCACCTCGCAGGTCTGGCTGGTCGCGGCCACCGGCGCGGTCGGCTTCGCCGGGTTCTTCGCGGTCGACAGCTACATCGCGCCGGTCACCACCGACGTCGCCGGCCTCTCCGCCGCGACGGTGCCGTGGGCACTCGTCGCCGTGGGCCTCGGCATGACCGTCGGCAACGCGCTGGGCGGCTGGCTGGCGGACCGGGACCTGCGCCGCAGCATGATCTACGGCTTCGTCGCCATGATCGTCAGCATCGCCGTGTTCAGCCTCGTCGCGTCGAGCCACGCCGGTCTGTTCGTGGGTGCGTTCCTGGTCGGCGCGACAAGTCTCTTCCTGGGGCCGGTCCTGCAGGCGCGCCTGATCACGGTCGCGCCGGGAGCCCAACTGATGGGCGCGGCCGTGAACCAGTCGGCCATGAACATCGCGAACAGCATGGGCGCCGCCCTGGGCAGCGTCGCCATCGCGGCCGGCCTCGGCTACCTCGCACCGGCCCGGGTGGGTCTGGTCCTGGCGGTCCTCGGCCTGGGCCTGGCCGGCATCAGCCTCCGCGCCGAACGGCGGCGGCAGGCCCCGGCGCCAGAACCGGTCGCCGTCGCGAACTGACCGCCCTCTGCCGCGCCGTCACCGACGGGAGCGAGGCAGGGATCGCGATATAGTGGGCGTGGCAGTGCGCCTGCCCGCGCCCGATGTGGTGGCCCACGCCCGACCACACGCGAGGGGCCAAGAGTCTCCGACTCCGCGCAATCGTGCCGACCTTCGGCGTGCCGGTCACGCCGCCTGTTCGGTGCAGGGCGTGGGGCTGCACCGGAGGCGCCATGTCTGATCACAATCCTCGTCAAGCCCCCCGCTCGGGGCGTGCCCGCACTCGGGCGATCCGGGAGCAGGCCGCCCGGACCGGCGTCGCCTACTCGGTGGCTGCCCGGCAACTCGAGGCGGTCGGTCTCCAGCCCGGCGAAACGCTCTCCAGCTACGGGCGGACGATCTATCCGATCGGCTTCGACCCGTACCGCGAAGTGCTTGTCGGACGCCGCGAGCGGCGGACGTTCGCGCAGCGGGTGGCGGACACCCGACGGGCCGCGACCCTGCCGGACGGCCGGGCTCACCACCTCGTCGAGCGTTATCCACCCACGCGGGGGTTGCCGGGCAGCGGGGTCGGCCGGCTCTACCACGGCGAGTGCCGGCAGGATCTACTCACGATGCTCTACATCGTGGTCGCAGTCGAGTCACCGGGCCTGCTGCCCGCTGTGGGGGACCTCGCCTGGGTTGCTGAGCTGGGCGAGGACACGGCGCTCGACATGACCTGCGCCGAGGTGGACCGTGAGGCCCGCCGGCTGCTCGACCGTGAGCCGACAGCGCTCTGGTCGGCGATCGAGACGGCGTTGACCACCGCCGAAGGCAGCGCGGACCGGCAGCTCCGCCAGGAAGCGATGCGGCAAGCAGCGCTCCTGCGCACCATGATGACCCCACGCGAGGGACACGCGGGGGAGCTGTACGTGCAGGGGATGCCGATAGCCGGTGCCCGGCAGATCCTCGACGCGCTGCTCATCGTCGCCGACGACGGACATGCGCCGGGCACCCGCGTACGGTTGTGCGGTGAGCCGGATGAGGTGCGGGCGGGCACGATCATCGGAGCCCGGTGGGGGTCGTCGGGCCCGCCGGTGGGCTATCTCGTCTGGCTCGATGACGCGAAGGCGGAGCTGTCGGCCCGCGCCGACCAGCTTATCGTCCTGGCCGGACAGGAGTCCCTTCCGCGTTGAATCAGGACGCTCGCGCCAGTGCGGACCAAGGCTTCTGCGTCCGTCAGGTCGCCGGGCAGCCTGGCCCTGCGTCAGCGGCCCTCGGGGACGGCCATCTCGCCGAGCTGCGACCAGTCCTGCTGCGGGACGGTGACGCTCACGATGCGCGGCGTCTCGGCCAGGTACGGCGGCAGATCCTCCTGCGCCTTGCGGAAGTGGGCGGACTGCACGTGTGCCCCGCCCGCCTCGTCGTCGCGAAACGCCTCGACCAGCACGTACTCGGTCGGGTCGTCCAAGCTGCGGGACCAGTCGAACCACAGGCAGCCCGGCTCGGCCCGGGTCGCGTCGGTGAACTCGGCGGCGATCCGCGGCCACTCGTCGGCGTGCTGGGGCAGGACGCGGAACTTTGCGGTAATGAAGATCATGCCGCTCAGGCTACCCAGACGCTTCGGTGAACACACGCCCTGACCAGCGGTCGAGACCGGAATGCCAGACGCGGAGCCCGCGCCGGCCGAGGGCCGGTCGCGGGCTCGCTGCGGTTGCGGGGTCAGCGCAGCCGGCGGATGTCGCCGTACGCCCGGTAGAACCCACCTCGACCGGACTCGCGGACCTCGGTCACCAGGTAGCGGGCGCCCGGCTCGCGGATGCCCTTCGGGAACTGCACGGACCAGTCGCGCTGGAAGCCGTCGGAGAGCACCTGGACCCGCAGCCGCCCGCGATCGTCGATGCACTGCACGATCACGCCCGTGCCGGCGTCGCTGGTCACCTCGACCACCGTCGGTTCGACGGTGCGTGGCGCCTGGCGGGGTGCCTTGACGTCCAGAACCTCCGGCACGTCCCCGACCTGGGCTGCCCGGATCGCCGGCTCGCTGGCGTCGATGCAGGCCAGCTGGCCGCCGGTGGTGACGACATAGAGCCGGTCGCCGTGGTACTGCATGGAGTACGCCGAGCCGCAGCCCGTGCCGAGCTTCCACAGGCGGGTGCCCGCCTCGTCGAAGCAGTAGATCGAGGACTGGCTGTCACCGGCGAAGACGTACCGACCGCCCTCGGCGGTGGCGCAGGAGAACACCGGGGCGTCGCACCGATAGGTGCTTTCGACACGACCGTCCTTGGCCAGCCGGACGACCTCGCGGGTGCCCGTGCCGGCGAACACGCTGCCGGGCTCCTGCCACCCGAAGAGCACCGACCCCGTCTGGGTGTGCCAGAGCTCGCGGCCGGTGCGCCAGTCGTAGCCGGTCACGCCCTTGGAATGACCGTGGTAGAGCGCGTCGGTGTCGCAGCGCACCATCCAGGCGGCACGACCCCGCCCGGGCCGCTGCCAGAGGAACTCGTCCTCGTGGTCGATGGCGGCGATCCCGCCGTCGGCGTCCGAGACGCCCAGGACGCCGTCGTGGATGTCCAGCCAGTAGATGTCGATCTCGGGGGCGATCGCGTACGCCACTCGGGGCACCTTGCCGGAGAGGTCGTAGACGTTGCCGTCGTCGCAGCCGGCGTAGATCCAGGCGTCGTCGGCGACGATGCACTTCACGCCGTCGGGGAGACGGACCTGGCTGCGCACCTGGGCGTCGTGGCCGAGGGTGGTGATCACCCCGTGCTCGTTGCCCACCATGCAGTGCTGCTCGTCGACGAAGATGCCGAAGGCGGGGGCACCGGAGTTGTAGCGCCAGAGCACCGGGGCGGTGTGGGCGGTGGAGCGGGTGCTGACGATCGTCCGCCGGGAGACGCTGCGCTTCGGTCGGGCGCCAGGGACCGCCGGCGCGTACCCCTTGCGGACCTTTTCCCCGATCTTCTTCGCCGCGGCTGCCCGGGCCCGGGCGTTGTCCGGGTAGGAACTTGCCTTGACCTGCCCCTGGTCGCCGATCCGGCCGTAGCGCACGGTCAGTGTGACGTCCTCGACGGCGACCTCGTAGAACTTGTGCGCACCGTCCGATTCGGACAGCTCGAGGTAGGTCGTCTCCTGGGACATGGGGGGCCTCCGAGGGGGGTCAGCGACCGGCCCGAGGTGGCCGGCGCGGCGACAGCGACCACACGCTAACCACCGCCCCCGACAAGATCGGCCGGCAGCCACCACCCACCCCGCGAGCCAGCCTCCTAGGACGCTTTAGGGGGTGGGTGGTGAGCCACGGCGCCACACAAATCAGGCCGGCCGGCGGCCCCGCGTCGAGACGAAGTGGTACGACATGACGGCGAACGCGGGGTCGCGGACCAGCTTGCGGAAGGCGGTCAGCTGGCTGGCCGACAGGCCCGCCGCAAGCAACTCCGGCTCCAACTGGCGGGAGTTCGTCTCGTAGAGCGACGTTCCGGTCGACCCGCCGGCCCAGCTCTGCGAGTGGGTGATGCTGTCGACCTCGGTCAGACCGGCGAGGGTCATCTCGGTGTGCACGTCCAGCGCCCACCCGAGGTCGGCCCCATGCTCCTCCAGGATGCCCATCATGGCGTCCATCACCTGCGCGAAGAGCTTCGCCGCGTCGTCCGACGGCGCGGTCAGCACCCGCACCGGCGTGGTGCAGTCGAACTCCTCGACGACCAGCCACCCGCCCGGTGCCAGCGCGCCGGCGAGTGTGCTCAGGACGCGACGCCGGTCGGGCAGGTGCAGGAGCAGCAGGCGGGCGTGGATCAGGTCGAACGCGTCCCCGGGTGGCGCTTCGGTGCGCACGTCGTGCTGGCGTACGCGCAGGTTGCCGTTCGCCACGAGATGCGTCGGGTCGATGTCCGTGGCCAGCACCTGACCGTCGTCGCCGACCGCCCGCGCCATCCGCCGGGCCATCGAGCCACCACCGGCCCCGACCTCCCAGCAACTCGCCCCCAGATCCAGGACGGGACGAGCCAGGCGACGCATCGTGATCGGGTCCAGGAAGGACTCCAGCGCGTGCATCTGCGGGACCGCGTCCGGTGAACCGTTGTCAAAGGTGTACGTATCGTCGCTCATAGCGGTTGCCATCGGTGTCTGCCTCTCCGAACAGGGTCAGGTGACCTACGGGGTGTCGGCCCAGAGCTGAGGTGGTGTGCCAGTCGCCGGCGGTGGCGGTACGCCAGCGACGCTCAACATCGCCGCCAGCGGGGCAGGATCGGTGCGGGCCTCGGTCGTCGGCCGGTCGTAGACCACCCGGCCGTACTCCAGCACCGCAACCCGGTCCGCGATCTCGATCGCGTGCTGGAGCTGCTGCTCGACGAGCAGCACGGTCAGCCCATCGGCGGCCAGGCCAGTGATGAGCTCACGAACCCGAGCCGCGAGGTCGGGGGAGAGCCCCTCACAGGGTTCGTCGAGCAGCAGCACCCGTGGTTGACCGAGCAGCGCACGGGCGATCGCGAGCATCTGCTGCTCCCCACCGGAGAGCTCGCAGCCGCGGTGGCGCAGCCGCGCCGCGAGCCTCGGCAGCAGGTCGAGGATCCGGGCAACCGTCCAGCCCTCACCGCCGGGCGTCGCCGCCCGCCACGGTGCGGCCGCCAGAGCGAGGTGCTCGGCGACGGTCAACCGGGAGAAGACCCGCCGGCCCTGCGGGACGAGGCCGACCCCGGACTGGGCGATGCGATGTGGTTGCCGGCCGGCAACGTGCACACCGCCGATCTCGATCCGACCGCTGGAGGCTCGCACCAGCCCGGCGATCGTGAGGACGAGTGTGCTCTTGCCCGCCCCGTTGCGGCCGACGACCGCCTGGATGCTGCCCGGATGCACCCGCAGGCTCACCTCGTGCAGCACCGTGCCACCGGCGTAGCCGGCGCAGAGCCGCTCCACGCACAGCATCAGGCCACCCCGTCGGCGTAGGCCTGCCGCACCAGCGGCGAGGTGCGGATCTCGTCCGGCGTCCCGGCGGCCAACGTCTGACCGTCGCGCAGCACGGTCACCGTGTCGCAGAGGGCGTACACCAGATCCAGCCGATGTTCGACCAGCAACACGGCGACGGCCCTGGGCAGCGCTTGGAGCAGCTCCATCAGTCGGCCGACCTCGGTGGCGGACAACCCGGCTGCCGGTTCGTCGAGGAGCAGCAGGCGGGGGCGACCGGCAAGGGCCATCGCGATCTCCAACTGGCGTCGTTGCCCGTGTGCGAGGTGTCCGGCGGGCACGGCCGCGACGTCGGCCAGGCCCATCCGGTCCAGCAGGGGACCGGCCCGGTGGTGCGCGGTACGCCGACTGTCGCCGGGCCACCACCTGCGCCGTCGGATGATCCGGGGCAGCGCGGCGACCACGACGTTCTCGGTCGCGGTGAGCGTCGGAAAGACCGCGGGTCGTTGGTGGATCCGGTTGATGCCACGACGGGCCCGCGCCGCCGGGCCGAGCCGACTGATGTTCCGTCCGGCGAACCGCACTGTGCCGCGGTGGGGCTTCGTCGCCCCGCCGATCACGTTGAGCAGGGTGGTCTTGCCGGCTCCGTTGGGCCCGATGAGCGCGTGCCGCTCACCATCGTGAACGCGCAGGTCGACGCCGGTGAGCGCGCTGAGCGAGCCGTAGCGCACGCTGACGCCTTCGGCGCTGAGTAGCCACGTCATGCGCGTAGCTCCGGCACCGGGGCGTGGTCACGGGCGGGCGCGGCGGCGTCCGGTCGGCTCGGCGGGGCGATCGGCGGACGCCGCCTGCCGCGCGTGCCGCGGACCCGGTCGACGCCGGTGGGCAGCAGGTAGACCGTCGCCACGAACAGCGCGCCCAGCACCAGCGGCGCGTGGCCGGGCAGCACCCCGAACAGCCAGTCCCGGACGGCGATGACGAGCGCCGCGCCGATCAGGGCGCCGCCGACCGAGGCGGTGCCCCCGATGACGACGCCGAGCAGCAGCAGAGCGGAGGTGTCGAAACCGAAGTCCGCGGGGGAGATGTACTGCTGGGCGACGACCAGCAGCGAGCCGGCGCCACCCGCGATCGCGCCGGCGGCGATGTGCACGCCCGACAGGTGCAGCGGCACCCGGTGGCCGCTGGCCCGCAGCCGCGTCTCGTCGTCCCGGCCCGCGCGGAGCAACAACCCTGCCCGGGTACGCAGCAGGAGCAGCACCGCGCCGACCAGTACGGCGACCACGATCAGGATGTACAGATAGCGCGCCTGATCGCTGGCGAGGGGCGGCAGGCCCCAGAACGGTCGGACCGCGGGAATGCCAGCCAGCCCGTCCGTGCCGCCGGTCACCGAACGCCATCGACCGAGGACGGTCACGACGAGTTCGCCGATCGCCAGGGTGATCATCAGGACGATCACCCCGCGGGCGGGAACGACAAGTGGCACGGTCAGCGCGGCGAGTACCGCTCCGGCGCCCGCCGCGACGGCGAGCTGGACGACGCCGACGTCGGAGATCTGGCTGCCGAGGACGGCGCAGGCGTAGGCCCCGGCCGCGTACGGTGCGGTCTGGCCCAGGGTGGGCATGCCGGCGACGCCGGTGAGCAGCGCCACGCTCACCCCGACCAGCCCCAGTGCCAGCGTCCGGGCGAGGATCGCCGCAGTGTAGTCGTCGACCACCCAGGGCGCCACGACCAGGCCGGTCAGCACGACTGCCGCGACGGCGCCGCGCACCCAACGGATCACCTCGTCCCTCATGTCGCCCTCCACCTGGCGGCCAGGCCCCGCGCTCGTACGGCGAGGACGGCGGCCATGGCCGCGAACAGCAGGAACGGTGCGGCGGACGGCAGCAGCGCCACGCCCAGCGTCTGGATCTCCCCGATCGCGAGTGCCGCGAGCAGGGTGCCCGCCATGGAGCCGAGGCCACCCAGGACGACGACCACCAGGGACAGCAGCAGCACGGTGTCGGCGGTGTCCGTGCCGGGGCCGATGATGGGCGCGCCCAGAACGCCGGCCGCTCCGGCCAACGCGCCGGCGGCGGCGAGCACACCGGCCCGGATCCGGCCGGGGCTGACGCCCATGCACGCGACCATCTCCGGGTCGTCGACGGCGGCCCGGACCAGCATCCCGGCCCTGGTACGTCGGACCGTGAGGTAGAGCCCGGCGGCGATCAGCCCGGCGACCACGATGAAGACCAGCCGGTAGGCGGCGTAGCGGTGGCCGGCGACGACCACCGACCCGTCCAGGGCGGCGGGCACGTGGACCTGGGGGTCGTCGGGCCCGAAGCCGGCGACGAGCAGGCTGCCGCCGGCCAGTGCCACCCCGAAGGTCAGTAGCGCCTGGGTGAGGTGGTTGCCGGTGGCGACCGGGGTGAGCAGGCCGGCGAGCAAAACGCCCGCCGCGGTGGCGGCCAGCACACCGACCGCCAGCGCCAGCGCCAGGCTCGCCCAGCCACCGTCGAGCACGGCGGCGGCGGTGTATCCACCGATCGCGTAGAGCGTGCCGTGCGCCAGGTTGAGGATGTTGGCGACGCCGAAACAGAAGACCAGGCCCGCCGCGGCGACGAAGACGAGCAGCCCGTAGGCGACTCCGTCCAGCGCCGGTATCAGGTACGGGTCGATCCGGTTCGTGCCGGCCGCCACCGCGATCACCGGCCGATGGTCGCGAGGTCACCCACGACGGTGTTGGACAGCGCCCGACCGTCCTGGCGGACCTGCCGCAGGTACCACTTCTGCACGGGGGAGTGCGTGGCGGTGGAGAACTGCCAGGTGCCGCGCGGGCTGGAGATCTGGCCGAGCTGGCCGATGGCCGCGTTGATGGACTCCGGAGTCGGGTCGCTCCCGGCGGCACCGATGGCCCGGTCCAGCACTGCCGCCGCGTCGTAGGAGGCCAGCGCGTAGGTCGTCGGTGAGCCGTCGTGCTTGGACTTCCACGCCGCGACGAAGCCGCGGTTCTCGGCGTTGTCGAGGTCGGGCGAGTAGTTGAGCACCGAGTAGATGTCCCGGGCTGCCTCGCCCTGGGCGTTGAGCACCCCGCCCTCGGTGAGGAACCCGGCCGCGTACAGCGGGACGTCCTTGATTTCGGACTGCGCGTACTGCTTCACGAAGTCGACGGCGGCGCTGCCGGCGTAGAAGGTGTAGACCGCCGCCGCGCCCGAGGCCTTGATCCGCGCGAAGTACGGGGTGAAGTTGGTCGTGGTCGGGAAGGGCGTGAAGGTGGTCTTGCCATCGGTGTTGGCGAGCTTCCCGCCGATCTTCCCGAACGCGTCGGTGAAGCCGCGCAGTTCGTCCCAGCCACCCTGGTAGTCCGGGCCGATCGCGTAGACGCTGCCTGTCACGTTGTCCTTGACGTGTTGGGCGATCGCGGCCCCGGGCTCGTCGGAGAGGTACGACGTGTGCCAGACCCGGCTCACGTCCTTGAGCTCCGGCCGGCCGTTGGAGCCGACGAGCGGCACCTTCGTCTCGTTGAGCAGGGGGACGACGCCGGCGACCGAGCCACCACCGACGATGCCGGTGAGCGCGAGCACGCGGTCCTGCTTGAGCAGCTTGGTCGCCGCCGGCACCGCCGTCTGGGCGCCGTTGCCCTCGTCGGCGACGACGAGGTCGACCTTCCGGCCGCCGAGCTTGCCGTCGTGGGTGTCCAGGTAGAGCTCGAAGCCGCTGCGGATCTCCTTACCGACGGCCTCGTACGTGCCGGACATCGACGCGAGGAGGCCGATCTTTATCGAACCGCTGGCGCTCGTGCCGGGCCCGTCATCGGCGCAGGCCGTGCTGACGGTCAGCACGAGCGCGAGCATCGTGGCGGTGAGGGCACGGCTGCGCCGAGGGTTGGTTGAAGGCATGTCTTCTCCAGGGGAAGGGGTGGTTCTCCGGCGTGGGGTACCGGGATGTCAGCGAGTGCGGGCGAGCGCCGCTCGGGCTGCGGGGGTCAGTGCGTCCCCGATTCGGTTGGCCAGTTCGGTCATTTCGTAGGAGACCTTGCCGACGTCGCACTCGGGTGCGGCGAGCACCAGCAGCGAGGCGCCGTCGTTGAAGGCCATCGAGAACATGAAGCCGCCCTCGAGCTGTGTGACGTTGGAGATCACGGCGCCGGCGTCGAAGAAGGCCGCCGCGCCGCGCAGCAGGCTGACCAGGCCGCTGCCCGTCGCGGCGAGCTGGTCGGCCCGGTCCGGCGGCAGGTCGCGGGTGGCGGCCACCATGAGGCCGTCGGCGGAGATGGCGATCGCATGGCTGACCTCGGTCGCGCGCGCGGCGAAGCTGTCCAGCAGCCAGCCCAGGTCCTGTTGGTCGCTCACGTGGTCTCCCTGTCGGGTTATTTGTTGCCGAGGTTGATCGGGGTACGTCGGCGGGACGCCACTCCACGCGCGTAGGCGGCCATCGCCGTGGCCACCTGGGCCGGGTCGCGGTATTCGGACCGTTGCTGTTGTTGCGGCACGGTGACGCCGCCGGGTACGAGGTGCCGCTGTGGCTGTCGCTTGGGCAGGCCGGTCTTGGTGGTCGTGGCGACCTCGGGCGTCTGCGCCTGGGCGGCCGTCTGCCACGCCTCGTCGGCCGGGCTCGACCACTCCTGACTGTCGTGGCCGTCGACGACGTCGTTCTGGAACCAGTGGTTCACCTGTTCGAAGATGAGCAACTCCTCGGTCGGTGCCTCACCCCGGTTCGTCGGCGTGGGCGTGGGTGCCGGCCGGAACACCGGTGCCGCCGGCAGCGTCCGCTCGGCGGGGGGCCGCCCGGCGGTGGGCTCCGGGCGGGGCCGGTACGGCGGTGGGGGTACGTGCGTGCGGGCCGACCGCCGCGACAGGCGGCCGGGTGCGAGCACGTACTCCTCCGGCGGCAGCGACCGGATCATCGCCGCGGGCAGCGTGGCCTCCGCGAGGGTGCCGCGCCGAGGGCCGCGGCGCAGTTGGACGGTCGCGCCCAGCCGGCCGGCGAGCTGGCCCACGACGACCAGTCCCATCGCCCGCACGGCGGCCACGTCGATGGCCGGTGGATGGGCCAGCAGTTCGTTGAGTTGCTGTAGCCGTGGCGGGGACAGGCCCACGCCCTCGTCGCTGATCTGGACGATGACCCGGTCACCCAGGCTCCGGCCGCTCACCCACGCTTCGCTGCCCGGCGCCGAGTACGTCGTCGCGTTGTCCATGAGTTCGGCGAGGAGGTGGACGACCTCGTCGACGGTCTTCGCGGCGACGGCGACGTCGCCGTCGACCATGCCGATCCGGATCCGGGCGTAGTGCTCGATCTGTGACAGTGCCGCCTGGAGCACCTGCTGCAGCGGGACGTCGTGTTGGCGGACCCGGCCCACGCCGACGCCGCCGAGCACCAGCAGGCTGGCGTTGATCCGGCCCATCCGGGTCGCCAGGTTGTCTAGGGTGTACAGCTGGTGGAGCCGATCGGGGTCGGTCTCGTCGCGCTCGACCCGGTCGACCTGGGCCAGCACGGCGTCGACCAGTCGCTGTTCGCGGCGGCTCAGGTGGATGAAGATGTCCGCGGTGTTGGCGCGCATGACGGCCTGCTCGGCGGCGGTTCGCACGGCGGCCCGGTGCACGGCGCTGAACGCCTGGCCCAGCTCGCCGATCTCGTCGTCGCTGGACGGCTCGAGTGCCGTGGTGGACTGCTGACGGGCGAACTCGTGCGGGTCGACGGTGGAGCTGTCCGGGCGTTGGAGTCGGGCGACCACGGCGGGGAGCTGTTCGAAGGCGACGGCGTTGGCCGCGTCGCGTAGCCGCCGCAGGCGCCGGGTGATCTGCCGGGCGACGGCCCAGGTCACCAGCGCGGTCAGCAGCAGCGCCAGGAGGACGCCGACCGCCTCGGCGATGGCCCGGCGGCGCTGGTCGACGTACGCCCCGCGGACGTCGTCGAGCACCGCGACGTCGACCCGACCGCGCAGCTCGGACAGGCGGGCCGCACGTTCCTGGGTCGTGGACACCCAGGCTGGGGTCTCGAGCTGCAGTCGCGTCCCGGGCTGGGCTCGGGACACCTGGTCCTGCATCCGTTGCAGGGCGAGCGCCTCCTTGCCGGTGCCGGCCTGTTCCCACCAGACGCTCCACTCGGGCGGGGCCAGGGCCAGGAACGAGAGGCTGGCGTCGATGTAGCTGGTGCGTGCGGCGGTGATGTCCTGCTGCATGGCGGGGGTGAGTTCGCCGGCGGCGACCGCGCGCAGCACGGCGACCTGTTGTTGCCCGATCGCCTCTGCCGTCTTCGAGAGTGCCGCCGAGGCTCGGATCCCATCGGCGAGATTGGCGTTGACCACGCCGTGCGAGACGTTCTCCCGGAAGTTGATCAGGTCGGCGATCACGATGCGGTAGCTGAAGGTCATCGCCGAGACCGAAGCCTGCGCTGCCGTGCGCACCTGGGTACGCAGCGGGGCGAGGCCCTTCAGCGCGGTGTCGATGTTGCCCAGGAGGGCCCGGCTCGCGTCGCTGTCGGCGGGCACCCGGTCGCGTTGCCGTTGGTAGCGGGCGACCGCATCGTCGGTGGCGGCCATCTCGGCGCCGAATGCTTCCTGCTGCGGAGGGGCCGCGTAGGTGAGCAGATCGGCGGCGGCGATGCGTTCGCGTTGCAGCCGGTAGGCCAGGTCACCGGCCTCGGTGCCGAGGCGGGCAAGGACTTCCAGATCGCTGGCGCGGGTGGTCTGGCGTGCGCTCTCGGTGAGGGCGAGACCGGCGAATCCGATCACGGCGACCAGCGGTGCCGCGACGATGAGGCGCATCCGCCCGGCTATCTTCCAACCGCGCCGACGGGTCGGGTAGGGTCGGGCCGCGTGGGACTTCGTGCTCGACGCCAAGGTTGACTCCCACGACTCGTCGACGACGGTCTATTTGCACGTTGCCGAATGCAAGTCCCATTCCGCCGGAACCCGAGCCCAGAGACCAGACCTGGCCGTGGTACAAACTGCCCGTACCAGCATCTGTACCCAGAGTCAGCAAGGTGCGGCGAAGCGGCGGCGATCCGGAGCGGCGAGTCAGCGCTGGTCGTCGAGGGGGTCGGCGGTCTGGCGCCGTCCGTGGTCATCCGGGTCGGGCTGACCGCTGAGCACCTGGCCGATCAGCTCCCGCAATTCGTCGATGGCGTCCACCATGGCGCCCGGGTCGCGCGCGTCGCGCCGGCTGCGCTGGCGCGGCACCGACGCACCCTGCGACGGTGTGTCCGGGGATCGGGGGCCTCGGCGGCCGTCGGCCGCCAACTGTTCGGCGGCGACCTGCGGCCACAGCGCTGCCAGCCGGCCGTCGGTGTGGAGTACGTCGTCGCAGCGATCCGCGAACTCCTGACTGCCGAAGCGGCGGCCCGACTCGACGGCCGCGACGGTCTCCCGGCTGAAGCGCACCAGGTCGGCCAGTGCTCGCTGGGTCAGCCCTCGTCTGATGCGGCAATTGCGCAGTTCCCACCGGAACCGCTCACTGGCTGCGGAGTGAGCAGTGGTCGACGGGGGAGTGTGCTCCATGTGCTCACCTTCATGGCACCAGCGAATCAGCAGCAGGTGTCAGATCGAGACCTTGCGATGGGCCGAAAATTCATAGAGGACAATTCTTAACCCTGGATCCGTTGGGTGTGAAGACGTTCACCGACATTGATCCTCATGGAATGCGCTGCCGGACCCCGCACGGGCACCTGCGGCGCGGTCGGCGCGGCAGGCTCCGGTCGGCCCGCTTCAACCCGAGTCCGTCCGCAGGCCAGCGCCGCTGACGTTGCGGACGGACCCGGGTCACCGTCAAGCGGCACGCGCCTCGGCGCTCACGGTCCCGGAAGCCACCGCTTCGTCGGCTGGCGCCAGGACATCGACTATTGCGGGAAGCGTGTGGTGGGCGCGGAACGCAACATTGGGCTTGAATGAACGATGTTGCTCGGGTGTCAGCCGGAGGCCAGGAATGGCTGCCGCGAGTCGAGTGAGGGCGACCTGAGCCTCGAGACGTGCCAATGCCGCGCCGATGCAGAAATGCGGTCCGTGGCCGAACGACAGCTGGTCCCGTACGTCGGGGCGGTTCGGGTCGAACCGGTCCGGATGGGCGAAGACCGCCGGGTCCCGGTTCGCCGCTCCGATCAACAGCAGGCAGCGAGCCCCCGCCGGTATGGTGACCCCTCCCAGGTTGGCTTCCTTGTTGGTCACCCTGAGCCAGCCGTCGATGGAGGGTGCGAACCGCAGCGCCTCGGCCACGAAGTCGGGCACGGATTGCGGGTCCGTGGCAATCTCCCGCCACCGTTGCGGGCTGGACAGCGCCTGGTCGAGAGCGTGCGCGAGCAGGCCGGCGGTGGTCTCGTGCCCGGCGACCAGGAGGTTGAAGGCGATGCTCGCCACCTCGGTCACCGTCAGCACGCTGTCGTCGCCGTTGCGATAGGCGAGAGTGCGGCCGATGTAGTCGTCGCCGTGGTGCCCGCTGTCGACCCGTTGCTGGACCAGGTCCTGGCAGTAGCGCCAGAAATCCACCAGACCCTGCGCCAGACGGACCTGTTCGGCCGGGTCCGGCTGCCCCCAGATGAGAGCGATCTGGCCGTCGGCCCAACTCCTGATGCGAGCGATGTCGGCGTCGGGCACGCCGAGGATGTCCAGGACCACCAGCAGGGGGAGCTCGGTGGCGAACTCCGGGATGAGGTCGACCCGACCGCCCTGGCGGGCGACCAGTCGGGACACCAGCTGGTCGACCCGACGACGGACGATGGCGCCGTATTCGGCCTCGACCCGGTCGGGCGTGTTGGCGAAGGTCGCCCGCAGGGCCTGGCGGGTCCGGGGGTGCACCGGCGGATCCGCGGCGGCGGTCGTCGGTGGCGCGTCGAGTTGCATGATGACGCTCATCGCCTCCGGGCAGACCTCGTAGATCGGAGCGAGGGTGAGCGCGTTGCCGAACGTTGCGACGTCAGCGAGGGCGCGCCGGACGTGCGCGTGCCTGCTGATCAACCACAACCCCAGGTCCTCGGCGTAGTGCACCTCGTCCGGATCGTCGAGAATGCGTCGCCACACACTGGCCGGATCGGTGAGATAAACCCCGTTGAACGGATTCAACCGCATGGAACGCCTCCTGATGCACCGTGCGAAACCGGTAGCGCCCGCATATAGCACATCATCTCAGCCGGGCTGATAATGGTGTGCGTCACCTTCCCCTTACGGTGCGCCGACCTGCTGCACAAGTCAAGATTGGTCATCGTCAATTTAATTGGCGTCGATAATTGCGGGGTGCAACAGACACGGCATCCCCGGCCAACTGCAAGTTGCGAAATGGTCCTTGCCGGTTTCCGCCCAGCTGTGCAGGTCAGAACGGGTGTGCCGAGACCTGGTGCCGAGCGCCACGCCGGTGCTGCCTGGCCGCCACGGTGCGGCCGACCGAACGGGGGTGGGCCCGGTTGGACCGACCACGACGGACGGTGGGAATGCCAGGGTGTCGCATTCCCTCCACACCGGGAAACGACCCCCGCGACGGAGAGTGACGCGTATCCGGCTGCTGATCCGGGCCGGGTCGCTCAGTCGTCGGCGGCCACCATCAGGGCCATGGTGCGGGCCGCGTGGTCGATGACGACAAACTCGTGGAACTCATTGTGCACACCGCCCCAGTCGTGGAAGGCGGCCCGGCCGAGGTCACGCAGTTGGTACACGCGGTCCGCGGCGTGTAGCGGGCGGTACACCTCACGCTGGAGCTCAGGCCGAAGATGCTCGGGTAGTGGGGCGAACTGCTCGGCCCAGGAACGCAGATGCCTTTCGACGCCCTCAGCCTCGACGTGGGTATAGCAGTCGGGCGTGATCCGGTCACGCCAGTACGGGCCGTGTCGCTCCGGGTCGCTACCCAGAACGGAGGCGTAGTTGTCGCCGAACCGTTCATCGCGAATCAACGCGGCGAGCAGAGCCGTGTCCGACGCACCGGTTTCCGGCAGTTCGTAACGGTGGATGTGCACCCATTGGAACGTCTGGTTGGCGAAGTTGATGAAGACATGACCCGTGTGGACAAGGGGGACGGTCATCTCAGCAACGCGCCGTCGCGGAGCACCGCGTGTGCACCGACGGTCTGGTTGACGATCTGCGTGACCCGTACGTCGACCGCGACACTGGCCAGCGCGACCGCGTCCGGGCGGCTGACGGCGTACAACCGCTGCATCAGGGTCAGCATCGAATCCAGGGCCATGAACGTGGCGTCGTCGAGAGACGCCCCGACGCCGAGGGTCAGCCAGGCGTCCGCGGTACGGGCCACCGGGCCGGTGACCGGAAAGTCGTCGCGGACGTCGAAGGTCAGTGTCACCTCGTCCATCGGGCACTCGATGGCGGTGCCGCCGACCTCACCGTCGCCCTGCGCGGCGTGCCCGTCGCCGACCGAGAACAGCGCCCCGTCGACCGGGATCGGCAGCAGCAGGGTGCTGCCGGCGGTCAGGTCCTTGCAGTCCAGGTTGCCGCCCCAGGGTCGAGGCGGGATCGTCGAGTGCCGCCCGGGCTCGGCCGGGGGCATGCCGAGGACCCCCATGAACGGCCGCAGCGCGAGCGTGTGGCCATGCTGGTTACGGCCGGTCATCGCCACCGGGTCCAGCGTCCAGGCGTGCACGACGCCGTCCGCGTCGACGCCGTACCGCTGGTTGAACTCGCTCGGCCAGCCGCCGGCCACGGTGGTGCCCCAGGTGGCCGGGACGACCGCGTCGATGCGTACCTCAAGGGTCTGGCCGGCGTGGGCACCGCGGACCGCGACCGGCCCGATCAGCGCATGGCCGTGGTCGGGCTGATGTTGCGGGGCCCGCGGCCGGTCCCGGTTGGGCCCGCCGGGGTACGGGCCGGCCGACCACCAGCAGTCCAGGGTCCGGTAGGTGACGCTGTCGCCGGGGTCGATGGTGAGCACCGGCGCGAAGTCGGGTGAGAAGTGGCCGTGCAGGGTCTCGTCGCCCGGTGTGAGCGTGTGTCGCATCTGCGCAGGCTAGCCGTACGGTGGGTGCTGTGTCTGGGGACAGCTTGGTGGACGATGTCAGTGGCGACTTCGAGGTGCACATCACCGTGCCCGAGTGGGACGCGGGCAAGGTGGCAAGCTTCGCCGAGAACCACGGGCTGAAGTACACCCACGTCGTGCTGGACCAAGGCGAGACACCGTCGCAGCCGATGCTCACGCTGACCGGGTCCGGTTCGCTGCGCCAGCAACGCGATGGCGCATATCAGTGGGCGGCGCGGCTACGGGCCACCGGCCTCGGCGTCGCCCGGGTGAAGATCGAGGCCGTGCCGTGGGCACACGGGGTGCCGATCAGCGACGAGGACGCCGCAGCCCAGCCGCCGGGCCGGTATTTCGAGCACCACGTCAAGTTGCTGCTGCCCGCCGGGGTCGCCACGGTGGTCGCGATGACCGAGGTGGCTGAGCGGCACGGTGCGCGGCTGTCGCGCAACGCTCGGCGGACGAGAGACGACGGGCGGCAGGAGCGGTTCGTCACCCAACGATGCCACCAGGTCGGCCTGCACACCG
Source organism: Micromonospora sp. CPCC 205539 (assembly GCF_036906815.1). Lineage (NCBI taxonomy): Bacteria > Bacillati > Actinomycetota > Actinomycetes > Micromonosporales > Micromonosporaceae > Micromonospora > Micromonospora sp. CPCC 205539. The sequence goes on along the minus strand of NZ_JBAKHW010000001.1, from coordinate 96,257 downwards.
CCAAGGCCCGGCTCGACGATCTGGTCGCGGCCCTGCGTGACACTGGCCAGGACATCGTCGCCGTCGAGCAGGAGTACGTGGTGTTCGACGACCGGATGGAGCTCGACGCGGGCTGGCTGACCCAGTCCGGACGGGCCGGTTGGCAGGTGGCGTTCGAGAACAAGGCACGGTCGGCCCCCGCGGGTAAGTCCGGTTACCCGGCCACCTACCAGCCGTTGCCGCCGCAGACCGGGCTGCGGCAGCGAGCCGCTTTCGACCCGGCGGTCAAGCAATACGTCAACGCCTACGGAGCGGGAGAGCCCGCGTTCACCGACGCCGAGGCGGGCCAACGGTGGTACGCCGCCCGACGCGCCGCGATGCGCCACCTGATCAATGTCATCGCCGACACGCCCTGGGCGCAGCACCTGGTCCTGCGGGGCAGCGTCACCATGTCGGCGTGGTTCGGCGCCGCCGCGCGGGAGCCCGGAGATGTCGACTTCGTCGTGACCCCCTTCTCCCTACACATCGGCAGCGGCGAGGCCGAGGCGATGCTGGCAGGCGTCCTGGCCGCCCTTCGGGACCGGCCCGGTGCCGGGCTGAATCCGGACCTGGTGGAGACGAGCGACATCTGGACGTACGAACGGGCCGACGGTCGGCGCCTCGTCATCCCGTTCAATGCCGCCGGCGGCCCTTCCGGAACTGTGCAGGCCGACTTCGTCTTCAACGAACACCTACCCCTCGAACCCGTCACGATCCGACTGGACGGCGTTGAACATCCTCTGTTGGCGGCCAGCCCAGCACTGTCGTTGGCCTGGAAGCTCATGTGGCTCGCCACGGACCGGTACCCGCAGGGCAAGGACCTCTACGACGCGACCCTGCTCGCCGAGCACACCAGCGTGGGCCTGCGACTCGTGCGGGACCTGCTCCGGGCGGACCTGGGTAGCGAAGCCGACAACTTCGCCGCCGAGTCGGTCCTCAGCTGGGACGTCGACTGGGAGAACTTCACCGACGAGTACCCCGGCATCTCCGGCACCGTCACAACGTGGAAGCGTCGCCTGGCTCTCGCCCTCGACCGAGGACTTATTGATCGTTGAGATCGGGCCTACTCGTCCGGTCATCACCCACGCGGCTCGGGATTATCGGGACACAACGTTGACATTCCGACGCGCCTCGCCTTCGATGTTGATATCGCTCTATGTCGACACGGTGAGGACGAATGCGAATGTTCGCGTGGACCAACTCGCTGCGGTCACGTCCGCAGGCACTGGCGGCAGGCGTCGCCGCAGTCACCCTGCTGACGGTGGCCGCCGGGGTGCCAGCGGCGGCGGCAGGCCCCTCGACCGTGGTCAGCGCGGCCTCCGGCCGCTGCCTGGACGTCGTGGGCAACGTCCGCACGGCCGGTGCCGGCATCAACATCTACGACTGCAACGGACAGGCCAACCAGGCGTGGACGCTCACCGCCGCCGGAGAGCTTCGGGTGTACGACGCCTCGATGTGCCTGGACGTCGTCGGTCAGGACACCACGGCCCCGGCCGCTCTGCAGATCTACGGCTGCAACGGCGGGAGCAACCAACGGTGGCGGGTCAACTCGGACGGCTCGATCGTCGGCGTGCAGTCGGGCCTGTGCCTGGACGTGACGGGCGGCAACACCGCGAACGGCACCCTGGTCGGCCTCTGGACCTGCAACGGACAGAGCAACCAGAGGTGGACGACGTCCCTGGGGTCCAGCGACGGTCAGGCACCGACGGTGCCGGGCAACCCGCGGGTGAGCGGTCTGACGTGTGACTCCGTGACCTTCGCGTGGAACGCCTCGACGGACAACGTCGCGGTGGCGTTCTACGACATCTACCACGATGGCCAACTCATGAAGTCGGTGAGCGGCGGCACGCTGTCCACCGGTCTCACCGTGGTCCCCGGGGCGACGTGGGGCCTCTACGTCAACGCGCGCGACGCCGCCGGCAACGTCTCCCAGGCCAGCACCACGGTGACCATCACCCCACCGCAGTGCCAGGCCGACACCGTGCCGCCGTCGGCGCCGACACAGCTCACCGGTTCGGCGTCGGGCACCACGGTGACCCTGGGATGGGGCGCCTCGACCGACAACGTCGGGGTCCGGGCGTACGACATCTTTCGCGACGGCGTCAAGGTCGGCACGGTCACCGGCACCCCGCCGTCCACCAGCTTCATCGACAGTGGGCTGGCCGCGGCCAGGAGCTACCAGTACTACGTGGTGGCGCGCGACGCGCAGGCCAACGTCTCGGCGCGCAGCGGCACCGTGACGGTCACGACCGGCGCGGCGTGCGGCAACCCGGTGTGCACCGTACGGCAGGTCACCACCGACACCGACATCCCGTGGGGCCTGGTGACGCTGCCGGACGGCACCGTCCTCTACAACCGCCGCGACGCGCACGACATCATCCATCTCAACCCCACCACCGGCGCCAAGACCACCGTGGGCACCGTGCCGAACGTGCAGAGCACCGACGGCGAGGGCGGCCTGCTGGGGCTCGCCATCTCCTCCAGCTACAGCAGCGACCGCTGGCTGTACATCATGCACACCTCACCGAACGACAACCGGATCGTCCGGATCAGGCTGGAGAACGACCGACTCAACACCGGCACCGAGCAGGTCCTGGTCAGTGGCATCCGGCGCAACAAGTTCCACGACGGTGGACGCCTGCGTTTCGGCCCGGACGGCAAGCTGTACGCGAGCACCGGTGACGCGCAGAACGGCAACTACGCGCAGGACACGTCGGCGCTCGAGGGCAAGGTCCTCCGGCTCAACCCGGACGGCAGCGTGCCGTCGGACAACCCGTTCGGCAACTACGTGTGGAGCTACGGCCACCGCAACCCGCAGGGGCTGGCGTTCGACGCGCAGGGTCGGCTGTGGGAGCAGGAGTTCGGCAACTCCATCATGGACGAAACGAACCTGATCACCCGAGGCGGCAACTACGGTTGGCCGGCCTGCGAGGGCACCAGCGGCGCCTGTGGCACCGCCGGCTTCATCGCACCGGTACGCACGTACCCCACCGCCGACGGCTCCTGCTCCGGGATCACCATCGTGCGCGGGGTGCTCTACGTGGCCTGCGCGCGGGGTGCGCGGCTGTACCGCGCCGTGATCAGCGGCAGCGGCCTGACCAACGTGCAGACGTACTTCAGTGGCACCTACGGTCGGCTGCGCACCGTGGAGCCCGCTCCGGACGGGGGGCTGTGGCTCACCACCACCAACCTCGGCGACAAGGACAGCACCCCGAACAACAGCGACGAACGGGTCCTCCACGTCACGCTCGGCAGTTGATCGGGGGCGAGGGCTGAAGGAGACCCCGCACTAGGGTGTGGCAATGACGACCGGGCCCCGGGAGGCGGAGACGCAGATCGGTCCAATCGGCGCACTGCTGTGCCGAGTGATGTTCCTGGCGATCTGTCTGCCCGGCCCGGTCCTGCTGTTCGTCGCCGTATCGCAGCGCGCGACTCTGTCTGCCACGGACCATTGGGGCCTGCTCGTCGGGGGCCTGCTGGCGACGATCGTCGGCGGTGGCTTCGGCGTTTGGGGCCTGCGCCTGGTAGCTCGTTCGCGACGCGACGGGCGGCGGCTCGCCGCTGCCGGTGTCGCCGCGACGGCGGAGATCCTCGCGGTGGCCGACCACTCGAACGGGGAGGAGTCCGGGCTGAAACTCCGCCTGCGGATCAGTGGTGCCGGGTTCACCACCTTCGAGGCCGACGCGATCCGCGCTGACGATTCGGCCCTCGTGCCGGGGGCGTTCCTGGCCGCGGTCGTAGAGCCGGAGGAACGTGTCTTTTCGCTCGTGTAGCCGTCTCGCGGCGGAGCACGCCCACGACGACCAGGGAACCGATTGACTTTCGATAGGTAACGAGCGAAACTCGATGCATGGTTGTCAAGCATCGGGCCGTAGCCCTGCTCCGAGTCTTCCTCGTGCTCCTGTTCGGGATCCTGGTCGTGTTCCAGACCCTCTCGCTGCCCGGGCAGTTCGCCTACATGGCGAAGGAGTCGCCGAACGACGCCCACCTCCGGTGGCCGCTGACCGCCGTGACCGTGTTCTGGGTGCTGTGCGTGCAGGTGGTGATCGTGGCCACCTGGAAACTGCTCACCCTGGTCAAGAACGACCGCATCTTCACCGAGGCGTCCCTGAAGTGGGTGGATGCGATCGTATGGGCCATCGCGGCCGCCTGGCTGGTGCTCGTGACCGTCTTCCTGCTGGTCGGGTTCAACGCCGATGATCCAGGGCTGCCGATGGTGCTGTTCCTGCTGACGGTCGGTGTCACCGTGTTCGGGCTCCTGATGGTGGTGCTGCGCGAGCTGCTGCGGCAGGCCACCACGCTGCGTACCGACATGGAAGCGGTGATCTGATGCCCATCGTCGTGCGCATCGACGTCGAGTTGGCCAAGCGCAAGATGAGCGTGGGGGAGTTCGCCGAGCGCGTCGGGCTCACACCGGCGAACGTGGCCGTGCTGAAGAACGGTCGGGCCAAAGCTGTCCGGTTCAGCACCCTGGAGGCCATGTGTCGGGTGCTCGAGTGCCAGCCGGGTGACCTGCTCGAGTGGGTCGACGAATAGGTCGGGCGGCAGACCCGACGCAGGTGTGGCCAGCGGCGCTGCGCCGCTGGCCACACCTCGGTACAGCGCGTCGGTCAGGCGCCGTAGCGCAGGTAGATGGTGTCCCCCACGGCGACGGTCGTGCCGCGGGTCGCGGTGGCGAGCGCGCCGCCGTCCTTGGCGACCTTCCAGGTGGAGGTGCCGCTGTTGGCGAGGCCGTTGATCGAGGTGATGGTGCCGGTGCCGCTGGTGGGGTCGACCGCGGTGACGCAGCCGCTGGGTGCGGCGGTGCCGATGGCGGCGTCCAGGACGGTGCCGAGCGTGGTGGTGGCGGCCGTCGGGGTCAGGGTGACCGCGCAGGGCTTGATGGTGCCGCTGCCGTTGTCGATGATCACGGCGAGCCGGGTGGCGGTGCCTGCGGTGAATCCGCTGGCGGCGACCCAGGTGGGGGCTCCGGCGGTGACCGGCGTCGGCGGTGCGGCCGTGTAGCCGCCGCCGGCCAGGGCGCGGACCGCGTCGATCGAGGCGTACGCCGATGGGGTGGTGTTGGTGGTCAGGTACTTGAACCCGCCGCCGGCGAGCTGCTGCGCGCGCAGGAAGTCGATCGGGGTCTTGCCCGCGACGGTGGTGAAGTCGCTGCCCTGGCTGGGGATGCCGCAGGCGTTGAGCCCGGAGAGGGCCCACGCGTTGGAGTCGGTGTTGCCGCCGAACGACGAGCTGAACGCGCCGGAAGCGTTGACGAGCTTGCCCTTGAGGAAGTTCTTCGCCTGGACGACGTCGGTGTCGGTGTTGGGTACGCCGGCGACGCAGAGGGCGGCCAGAGCCGCGCCGGTCATGTCGATGTCGCTGGCCGCGGCGAGCTTGGTGGGGTTGCCCTCAGCCTGGCTGAAGGTCCAGCCACCGTCGTCGTGCTGGTTGTTGCGGATCCGGGTGACCGACAGGTCGAGCAGCGCCTGCGGTACGCGGGCGGCGCCGGTCTGGGTCTTCGCACCGGCCAGGGCGAGGGTGGCGAAGATGGTGCCGTTGAAGTTGGCCGGCGGCCCGTAGTAGCCGGCCGAGCCGCTCTGCCAGTAGGCGATGGTGTCGGCGACCAGGTTGCGGGCGGGGGAGACCCGGGCGGGGTCGATGCCGGCGGCGTACGCGTTCAGGAGGCCGCGCTCGTAGTCGGTGACCACGGGGGAGGCGCTGGGCCAGGACGCGGCGGAGAGCTGGTTGCGGTAGACGGTCCGGGCGTTCTTCGTCGTGTCGCCCGCGGGGTAGACGTCCACGGCGGCGACGCCGGCCGGGGCGAACGCGCTGAACGCCCACTCGTTGGACAGCCCGCCGGTGGCGTAGCCGCCGTCAGCGGCCTGCAGCGTCCGGAGGTAGGCGACGCCGTTGGTCTTGGCGGTGGTGATCTGCGCCGGGGTCGAGGTCGCGGCGGCCGGAGTGGCACCGGTCGCGACCGCGAGCAGCGTGGCGAGAAGTGCGGCCGGGGGAGTGGCCGCGAGGAGCTTCCGGCGGTTGCCGGAGCGAGGGCGGGAGGACATGGGTCTCCTTGGGGTGCGGGGCACGACTGCCTCGACCCGGAGCCCGGCAGCGACGCCGGCGGAGCGGGGCGGGCCGGCCGCAGGACGCGTGGGACGGATACCGCAGGTGCTGCGTCACCACGTGGGTAGTCGGGCTTGTGGACGGACGGGCCGTCCTCACCGTTGCGCGTCAGCCCCGGAATTCCACCGGGTTCCCCCACGCGATGACGCCGTCACGGTAAGGGACGAAGACCCCACCGCGCGCTGTTAGGTACGTGACACGGCCTCACGTTGACGGCGGTGTCGCCGCTGTGGTCCGATGGCGCCGATCCAGCAGTCAGGGGAAGCCGGTCAAAGTCCGGCACTGGCCCGCAGCCGTAGGTCCCGTACCGGGACGAGTCGGATTACCTGGCTGGATAGTGCACCGCAGCGTCGTCGAGGTACACGGCGCGGAGCCAGGTTTCCGGGACTCGTCCCCGGGGTCCGCGTCCGCGCCTGCGCCGCTACCCCCGAGAGAGTCACCATGTCCCCACTGGTCAGTCGCACAACGCGTGCTCACGTGCTGTGGTCGGCGATCGCCGCCGCCGTGATCATCGGCGCGTTGGCGCTCGTGGCGCCGAGCCGTCCGGCGAACGCCGATCCGCTGGACGCCTGCACCAACACCCAGGGCGCGATCGTCGCGGTCGACTTCCGAGCGTGGGGCGGGTCCGTGCTGCGGGGCTGCGACGCCACCCCGACCACCGGTCTGGACCTGCTGCACGAAGCGGGATTCACCACGACCGGCACGATGCACGACGGCCCCGGGTTCATCTGCCGGATCGGCTCACCCGACTTCGACGCCGGCGCGGAACACCCCACCCCCGCCGACGAGGCGTGCGAGCTGACGCCACCGGCATCGGCCTACTGGTCGTACTGGATCGCGCCGGCCGGGCAGGACCACTGGACGTACAGCGCGTTCGGCGCGATGACGCAGCGGCCGGCTCCGGGTGAGGTCGAGGCGTGGGTGTTCGGCGGCACCGACATCGGTGGCACGACGGGGGCGCCGAGCTTCACGCCCGCCTCGGTCCGCGCGAACGGCTCGACGCCGACTCCGACGCCGACCGCGACGGGTGGGCCCACCGACCCTCCGGCGGCGCCGACCGAGGCTCAGGTCAAGGCCGTCGCGAGTTATCTGGTGGGGCAGCTCACCGACGGCGACCACGTCTACAACGAGGCGTTCGAGGCGGTCGACTATCAGCGGACCATCGCCGTCGCCACCGCCCTGGCCGCGACGGGCGGGCAGGACCCGACCCTCACGAAGATCGTCGACTACCTGCGGGGACACGTCGACGCCACGATCTTCCCGAACGGCGTCTCCGCCGTGCCCCACACGGCCAACGCCGCCAATCTCGCGCTGCTGGTCACGATCACCGCCAGCGACCCGCGCGCGTTCGGCGGCCGGGACCTGATCGCCACGCTCACCGACCGGGTGTGCACCGAGACCGACTTCGACGCCGGCTGCGCTGCCGCCGGGGACTTCGCCGGCTCGTACGGACCGCAGACCCACGCGAGCGCGCTGCTCGCCCTCAAGCGGGCCGGCGTGACGCCGCCGACCGCGACCGTCACCCGCCTGAGCGGGCAGCAGTGTGCCGACGGGTCCTTCGCCGGGGTGTGGCTCGCCCCGAACGAACTCTGTGACCCGGACCTCGCCGCCACCGGCCTCACCGTCCTGGCGCTGCACGCGCTCGGCGGTCAGGACAAGCCGCTGGGCTCGGCGAGGACGTTCCTGACCAGCGCGCAGCAGACCGACGGCGGGTACCAGCCGTACACCGGGGCCGGGTTCACCGACACCTACGCCACCGGCCACGCCGCGCAGGCCCTGGCCGTGCTGGGCACCGCCGACCGGGCAGCCACGGCCGTCGGCTTCCTGGTCGGCCGGATCGTCAGCGGCGGCGGCCTGAACCCCGACCCGACCAACCCGGACGCGGACCTTGCCGCCACCGGCGCGGCCGCACTCGCGCTGGCCGGCACGAACCTCGCCGCCCTCACCCACCCGCTGGGCGGCCCCCCGCAGGCCGGGCCGAAACCCGACCTGGTCAAGGGGGTGACCTACCTCGTCGCGCCGAGCAACCTGATCGACGGCAAATACTACGAGTCGTTCCCCGGCTACCCCGACTTCGGGATGAGCATCGACGGGGCGTACGCCCTCGCCGCCACCGGTGGCGACGACACCCGGCTGCGGGCGATCGTCGAGTTCATCCGCGGCGGCGGTGCGGTCGGCGACAGCGGGTTCACCGTGGACACGTGGCTCGGCATCGGCACCGACTACGCCGCCGGCGGCGCGATCGGCAAGGTCGCGCTGCTCGCGCAGGTCGCCGGGTACGACCCCCGAGCCTTCGGCGGACACGACCTGATCGCCGCGCTGCACGAGGTGACGTGCGCCAAGCTCGACGCACAGGCCGGCTGCGCCGGCGCCGGCAACTACCGGTACGCCACCTCGGTGTTCGGGCAGTCGTTGGGCGTCATCGCGCAGCTTCGGGCCGGTCAGGGCGAGGCAGCGGCCGCGCCGGTGGCGTTCCTCAAGGGACTGCAGCGCGCCGACGGGTCGTTCCCCAGCCTCATCCCGGCCGCGGATGCCGACAAGGACGTCGACAGCACCGCGATGGCCGCGATGGCCCTGGCGATGCTCACCGACGACCAGGCGGCGACCACCGCCGTGGACAAGGCGCTGGCCTGGATCGCCGCGGCGCAAAAGGGGCACGGCGGTTTCCCGGGCGCGGCCGGTGACTCCACCAACTCCACCGCGCTGGCCATCCAGGGCCTCACGCTGCGCGGCAGCAGCTACCCCACCCAGATCGGCAAGGCTCTGGCGTTCCTGGCTGGCCAGCAGAACGACGACGGCGGCTTCACCGTCGCCGCCGGTGGTCAGGCTGGCTCGGACGTCCGCGCGTCCACCCAGGTCGTCGGCGGCGCCACCGGCGTCTCCTTCGCCGCCCTGACCCGCGACGTGCACGAGCTGCCCGGCACGGACCCATCGGGTACGCCGACGCCGACCGCGACGCCAACGCCGACGACGTCCTCGTCCGCGTCGCCCGGGGTGACCCCATCGCCGACCGGCACCCGCAACACCTCGTCGGGCCACCTGCCGCGCACCGGCGCGTCGATCGCGTCGATCGCCCTGCTGGCACTGGCGATCGTCGTCGCGGGCGTGCTGCTGCGGATCGCCGCCCGTCGTCGAGCGGTGGCCGACCAGTGACGGCGCACCGCTGGCTCCGGTCGGTCGCGGCCCTGGCGGTCGTCGCGGCGGTGGTCGCGCCCGCCGCGCCGGCGCTGGCCGACGCGCAGCCGATCGGGCAGTGCACGACATCGTCCGGGGTGATCCTCGCGGTGGACTTCAGCAAGTGGGGTGGGCCGCTGCTGCGGTCCTGCGGCACCACCCCGACCACCGGCTACCAGTTGCTCAACCAGGGTGGCTGGCGCACCACCGGTACGCAGCACGACGGGCCGGCGTTCATCTGCCGGATCGGGTACGCCGGTCACCGCGGCGGCACCCAGTACCCCACGCCGGCGGACGAGAAGTGCGGGCTCACGCCGCCGGCCAGCGCGTACTGGTCGTACTGGCACGCGGACCCGGGACAGAACAGCTGGGTCTACAGCCAGCTCGGCGCGATGAGCTACCAGCCCCGACCCGGCAGCGTCGACCTGTGGATCTTCGGCGCGACGGACATCGGCGGTACCCAGGGGCGGCCCCGGTTCAGCCCGGACAGCGTCCGAGCCCAGAACAGCAGGCCGATCAGCGCCACCACCGCTCCGGCTCCCGCCGCGCCCACCTCCGCCGGCCCCGGCGGCGGCAATCCACCGCCGGTGGACAACCCGGGTGGTGGCAACCCACCGCCCGGCGGTCCGCCGACAGGCGCCGTGGTGACCACGGCCCCGACCATCGCGCCGAGCGCACCGGGGACCGCGCCATCGGGTACGACGACTCCGTCGTCGAGCGGCACGGCGGACACGCCGCGCATCGTCGACGCGGCGCCGACTGCGACGGCAACCCACACGGACACCGGCTCGGCGCTGCCGGCGCTGATCACGGTGGGTGTGCTGGCCCTGCTCGCCCTGGCTGGCGGTGTCGTCGCCGCGCGCCGCCGCCGCACCTAACCCGATGATCGCACCCCGCACCGCCCGCGGTCTCGCCGTCGCCCGGCTGCCTCGGCCCCTGCACCCGGTGGCCTGGTGGTTGTGGGCGCTGGCGCTGGCCACCGCCGCCAGCCGTACCAGCAATCCGCTGTTGCTGCTGCTCATCTTCGCGGTGCTCGGGTTCGTCGTGACCGCCCGGCGCACCGACGCGCCCTGGGCACGGGCGTTCCGCTACTACCTCTACCTGGCCCTGATCGTCATCGCGATCCGGGTGGTGTTCCGGTCGGTCTTCGCCTCCGGCATCACCGCCGAGGACCACATTCTGTTCCGGCTGCCGCACCTGCCCACACCCGACTGGTACGCGGGCATCCAGATCGGCGGCCCGGTATCGCTGGAAGCGACCCTGTCCGCCGCCGTCGACGGGCTCCGACTGGCCTGCCTGCTGTGCTGCATCGGCGCCGCCAACAGTCTCGCCAACCCGAAGCGCGCGCTGCGGGTCCTCCCGGGTGCCCTGTACGAGCTCGGTGTCGCCGTCACCGTCTCGCTGAGCGTCGCGCCGCAGCTCGTGGAGAGCGTCCAACGGGTCGCCCGCGCCCGGCGACTGCGCGCCGGACGGGCCCGGGGCCTGAACGCGCTGCGGGCGATCGTGATGCCGGTCCTGCACGACGCGCTGGACCGGTCACTGCGGCTGGCCGCCGCCATGGACGCCCGCGGCTACGGTCGGGTCGGCGCCGCCACCCCGGCGTCGCGTCGGCTCACCGGCGTCCTCATGCTCACCGGCATGGCCGGTCTGTGCGTCGGCGCGTACGGCCTGCTCGACCCGGGAGTTCCCCGTCCGGTCGGGCTCGGTGGGCTCGGCGCGGGTGTCCTGCTCTGCGTCGCCGGGATCGCCCTTGGCGGCCGGCGCGTGTCCCGCAGCCGGTACCGGCCCGATCCGTGGCAGTGGCCGGAGTGGACGGTCGCCGGCTGCGGGGTCGTGACCGCCGTGGTGCTCGGCGCCGGGACCGGCTACGACCCGGCCGCGCTCAATCCGACCCTCTACCCGCTGCACTGGCCCACCCTGCCCGCGCTGCCGGCCGCCGCGATCCTCGTCGCCGCCGTCGCGGCCATCGCCGCCCCGGCACCACCACCCCGGCACCGGCCCGAGCCCGCCGCCGAGCGGCGCCGCGCCACCACCACCGCAGGAGCACCGTCATGATCCGCTTCGAGCGCGTCAGCGTCACGTACGACGGCGCGTCCCGCCCCACCCTGCGCGACGTCGACCTCCACGTCGACGAGGGGGAGCTGTGCCTCGTCGTCGGGCACACCGGCGCGGGGAAGTCGACCCTGCTCGCCGCGATCAACGGGCTCGTCCCGCACTTCACCGGCGGCACCCTCGAGGGCAGCGTGCGCGTCGCCGGCCGGGACACCGCCCACCATCCACCACGGGAGTTCGCCGACCTCGTGGGCGTCGTCGGGCAGGACCCGGTCGCCGGGTTCGTCACCGACACGGTGGAGGAGGAGTTGGCCTACGGCATGGAACAGCTCGCTCTCGACCCCGCGGTCATGCGGACCCGGGTGGAGGAGACCCTGGACCTGCTCGGCCTGGCCGACCTCCGCCACCGGGGCCTGCACGAACTCTCCGGCGGTCAACAGCAGCGGGTCGCGATCGGTGCCGCGTTGACCGCGCACCCGCGCGTGCTCGTCCTCGACGAGCCCACGTCCGCGCTCGACCCGACCGGCGCCGACGACGTCCTGTCCACCATCACCCGGCTGGTCCACGACCTCGGCGTCACCGTCGTGCTGGCCGAGCACCGCCTCGAACGGGTCGTGCCGTACGCCGACCGGCTCATCCACATCACCGGCGACGGCACCGTGCACCACGGTGCGCCCGGGGCGCTGATGGCCGGCGCCACCGTCGCGCCCCCCGTGGTCGAGCTCGGCCGGCTGGCCGGCTGGTCACCACTGCCGCTGTCGGTCCGCGACGCCCGGCGACACGCCCCGGCCCTGCGGGACCGGCTACCGGCCACGCCGCCGCAGCCGCACCGTCGGTCCCGGGCCGCCGCCCGGGCCGCCCTCACCGCGACCGGCGTGATCGTCCGGCACGGCCCGGTCGTCGCCGTCCGCGGAGTGGACCTGACCCTGGTACGCGGTGAGATCACCGCGCTGATGGGGCGCAACGGCTCCGGAAAGTCCTCGCTGCTGTGGGCGTTGCAGGGCTCCGGTTCGCGCACCGGCGGCACCGTCCGGGTCCCCGACGCGCAGGGAAGGGATCTCGACCCGGGCCGGGTCAGCGCCAGCCAGGCCCGGCGGCTCGTCGGCCTCGTCCCGCAGACCGCCACCGACCTGCTCTACCTGGACACGGTGGACGCTGAACTCGACCAGGCCGACCGCGACGGCGCCGAGCCCGGCACCGCCCGGGGCCTGCTCGACGGCATCGCCGCCGGGATCGACGGCGACAGCCACCCCCGGGACCTCTCCGCCGGGCAGCAGCTCGCGCTGGTCCTGGCCATCCAGCTCGCCGTCACCCCGGGTGTGCTGCTCCTCGACGAACCCACCCGCGGGCTGGACTACCAGGCCAAGGCGGCGTTGACGCGGACGCTCGACAGCCTCGCCGCGCAGGGCCGCGCCATCGTGGTGGCCACCCACGACGTGGAGTTCGCCACCGCCAGCGCCGACCGGGTCGTCGTCCTGGCGGAAGGTGAGATCGTCGCCGATGGTCCCGTGCCGGTCGTCCTCACCGCGTCGCCGACGTTCGCCCCGCAGGTCGCGAAGATCCTCGCGCCGTTGCCGTACCTGACCGTCGGACAGGTCGCCGCCGCCCTCGACCAGCCGGCGGTGCCCGCGTGACGACGTCGACCGTCGCCGTCCGGGTGCCCGCCCGCGCGGTGGGCGCGATCACCATGGCGTCGTTCCTGGGCTTCGTCGCGTTCCTGTGGCCGTTCGTCGTGGCACCGGGCACGTTCGGCTCCACGCAGACCCCGCCCCTGATGTTCGGTGTGCTGCTGCTCCTCGTGCTCGCCGTCATCTTCGCCGAGATCGCCGACGGCAGGATCGACGCCAAGGCGCTCGCCATGCTCGGCGTGCTGTCCGCGATCAACGCGGCCCTGCGACCACTCGGCGCGGGCACGGCGGGCATCGAGACGGTCTTCTTCATCCTGGTGCTCGCCGGCCGCGTCTTCGGGCCGGGCTTCGGCTTCGCGCTCGGCTGCACGTCGCTGTTCGCCTCGGCGCTGCTCACCGGGGGAGTGGGGCCGTGGATGCCGTACCAGATGTTCGGTTGCGCCTGGGTCGGCATGTTCGCCGGCCTGTTGCCCAGGGTGCGAGGCAAGGCCGAGATCGTCCTGCTCGCCGCCTACGCCGCGCTGAGCGGCTACTTCTTCGGGTTCATGCTCAACCTGTCGTTCTGGCCGTTCTCCCTCGACCCGACCAGCTCGATCGCCTACCAGCCCGGCCTGCCGGCCCTGGAGCAGCTCCAGCGGTACCTGACCTTCTTCAGCGTCACCTCGCTGGGATGGGACACCGGCCGGGCGATCACCACCGCCGTCCTCGTCGCCCTCGCCGGGCCGGCCGTGCTCGGCGCGTTCCGGCGGGCGGCCCGGCGTGCGCGTTTCCGGGCCACCCCGACGTTCGCCACCCCCGCGACGACGCCGACGGGCAGCCCGGATCCGGAGCCGCGCTGACTACCGCGGCTCGTACGTCTGGCAGTCGGCGATGTCCTGACCCGGCCCCACCCGGATCGACGGGGCGTGGCACTCCAACTCGGCGTTGTGCCGGCACTCGGACCGCTTGCAGGCCCCGACCTGGGCGATGACCCGGTCCAGGCCGCCCTTGGCGGAGGTGTCGATGAAGGTGGCGCAGTTGGAGCTCTGCTGATCGATGGTGATGGCGAACGCGTGGCAGCCGTCATGGTTGTAGCCGCAGTCGGTGACCGTGCACTCGTGCACCCGCGGCATCTCGAGCATGTCAGTCATGATCAGTCTCGCTTCCGTTGGAGTGTCCGCTCGACACTCCTTACCCGAGCCGGACCGGACGATTCCCTGTTGACTGCCCCGTTTTGGGGTATTTCAGGTAGGGCAGGCTTGCCTACATCACCGATGGGCGCGCGGGGATCGGCACGGTCGGGTGTGCGCGAGCAGGGCCTCGATCTGGATGCCGAGGTGGTCCGGACGACGCAGCGTCACCGGGAACCTCAGCCGGACGTCCCGGTCGCGGCCCGTCGACTCCAACCGCAGGACGATGCCGTGGCGGTCCAGGCGCAGCGGCCGGACCAGGCGGACGCCCTGTAGGTGGTGGGGATCCACGAGCCGGCACAGCCGTTCGACGGTGTGCGGGTGATGGACGTCGAGGTGGCACAACAGCTCGGCCTCGGTGGCGGCGAGCGGGTCGGGTCGGGCGGTGGCGAAATCGTCCGGGTCGACCGTCGTGGTGCCCCGGCAGTGGTCAGTTCGGCGCTGGCGAGATCGAGGACCGTCGCCAGGTCGTCGGTGTCGTCGGTCGCGATCGGGCTCAGCCAGCCGGTCAGCGTGCCGCGCCCCCGGACCCGGTCGCGCACCGGTGTGGGCGCCAGATCGGTCACCTCGATCATCACCACCAGGTCCTGCTGGTGTGCCAGGTGCTGCGCCATCCGGCTGTCCGCCGGCAGGTCGACCCGTACCCGCCCGTCCCGGGTGACCGAGTGCCGGCCGGCGAGGTCCGCTCGATAGCCCGGTGTCTGCAGGCTCAGCGATGCGGCGGCGGCGAGCATCGATCGGAGCCGGCTCGCCGGGCCGTCGGTGGCGTCCGTCATGTCGGTCGGCTGGTTGCTCAACCCGATCACCTCCTATTAAGGTAAGGCTTACCTTACTTGAGAGGTGAAGGATGAATCAGACCCGCCCCAAGGTCAAGCGCTCCCGCGCGCTGGGCATCCCGCTGACGCCCAAGTGCGTGAAGTACTTCGAGCGCCGCCCGTTCCCGCCGGGTCAGCACGGCCGCGCCCGCCGTACCACCAGTGACTACAAGGTGCGTCTGCTCGAGAAGCAGCGCCTCAAGGCGCAGTACGACCTGCGTGAGGTCCAGATGCGGTCCGCGTTCGACCGGGCCGTGCGCCGGCCGGGCAAGACCGGTGAGGAGCTGATCGCCGACCTGGAGACCCGGCTCGACGCGCTGGTGCTGCGGGCGGGTCTCGCCCGCACGATCTACCAGGCGCGTCAGATGGTCACCCATCACCACATCGTCGTGAACGGTCGTCGGCTGGACCGGCCGTCAGCAAGGCTGCGTCCCGGTGACGTCATCGCGGTGGCGGACCGCAGCCGAGGCAAGGCTCCGTTCGTCGTGGCGGCGGCCGGCGCACACGCCCCGGAGCGTCCCGCGCCGTACCTGGAGGTCAACCTGTCCGGCCTCACCGCGCGGCTGGCCCGGGTCCCGCTGCGGGCCGAGGTCCCGGTCGTCTGCGACGAGCAACTCGTCGTCGAGTACTACTCGCGCTGACCGACCGGGCCTGGTCACACCGAGCCGACGAACTGGCTGACGTGGTAGGCGGTGCTGCGGCCGTCCGGCGTACGGGTCCACTTGGACACCATGAGATGCAGGTCGTTGGCGTTGCGGCTCGACCAGGGGTGGATGAACCCGCCGTAGAGGGCCGGTTCCTGCCAGGGCGTGACCTGGATCTTCTCCGCCGTCCACGCCCGGTCCGGCCCGGTCGCGGTCCGGGTGACCAGGCACCCGGTCTGGCAGTTCAGGTACGACATCACCCAGGTGCCGTCGGCCAGGCGGCGTACGGACGGCTCGCCGAAGCGGCCGGTGAGGATGGGAGTGCAGGGTCGCCCCCAGCCCCAGTTGGTGCCGTTCCAGCCCCAGCCCTCGTACGACTCGGGGTAGAACAGCCGATCCCAGCGGACGCGACGCAGCATCATCGGGCCGTCCTGCCGGCCGGAGCGCACCGAGAAGACGTAGACGTGATCGCCGTCGCGCTGCATCGTCCACATCTGGAACGGGTCCTTGTTGTCGCCGCTGTTCCACCACTTCAGCGGCGTACGAATGAAGTCGTTGCCGTTGTCGGAGTAGGCCAGCCCGGCGTAGCGCGACTTCCAGTGCGGCCCGGCCGGGCCGGCGGAGTTCCAGTTCTCGATGCTCATGTAGGAGATGAGCTGCCGGCCGGTCTCCGGGAAGCTGATGCCGTCGTTCGGGATGACGGTCACCTCCCAGAGGCCGTCGATGCCGATGCCGTTGTGGCCGTTGTGCATCAACTCGGGGGCCCGGCCGTTGCCGGCGACCCGCGCCGCGCTGTCGAAGACCACCCCGCCCGGCGCGCCCGGGTGCACGGCCGAGCGCAACATGACCGGTGACCGCCAGTCGTTCGGCAGCGGCGGGCCCTCCGGCCAGGGCGTGTTGAAGGTGTCCCCGAAGAGGTAGCCGATCGAGGAGTTCTCCAGCACGTACGGGATGCCCAGGTCGGTGCCGGCCACCCGCCACCGGCTGTTGGTGTCGAGGTCCGCGCCGGTCAACCGCTTCTTCCACACCGCCGCCTGGGCCGGCGCGACCCCGGTCAGCGCGGCACCGACGGCACCGACGGCACCGGCCGCGCCGAGTGCGGCGACACGGCCGAGGAGCGTACGACGACGCATACCCATGACTGTCCTCTCCTGCTGCGTTCGGTGGTCGGTGCCGTCAGGACACGCTCGGGCGGGGCAGGTCGGTGCCGGGGGCGAACTGGTCGTGCCACCGGCCCGCCTGAGGCGTGAACCGGCCGCCCTCGGAGAGCGCCACGTACACGTCGGCGGTGCTCGCGCGGGTGAAGGCCAGGACGTCGGCACGCCCGTCGCCGTTCACGTCGCCCACCCCGGGCAACTCATCGCCGACCGCGAGGTTGTCGTGCCACCGCCAGCCCTGCTGGACGAAGCGGGACCCGTCGGAGAGCGAGACGAACACGTCGGCCGTGGCGCCCCGGGTGAACGTCACCACGTCGTCGCGCCCGTCGCCGTCGACATCACCCAGCGCCGGCAGCTCCTGGCCCACCGCGAAGCTGTCGTGCCACTTCCAGCCGTCCTCGACGAAGCGGGTGCCGTCGGAGAGCGAGACGAACACGTCGGCCGAGGTGCCCCGGGTGAAGGTGACGATGTCGTCGCGCCCGTCGCCGTTGACGTCGCCGACCGCCGGATACTCGGTGCCACCCGCGAAGCGGTCGTGCCACTTGATGCCGGGACCGAAGCCGTTCCCCGTCGACAGCGCCACGTAGACATCGGCGGCCGAACCCCGGGTGAAGGTGATGATGTCCGCCCGGCCGTCGCCGTTGACATCGCCGACCGCCGGGACCTCGGTGCCGACGGCGAAGAAGTCGTGCCACTTCACACCGCTGGCGTACCCGCTGCCGGTCGACAGTCCGACGTAGACGTCGGCGGCGGTGCCCCGCGTGAAGGTGATGATGTCGGCCCGCCCGTCGCCGTCCACGTCGCCGGTGAGCGGAACCTCCTCGCCGATGGCGAAGAAGTCGTTCCAGAGCCGTCCGTCCGGCACGAAGCGGGTGCCGTCGGAGAGCGACGTGGTCACGTCACCGGCCGTCCCCCGGGTGAAGGCCACGACATCGTCGCGGCGGTCGCCGTTCGCGTCGCTGGTGTTGCGGGTACGGGTGGTCCCGGACACCTCGACCGACCCGGCCGAGGCGTTGCCCGCCCCGTCGACCGCGACGATCCGGTAGTACCGGGTCTGCCCGGCCGGCAGCGGGCCGTGCCGGAACGAGGGCTGACGGACCGTGCCGAGCAGGTTCGCCGACGTGATCGCCACACCCGGGTTGCGCGACGAGTAGACCCGGTAGCCGACCACACCGACGTTGTCCGCCGGGGGAGTCCAGGACAGGGCGAGCGCGTGCGTCCGTCCGCCGGACAGGGCCAGGCCGGTGACCGTCCCCGGCGCGGACGTGTCGACGAAGGGCGGGACCATGCTGTCGGCCTCGTAGCGGGCGGCCGTCCAGGCTGGCGCGCCTGCGACCGGGGTGAGGGTGACGGTGATCGAGGATCGGCCCGCGGTGAGCGCCGCCGGAAGGGCGAACTCGTCGGCCAACCACCGCTGCTGACCGTTGCCCAACGGCTGTAGCCAGGTGCCGGCCGGCGCCCCGTCGACCGCGACCGTCGCCTGCTGGTAACCGGCGGCCTGGTCCGAGTGCCGACGCAGCCGTACGCCCCGGTTGGCCGGGTCGACGGCGAGCCGGAAGCTGATCGGGGACGTGGTGGCGCGCACCTGCCCGGTGACGGTGACGCTGTCGTCGTCACCCTCGTACGAGGTGGTCAGCGCGTACTGGCTGGCCGGGTCACCCGTCACCACCGAGTCGGTGCGCCGGAGAGCCACCGTCGGCTGGGTGTAGAGGAACGCGGTCGACGCGTACTCGGCCGGCATGTCGTTGGCCGGGCCGTGTTCGATGCCGAAGCGCAGCCCGGTCGCGTACGGCACCGCGTCACCGATCATCAGCCGGTAGGCCGCGTCGCACTCGTCGACGCACCCGCCGGAGCGGAACTGGTGCGCCGGGTTGCCGGTGAACACGCCGCTGTACTCGCCCCGGTTGAAGTACCACCCGGACTCGTAGAAGTCCTCGGTGCCGGTGCCGTAGAGCTGGGGTGTGGGCGAGCCGTCGACGTGGACGCGCTCGTCGCCCTCCAGGTAGTTGCGGGTGTTGCCGCCGGTGATGTGCCCGCGCATGGTCTGCGACACCCCGACGAAGCGGCCCCGGCCCGCCTGGTCGGCGAGGGTCCAGTCGGTGCCGCCCACCGCCTCTCCCCGGCGGGACTGGGTCGTGAAGTAGCCGGCCGGCCCGTCCGCGGCCAGGGCGCCGGACCAGGACGCGCCCGGCGCGGAGGTCACCTCGGCCTGGATGCCGCCGACCGCCGCACCGGTGGTGTTCACCAGCGCGAGCGTGGCGCCGGAGCGGAACGGCATCGGCCACCACGCGCTGTACCACCCACCGGGTGCCGCGTCCATGGCGAACAGGAGGGACCGGACGGTGCGCTCGCCGAGGCCGCCGCCGAAGAACTCACCGACCGGGCTGTCGGCCGTGGTCCGGCCGTCGAAGGTGAGGCGTAGCCGGAGGCCGGCCAGGTTGGTGGTGGTGGCGGCCGCGTCGGGTACGCGCAGCCGCAGGGCGGTGACGACGGCGGGCCCGGAGAGCGTGGCGAGCGTCGACGTGCCGCCGGCCGGGACGGTGACGGTGGCGGTGCTGGTGGTCGCCCCGGGCAGAGTGGGCTTCGGATCGCGCTGGCCGGCGGCGGCGAGCCGGTCGACCACGTCGTCGGCCCGGTCGGCGGGGTTGAAGGTGGACACCCCGACGGCGTCGGTGAACTCCCGGTAGGTGACGTGGTGGAAGAGCGGGTTGGACTGGGTGGTGACGCGCATCGACTGCCGGTAGGGCATGGGGACCTTCACAGTGACCCCGCCGGACGTCTGGTCGGCGTTGCTGACCAGCGGCCAGACGAACGGGCGGCCCAGGCCGCCGTTGACCAGGGTCGCCAGGCTGGTGTTGACCACGGTGACGCCGTCGAGCTCGATGCGGATCCAGCCCGTGGCGCTGACGTCACCCCCGTCCCGCGTGAACCAGATCGACTGGATCTCGCCCGCTCCGCGGTGCTCGGCGATGACGCAGCCGCCGGCCTGTCGGAGGCAGGAGTAGGTGCCGCCGAAGCCGTCGTCGTTCGAGCCGTCCCGACCGAAGCTGGAGAACTGTCGGGTACGGCTGCCAGCGGCCAGCTCCGGGAGCCGGTCGAGCCGGCGGTAAACCTCCCAGCCGGTCGGGCCCTTGTCGTCGGCGACGTCGAGCGGGCTCACGGCCGCCCTGACCGGGGCGGGGAGGGGTGCCGGTGCCGCGTACGCCGCCGACGGGATCATGATCGACAGAGTTGCGGCGAGCCCGAGCCAACGGCGGTTCCGAGACCTCATGGGTGTCCCTCCGGGCTGACAACCGTGGGCGGTCGAGAAATCGATTGCGGCGAGTTAACCTGCGACGGCCGTCGATGTCAATACCTGCCTGTCCTGGCCATCGCAGTGAAGGAATTCTTCGCAGGACATTGACAGCAATCACCGCTCTCGTGACACTCTCGGCAATCGATATCAGCGCTCGAGCCAGCCAGCTGTCCACAGTCACCACGCTCACCCCGACCTCGCGAGGAGCATTGTGAGACGTACCCTCCTGGCCCTGCTGGTCGCCCTCGGCACCGCCGCGGCGACGGTCACGGCGGCGCCCGCCCACGCTGATCCGATGGGCACCCTGGCCTGCCCCTCCATCCCCGCCACCCGCGACCCCGCGGTGACCCTGGTGGTCTACCGGGTCGCGCGCGCCTACAACGCCAACGACAAGGTGACGCTGTCCGCGTTCGAGGCGGGCTGGGTCGAGTCCCACATGAACAACCTGCCGTGCGGCGACAAGTCGTCGCTCGGGGTCTTCCAGCAGCGCTGGGACTACGGCTGGGGCACCCCGGAGCAGATCATGGATCCGGTCTACGCCAGCACCCAGTACGTGACCCGGGCGATCGTCTGCGACCGCAACAACCCCGGCTACAGCGCGGGCCAGGTCGCCCAGTGTGTCCAACGGTCCGGTTTTCCCGACCGGTACGACCAGGTGGCCGCCACCGCCCGGGCTCAGCTCAACGAGGCGGCCCGCACCCACGCCATCGCCGGAGGGTCCGCCACCGACGTCACCGGCGACGGCCGCGACGACATCGTCACCTTCACCCAGAACGCCCTCGCCGACGTCTACGTAGGCGCGTCCACCGGTAACTCCTACACCGGCACCTCCGCGAAGTGGAACGACTTCTTCTCCATCGGTGGCGAGACCGCCTCCACCGGCGACGTCAACGGCGACGGCAAGGACGACATCGTCACCTTCGCCCACAGCAACACCGGCGACGTCTTCGTCGCGCTGTCCAACGGCACCTCGTTCGGCGGCGGCGGAAAGTGGCACGACTGGTTCGCACCCGGCGCGGAGATCGGCGCGGTCGGCGACGTCAACGGTGACGGTCGCGACGACATCGTGGCGTTCACCCACAACCCCGCCGGCGACGTGTACGTCGCGCTCTCCACCGGCACCGGCTTCGGCCCCGGCCTGAAGTGGCACGAGTACTTCAGCCCGTTCGGCGAGTTCCCGGCGCTCGGCGACGTCAACGGCGACGGCCGGGACGACCTCATCACCTTCACCCAGGGCCCCGCCACCGCCAGCGACGTCATCGTCGCCCTCTCGAACGGCAGCACGTTCGGCGCCGCGCAGAAGTGGCACGACCTGTTCGCCGTCGGCGCCGAACTGCCCCGCGTCGGCGACGTCAACGGCGACGGCAGGGACGACATCGTGACGTTCACCTGCGATGCCAACGCCGACGTGTACGCCGCCACCTCCACCGGCACCGGCTTCGCCGGGACGACGGTGAAGTGGAACGACTTCTTCTGCCTGGCCGGCGAGTTCCCGTACCTCGGCGACGCGAACGGCGACGGCAAGGACGACATCATCGTCTTCACCAAGGGCGCCACCAACGACGTCCACGTCGCACTCTCCACCGGCACCGGCTTCCTCGGTGCCACCAAGTGGCACGACTTCTTCGGTCTCAACGGCGAGACCACGCTGTGATCCGCGGATTGGAGACCCCCATGCGACTGACCACGCGCGCGTGCGCCCTTCTCCTGGCGGCGGCGCTCGCCGGCCAGGTCGCGGCCGCGCCGGCCACCGCGGCCGGCCCCGTGGCGGCCGGCTCGCTCGCCGCCGACTTCGCCCGGGCCGCGGCCGAGTTCGACGTACCCCGGGATCTGCTGGTCGCCGTCGGCTACGGCGAGACCCGCCTGGACGGGCACGGCGGTCTGCCCAGCCAGGCCAACGGCTTCGGGGTCATGCACCTCGTGAGCAACCCCACCCAGCACAGCCTCGAAAGGGCGGCCACGCTCACCGGCGAGCCGGTCGACCGGCTGCGTTCGGTCACCTCGGCCAACATCCGAGGTGGCGCCGCGGTGCTCCGCGAGCTGGCCGACACCCAGGGGCTGACCGCCGGGGCGCGCAACCGGCTCTCCGCCTGGTACCCGGTCGTCGCGCGCTACAGCGCCGCCGGCACCGACGCGACGGCCCGGCTCTACGCCGACCACGTCTACGACCTGCTGCGGACCGGCGTCGCGGCCCCCACGGTCCGCATCGCGCCGCAGCCGGTGCGCCCCGAGCTCGGCCGCTACGCGTCGGTCGCCCCGGCCGGCACCGCCGCCGGCGCGAACGTCCCGGCGGCTCTGCCGGAGTACGGGCCGGCCCGCTGGATCTCCGCCTACGGCGGTAACTACCAGGCCGGCCGGTCGTCGCGGATCACCACCGTCGCGGTGCACGTGACCCAGGGGTCGTACGCCGGCACGGTGAGCTGGTTCCAGAACCCGTCGGCGGGGGTGAGCGCGCACTACGTCGTGAAGTCGAGCAACGGTGAGATCACCCAGATGGTCCGTGAGGGTGACACGGCCTACCACGCGCGCTCGGCCAATCCGTACGCCGTCGGCATCGAGCACGAAGGCTTCGTGGACAACCCGGCCTGGTTCACCGATGCCATGTACCGGTCGTCGGCCGCGCTGACCCGCTACCTCTGCGACAAGTACGGGCTGCCGAAGAACCGTACGGCGATCAAGGGGCACAACGAACTGCCCGGCAACGACCACACCGACCCCGGCCCGCACTGGAACTGGAACTACTACATCTCCCTGGTCAACGCCGGGGGCGCCTCGGGCGGCAGGTACCTGGCGGGATCACCGACGGACTTCACCGGTGACGGTCGCGACGACGTGGTCGCCTTCACCCAGGGCAGCCTCAACGACGTCTACGTGGCCACCTCCACCGGCAGCGCCTTCGCCGGCACCTCGGCCAAGTGGAACGACTTCTTCGGCCTGACCGGTGAGACGCTGTCGTCCGGGGACTTCAACGGCGACGGCCGCGACGACATCGTCACGTTCACCCACGGGTCGCTCGCCGACGTCCACGTGGCGTTGTCGACCGGGTCGTCGTTCGCGGGTGCCACGAAGTGGCACGACTGGTTCGCGCCGAACGCCGAGGTCGCCGCGGTGGGTGACGTCAACGGCGACGGCCGCGACGACATCGTCACCTTCACGCACGACACCAACGGCGACGTGTATGTGGCCCTCTCCACCGGCACCGGGTTCGGTCCCGGCCTCAAGTGGCACGAGTACTTCTCGATCGCCGGGGAGTATCCGGCCCTCGGTGACGTCAACGGCGACGGCAAGGACGACATCATCACCTTCACCCAGGGGCCGGTCACCGCGTCGGACGTCATCGTCGCCCTGTCCACCGGAGCGGCGTTCGGGGCGTCGCAGACGTGGCACGACCTGTTCGCCGTCGGTGCCGAGCAGCCACGTGTCGGTGACATCAACGGCGACGGCAAGGACGACATCGTGACGTTCACCTGCAACGCCGACGGCGATGTCTACGCGGCCGTCTCCACCGGCACCTCGTTCGTCGGTACCACCGTCAAGTGGAACGACTTCTTCTGCCTGGCCGGGGAGTTCCCCTACCTCGGTGACTACAACGGCGACGGCAGGGACGACATCATCGCGTTCACCAAGGGCAGCCTCAACGACGTCTACGTCGGTCTCTCGACGGGCGCCGCCTTCGGCGGCGGCGCTAAGTGGCACGACTTCTTCGGTCTGCCCAACGAGACCACCCTCTGAACGCCCCCGCACCGGCCCCGTTGATCATGGAGTTGTGGTGAGCATAGACTGGGTGCAAAGGCACCAATCAGGCACCACAACTCCATGATCGACGGGCGCTGGGCCTTTGATTCGCCTTTCCCGCGCGATCTTGCACTTGCTGCCTCCCTGGAAGGGGCATTCCACGCATCTCGGCGACCGAAACTGCAAGATCGCTGGGCCAGGGGCCCTGATTGAGCGGCATGAGGGCTAGTGGGATGCGCGGTCGTTGACGGGATCGCGCGGGCGGACCCAGGCCAGGAACCGTTCGACGTAGACCGCGGGATCAGGATTCAGGCCCAACCTCACCGCGTCAGCGAACGCTTCCCGCAGGAGCGTCGTCAGTATCAGCACCATGCCGACGCGGTCCCCGCGCCACCGCGAGAGCAACGACAACCGTGCGGCGGAGCACGGCCAGTGCACGCCGCAGCGGGTACAGCGCCAGTGTGGGAGGCCGGGGTGATGCGGCCGCGCCCCGCGCGGCATCAGCCGACCCGGGCCGGGCGGTGGGAAACGGGGCGCCGGCCAGTGGTGCGGGCTCGGCCCGGGGTGGGGGCGTCGACCCACCGCGCTCCGGCCGGCATGAGCACATCGCCGGCCTTGACCTTCTGCGCGGGCTCTGCGGACATCGGCGCGCTATCCGGCACGGGGTTCCCCCTTGCGGCCTAGTAGTGGGGAGGGGCCCGGCCTCGGTGCTCGCCGTCGGACAGACCGGGCCCCCGGTTGCGACACGACCGCGGATAGTGGGCCCCTTACCGTCAATCGTGTCTAGAAAGCACCTTGCCCGGGGTTGCTGGACAATCACACAGCGTTGTCTAATCTTCTTCGGACAGTGATTTTGTTCCGGCGAGGGGTTGGCATGAATCACGCATTTGTCGCGGCGCTCGCTGACGCCGGCCACACGGCTGAAAGCCTCGCTGATCGGCTGGGGGTTCACCCGAAGACCGTCGCGCGGTGGGCAAACCCGGGGCACATCCCGCAGGGCCGGCACCGCACGACCGCCGCAGACCTCCTCGCAAGGGACGTTGACGAGCTATGGCCGGATGTCGTCCGGCGCCGCGAGCCGGTGTGGTTCCGGCCGTGGGTCGACATCGAGCGTGAGGCGGTAACGCTGCGAACGTTCGAGCTGGCCTGGGTTCCTGGTCTGCTCCAGACCGAGGCGTACGCGCGAGCGACGCTCGGCATGGAATCGCTGACCGCTGAGGAGGTCGAAGAACGGGCGGTGGCACGGGTGCAGCGACAAGCGATCCTGCACCGGCCACGCCCGCCACTGCTTGTCGCCGTGATGGATGAGTCGGTGCTACGGCGCCGGGTCGGACGCTACACCGGGTTGATGCGCGAGCAGTGCGAGCACATCGCCGCCTGCGCCGAGCTGCCACACGTTCAGGTGCACGTGGTGCCTGTCGACACCCCGATGTATCTCGGCCTCGGCGGGCCGTACACCTTGGCCGAGGTGCCCGACGGCACGCACGTGGCACATGAGGACAGCCAGGTCAGGGCGCGGATCATCGATGACACCACAGAAATTGCTACCCTGGGCCGCAGGTGGGCGCGCATAGTTGGCGAGGCCCTACCTCGGGCGCAGTCACTCGACCTCATCAGGGAAGCGGCAGCATCATGGACATGACCCAGGCGCAGTGGCGCAAGTCCACGAAGAGCGGCAGCAACGGCGGCAACTGCGTCGAGGTCGCCGACAATCTTCCCGGCGTCGTTCTCGTCCGCGACACGAAGGACCGTGACGGCGGCACGCTGAGCTTCAGCCCCGCGTCGTGGCGCGGCTTCGTCGCGATGGCGAAGGACGCCGGCTGACCGACTGACCGTGCGTGCCCCTGGCGCAGGACGCCGAGGCCTCTCCGTCGACGAGCTGCCGCTTCGTCCATTGCGACGGCCGACCTGGCCGATCCGCCAACCGCTGGGTCGCACAACCTGGCTGGCCATCACACCGAGCGAAATGCGTGGTCGGCTAGCTTGGCGTGTTTCGGCCGAGGGAATCGTTGAGGTAGCGGGTGAGTGCCCGGATTGCTGGCGACCGGTCGGTGGACCTGGTCGTGGCGTAGATTTGCCGGGCCAGGCCGGTGGGTCGGGCGATCGGCAGGTAGGCCACTCCGCGGTGTGGGACGGCTGCGAGTTGCGGCACCAGCGCCACCCCGAACCCGGCGCCGACCATCGACAGGACCATCGGATAGCTGTGCACCCGGATGTCGACGCGTGGCTCGAAACCGGCTGCCCGGCAGGCCATCTCGGTGGCGGCCTGGAATCCGGTGCTGGTCAGCGCGGCGACCCAGGGCGTCGCGGCGAAGTCGGCGAGGTCGGCCAGCCGGCTTTCGGCAGGCGTCAGATTTCGGGGTACGGCCAGCAGCATCGGTTCCCGGTAGAGCGGCCGCTGGTCGAGCCCGCGCAGATCGGGCCGGGACAGCGGGGTGTACTCGTGGGTGACCGCCAGGTCGATCGCGCCCACCCGCACGTCGGGCAGCGCCTCTGCCGACTCCAGTTCGGCGAACCGCAGCTCGATGTCCGGGTGCCGGCGCCGAAAGACGGTAAGCGCCGGGATGACGAAACTGGTCCCGGCGGTGGCGAAGGCCGCGATCCGGATCGTGCCGCCGCGCAGTCCTGCCACGTCACGGACGGCTCGTTCGGCCTCGTCGAGCGAGGTCAGCAGCCGCCCGGCGTGATCGGCGAGGACCCGGCCCGCCTCGGTGAGCCGCACGCTGCGCGCCGAACGTTCCAACAGTGCGGCCCCGAGATCGCGTTCCAGGGCGGCGAGCTGCTGAGAGGCGGCCGCGGCGGTGCAGCCGGCGCGTTCGGCGGCGGCGGCGATGGTGCCGGTGGCCGCCAGGTCGCGCAGAAGGCTCAGTCTACGAGGATCGAGCATCGGCAAAGCTTATGCTCAGCCCTCGCCAGGAGCTATGGATCTTATGCTCGGCCGACGGCATGCTGAGGCGATGCCGCTGGATTCGCATCTGCTTTCCGCATTCACCGTCGCCACGATCGTGGCCATGATTGCGCCTGGCCCGGACATGCTGTTCGTGCTCAGCTGCGGAATGCGGGGCGGGCCGCGGGCTGGGCTGGTGGCCACCGCCGGGCTGGCCACCAGCGAGGCGGTCCACGTGCTGGTGGCGGCGGCCGGCTTGACCGCCCTGTTCACCGCGGTGCCGGAGGCGTTCACGGCGCTGCGCATCGCCGGCGCGGTGTACCTGGCGTACCTCGGCATTCAAATGATCCGGCAGCGCGGCGAAATGATCCCCGGCACGGACGCGGCCGGAGTGTCCGGCCGTCGCGCCTACCTCAGCGGTTTCCTGACCAACCTGTCCAACCCGAAGATGATCGCTTTCACGGTGGCCTTCCTGCCGCAGTTCGTCGACCCGGCGCTCGGCTCTGTCTGGGTGCAGTTCGCCGTTCTCGGACTGATCCTCATCGTGCTGGAATTCCTGGTGGACGGCGCGGTCGGAGTGTTCGCCGGCAAAATCGGGACATGGCTGCGGCATCGCCGAACGCTGAGCCGCCGCATCGACACGGTCACCGGCGGCATCCTCATCGCCCTCGGCCTGCGCCTGGCCGCCGAACAGTAGCGGCTTTCGATGCATGCCTAGCGGGCTTGCTGTTGTGCTGCTCAGAAGCTGGGTGAGCTTGATCATGCGCGGCTGGTCAGACGACTCTTGGTTGGTTAGCCTAACCTAACTTTCGGGCCGGTTGGCCTGCTGAGTTCACCAAGAGAACGGAAAATCCACCATGCAAGCATGGCGTCCGGTCCTGGCTGTGGCGGCGCTGAGCGCCGTGCTCGTCGGACTCTCCGGCTGTGGCACCGACGCGGATGCCGGCGACACCGCCGCCGCCTCCGGCCCCTGGTCGTTCACCGACGGGTCCGGCCAGGTCGTCAAGGCGGACAAGACCCCCACGCGGATCATCGCGCACGCCGGTGAGGCGGCCGCGCTCATGTCCTTCGGCATCAAGCCGGTCGGCGTCTACGCCGACGAGCCGGTCAAGACCGACCTCAACCTGAAGAACCTCGACCTCACCGGGATCGAGATCCTCGGCGAGGAGTGGGGCAAGATCGACGTGGAGAAGGCCGCCGCGCTGCGGCCCGACCTGATCGTCGCCGACTGGTGGCCGGCCGAGAAGGCGCACTCCGGCATGGAGGAAGGCGTCGACGAGAAGAGCAAGAAGCTCGCCGAGCTGGCCCCCGTCGTCGGGGCGACGTACGGCAAGTCGATCGTCACGCTGGCCGACGGGTACGAGAACCTCGCCAAGAGCCTCGGCGCCGACGTGAGCAGCCCGCAGATCGCGGCGAACAAGAAGCGCTTCGAGGAGTCGGTCGCCACGTTCAAGGAGGCGACCGCGGCCAAGCCCGGCCTGACCGTCGCGGCCATGTCGCCCGCCACCGAAAAGCTGTACGTGGCCAACCCGGAGCACGCGCCGGAGCTGCTGGACTTCCAGAGCTGGGGCTTGAAGGTGCTCAACCCGGCCAGCCCGGACCCGGCCTTCCCGTACTGGGAGAACCTCAGCTGGGAGAACGCGGACAAGTACCAGCCCGACTTGATCCTGTGGGACAACCGCTCCTTCACCGCCACCGCCAACGCCGAGTGGGGCAAGAAGCAGCCGACCTGGTTCAAGATCAAGGCAGCCAAGGCTGGCGCCACCGTGTCGTGGCCGACGATCTGGCTGCACACGTACGCCGACTACGCCACCGAGCTGGACAAGCTGACCGAGGCGGTCAAGGCCGCGAATCCGAATGTCGGCAACTAGCCAGTACGCGAGGCGCACACCGACGCGAGGCGTACGACGGGCCCCGACCCTCGGGTTGGGGCTCGTCGCCCTCTGCGTGCTCCTCGCACTCGTCGCCTTCTTCAGCGTGACGATGGGCTCGCGGTCGATCGGCCTGTCCGAGGTGCTGCGCGCCCTCGGTCACGTGGGCGGCGGCGAAGACTCGATCACCAGCACGGTCACGCTGGAGATGCGGGTGCCCCGTACCCTCCTCGGCATTCTGGTCGGCGCGGCGCTCGGCGTCGCCGGGGCGATCCTGCAGGGCGTCACCCGCAACCCCCTCGCGGACGCGGGCATCCTGGGCATCAACTCCGGCGCGGCGGCCTTCGTGGTCTTCGCGATCACCGTGCTCGGCGTCCGCGGCGTCAACGCGTACGTCTGGTTCGCCTTCGCGGGAGCGATCGCGGCGCTCGCGCTGGTGTACGCCATCGCGTCGCTCGGCCGGGAAGGCGCCACCCCGGTCAAACTGGCCCTTTCGGGCGCGGCGGTTACCGCTGGTCTGGCCTCGGTGACCAGCGGAATCATCATGACGAACGTGGACGCGCTCAACGAGCTCCGGTTCTGGCAGGTGGGCTCGCTCGCCGGCCGGTACACACCGATCCTGACCGGTGTGGCGCCGTTCCTGCTGATCGGCCTCGCCGTGTCGCTGGGTTCCGGACGCGCCATCAACGGTCTCGCCCTCGGCGAGGACGTGGCCCGTGGCCTCGGTCAGAACGTGACGCGCACCCGCGCGGCCGCCTTCGCCGTGGTCGCGGTGCTCGCCGGCGCGGCCACCGCGGCCTGCGGGCCGATCGTCTTCGTCGGGCTCGTCGTGCCACACCTGGCGCGTGTCATCTGCGGTCCCGACTACCGCTGGATCCTGCCGTACTCGATGGTGCTGGCACCGGTCGTCCTGCTGCTGGCCGACGTCGTCGGCCGGGTGGCGGTCGCCCCGGACGAGCTGCAGGTCGGCGTGGTCCTCGGTGTGATCGGCGCGCCCGCGTTCGTGGCGATCGTGCGCTACGCCCGACTGTCGGAGGTGTGAGCGCATGACGACAACGATGGACCGTGCGGCGACGCGGCTGCGGGTCAACCGGCGGCGGCGGGCCGGTCGCGCCACCGCCGTGACCGCCGCCCTGGCGGTGGCCGTGGTCGCCCTCTTCGTGCTGACCATGATGGTGGGCAGCTTCCGCATCGGCGCTGGCGAGGTGATCGCCTCGGTGCTGCACCTGTCCGACAACCCCAGTGTCGACTTCGTCGTCCGTGGCCTACGGTTGCCGACCGCCGCCTCGGCCCTGGCGGTCGGGCTCGCCCTGGGCGCCTCCGGGACGATCTTCCAGCAGTTGCTGCGCAACCCGCTCGCGTCCCCGGATTTCGTCGGCATTACCTCGGGAGCCGGGCTCGCCGCCGTCACCGGGATCGTGGTCTTCCAGGCGGCCGGGCTCGTCATCAGTGGGTTCGCCCTCGGCGGGGCGATCCTCGCCGCCGTGCTGATGTACGTGTTGGCCTGGCGCGACGGCGTCAGTGGCTACCGCTTCATCCTCATCGGCATCGGCGTGTCGGTCTTCTTCGAGGGCCTCGTCGGCTACGTGCTCAGCCGGGCCCAGATCTTCGAAGCCCGCCAGGCCATGCACTGGCTGACCGGCTCGGTCGGGCAGGCCAGCACGACGGAGCTGCGTCTGCTCGTCGGTGGCCTGATCGTCTTGCTGCCGACCGCCGTGCTGCTGCAACGGCCGCTGCGGGCCCTCGAACTCGGCGACGATGCCGCTCGCAGTCTGGGCGCCCGGACCGAACTCAGCCGTGCCGCCCTCCTCGGTACCGCGGTCGTGCTGGTCGCCCTGGCGGTGGCCGTGGCCGGCCCGATCGCCTTCGTCGCCCTCGTCGCGGGACCGATCGCCAATCGGCTCCTCGGCCCCGCCACCGGAGGCGTCCTCGCCGCCGGGCTGGTCGGTGCGGCGCTGCTGCTCACCGCCGACCTCGTCGCCGTGCACCTGCTGCCCACACCGCTGCCCACCGGCGTGGTGACCGGCGCGGTCGGTGCTCCCTATCTGTTGTGGCTGCTGGCCACCTCCAACCGGCAAGGAGCGGGCGGATGACCCGACTGCGCGCCGAGGGCCTGACCCTCGGGTACGACGACCGAACCGTGGTCGACAACCTGGACGTCACCGTGCTCGACGGCAAGGTCACCGCGATCGTCGGTGCCAACGCCTGCGGCAAGTCCACCCTGCTGCGGGGCCTGGCCCGGCTGCTCGCCCCCCGGGGTGGCAGCGTCGTGCTCGACGGCAAGGACATCGTCGACCTACGCACCATCGACGTGGCCAAGGTGTTGGGGCTCCTTCCGCAGACTCCCGTCGCGCCCGACGGCATCACGGTCGCCGACCTCGTGGCCCGGGGTCGTTACCCCCACCAAGGCTGGTTCCGACGCTGGACCGACCACGACCATGACACCGTCGCCCGGGCGCTCGAGGCCACCGGCACCGCGGAGCTGATCGACCGCCCGATCCGGGAGCTGTCCGGCGGCCAGCGCCAACGGGTCTGGGTCGCCATGGCCCTGGCCCAGGACACCGACCTGCTGCTCCTCGACGAACCCACCACCTACCTGGACATCAACCACCAGGTCGAGCTGCTGAGGTTGCTGCGGACGCTGAACGCCGAGTCCGGCAAGACCATCGTCATCGTGATGCACGACCTCAACCTCGCCTGCCGCTTCAGCGACCACATCATCGCGATGGCGAGCGGCGCGATCGTCGCCGAGGGCGCGCCCGTCGACGTGGTCACCGCCGAACTGGTCGAGAAGGTCTTCGGGCTCAGTTGTCTCGTCGTGCCCGATCCGATCGCCAACACCCCGATGGTGGTGCCCGCCTGAACCCATAACGCCGGGGATAGGACCCAGAAGGTATAGCCAGCAAATCCATGCTCCTCAATATGATGATCGCTATCTCGAAGCAGGTGCGCTCACGAGGCGTGCCGTCCTGATGCGGAGGAATGCATGGTTCGCTGGCGCACCCTCACCGGCCTGATGGCCACCGCGCTCGCCGCGGTGACCGCGGCCAGCCTCACTCTCTCGGCGCCGGCCTCCGCGGCCGACAACCCCGTGACGCCGAACGTCGTTGGTGGCACCCGCGCCGCCCAGGGCGAATTCCCGTTCATGGTGCGGCTCTCGATGGGCTGCGGCGGGGCCCTGTACAGCTCCCGCCTGGTGCTCACCGCGGCGCACTGCGTGGGCGCCACCGGCACCAACACCAGCATCACCGCCACGCTCGGGGTGGTCGACCTGCAGTCGTCCAGCCGGATCACCGTCCGGTCCAACTACGTCTACCGTGCCCCCGGCTACAACGGCAGCGGCAAGGACTGGGCCCTGATCCGGCTGGCCACGCCCGTCACCGGGCTGAGCACGCTGAAAATCGCCAACACGACCGCCTACGACAGCGGCACCTTCACCATCGCCGGCTGGGGTGCGGCGCGCGAGGGTGGCGCACAGCAGCGGTACCTGTTGAAGGCGACCGTCCCGTTCGTCAGCGACGCCACCTGCAACTCCAACTACGGCGGCGACCTCATCCCGGCGCAGGAGATCTGCGCCGGTTACGCCAGCGGCGGCACGGACACCTGCCAAGGCGACTCGGGTGGTCCGATGTTCCGCCGGGACGCCACCAACGCCTGGATCCAGGTCGGCATCGTGAGCTGGGGCAACGGCTGCGCGCGGCCCAACTACCCGGGTGTCTACACCCAGGTCAGCTACTTCGCCTCGACGATCGCCTCGGCTGCCGCGAGCCTCGGCGGCTGACCGTAGGTCTGACCGAACGGCCCGGCTGGCATCATCGGCCGGGCCGTTTCGCGCGTGTCTGCCCGGATGGCGCTCGCCGCGAAGCGCCGCCCCGTTCACGGGCCGGCGCGCGTGAACCTCTGCCTGGGATGGTGCATCCAACATCCTGACAGACCTTGCAGAGGACGGAGCATCCATGCGCGGCAGACTGCTCATCGGGATAGTGCTCAGCCTGACGTTCGCGACCGGCTGCGCGGCACCGATCGACCGTTTCGGCGGCGACGCCGCGCCCGCCGGTTCACCCATCGGCAGCGCGAGCCCAACGGGCCGGAGCGGCCCGGCGACCGCCAGCCCCGGCCCGAGCGGCACGGCGAGCGCGAACTCCGGCCCGAGCACTCCGGCGGCCGGCAGCGCGGGGCCGAAAGCCCCGACGACCCGCGCCTCCACACCGGGCGGTCAGACGAGCCAGATCCGACGGACCGACTGGACCAACGCGGTCATCGACAAACTGGAATTCTGCGGGGAGTCCGATGACTCCGTGACGTTCCGCAACGGATCGAACGGCGCAGACGTGCCGTGCAGGATCCTGCCAGGTGGCGCGCGGCCGGTGTACGCCGAGTTCGTGGTCGAGGAACCGGCGAACGCCCCGTCGAGAGAGGACGCGCTCATCCTGGTCGAGCTGGGCAACGCGGACACGAACCGGCAGCAGGCCCTCGTTCCGGTCCAGCTCGGGGACCGGGGCAAGGGCCTCTTCGCGTGG
The DNA here is from genome assembly GCF_036906815.1 of Micromonospora sp. CPCC 205539. NCBI lineage: Bacteria > Bacillati > Actinomycetota > Actinomycetes > Micromonosporales > Micromonosporaceae > Micromonospora > Micromonospora sp. CPCC 205539. The sequence goes on along the minus strand of NZ_JBAKHW010000001.1, from coordinate 63,187 downwards.
CCGGTCATCGTGGGGGAACGGTCCAGCTCGGATGGCCGGGGCATGACGTTCATCTCGTACCGGGTGCTGGGCAACTACATGGTCGAGGCAACGGTTCGTCGGCTCGACGGCGGCACCGAGACCCGTCGGTGGAACCGCGTGGACGGTAGCGGCAACTGGGAGCGGTACTAGTCTTGCGTGGCCGTCGAACCGTCCACCCGCAGGGTGCCGAGGATCTCGTCGGTGCGGTCGGGCTCGCTGATCTGCTTGATCTGGACGTACACCCCGATGGTGCCCCCGGGCGCGACCAGGATGGCCTCGCTGAAGGACGTCGAGGTGCCGCCGCATCGCGTCCACCGCACGAGGCGGCCGCCGAGAGCGCCGACCGTGACCGTGCGGTCGGCCTCGCGTGTGCAGCCGTCGTGGGCGAGCAGCGCCGGTCGATCGGCCGCGCCACCGAGGGACCTGCTCACCCCGGCGAAGACGCCCGGGGTCGGGCTGTCGACGTCGGACCAGGTCGTGAGATCCGGCCCGACGAGCAGCCCGGGGCCGCGGCCGTTGAGCAGACCGATCGCGGCCGTGTTCCAGCCGCCGTCGCGCAGGTGCCTGGCCCAGCCGTCGGGCACGGCGACCGATACGGTCCCCGTCGCGTCGGTCACCCGCGTCCAGCCGGGCCGGGTGGGGGAGGCGGGGATCGCTCCGGCCAGGAGCAGCACCGCCGCGATCGTGGCGAGCGCCGCGACGGACCGGCGCACACGCCGCCACGGCGAGCGGGCGGAGTGCGCGACGAGCAGAGCGTCGAGGGCGGCGGCGTACGCGGCCGCAGAGGGCCAGCGGCGGGTGGGATCGGGGTGCAGAGCCCGGCGTACGACGCGCTCGATGGCGGCTGGCATACGGCGCGTCGCCACCACCTCCTGCCCCGGCGCCTGCCCGGTCAGCATGTGGAGGGTGAGGGCGCCGATCGCGTACACGTCGGCGCGCGCGTCCAGCCCGCGGCCGGGCGTACGCTGCTCGGGCGCCATGTACCCGGGGGTGCCGGCCACCATCGTGAAGCCCGAGCCGTGGGCGAGGGCCTTCGCCAGCCCCAGGTCGGCGACCAGCACCCGCTCCCCGGCAGGGGCGACGTCGAACAGGACGTTGGAGGGCTTCAGGTCGCGGTGCAGCACCCCCTTCTCGTGCAGGACGGCCACCGCCCGGGCGATGTCGGCGGCGGTGCGCAGCGCCTCACGCACCGGCATCGGGCCCGTGGTCAGCCGGTCGGCGAGCGTGCCGCCAGCCGCGTACGTCATCACCAGGTACGGTCGGCCGTCGGGCAGCTCGCCGATGTCCAGCACGCGGATCAGGTGGTCGGAGTCGACCTGCCGCATGAACCGGGCCTCCTGGCGAAAGCGCGCCCGGATGTCGGCGCGCTGCGACCAGTTGTCGGCGAGCACCTTGACCGCCACCGGTGACTGCAACTCGTCGTCGTAGGCCAGCCAGACCGTGGCGAACGCGCCGGTCCCGATGGGGCGTCCGACGCGGTACCGGCCGATCTGGGGCGGGATGGACACGGCCGTATTATCCGACGGCCGGGCAACGGGTGACGTACCTGAGCGGGGGACACCGGTGGTGGACGGGGCAGACACCGAAGAGCTGGCGCGCCAGGCCGCAGCCGGCGACAGCACGGCACTCGACCGGCTGCTGCTGGCGATCCGTCCACGCGTGCTCGAGCAGTGTGGACGGTTCCTGCCCTGCCAACAGGACGCGGAGGAGGCCGCGCAGGACGCGCTGGTGCAGGTGGCCAGGCACATCACCCGGTTCGAGGGCCGATCGCTCTTCTCCACCTGGCTGCACACCGTGGTCGCCAACTGCGCCCGCCAGACCTACCGGTCGCTGCGGCGGCGGTGGGCCGAGCAGCCGAGCGCGATGCTGCCGGTCGATGTCGCGGATCCCCGTACCACCAGTGTCATCGCCGGCTCGCGCCTCGACCTGTTGGACGCCTTGGACCGACTGGAGGCCCATCGCCCGGAGTTGGTGACCGCACTCGTGCTGCGTGACCTGTGCCAGCTCGACTACCAGGAGATCGCCGGGCAGTTGGGCATCCCGGTCGGCACGCTGAAGTCACGGATCCACCATGCCCGCCGGCACGTCCGCGAGTCGTTGCAGGCTGATTGACGGTTTGCCGACGGTCGCCTCCAGGACCGATTGGCCGCCACCCGCGTCCTCTGGTCAACGGCGCAACGCGGTCCGTTCCCTGTTGGTCCAGGCCCGCAGGCCCCACTCCACGGGGCCGTACCGGAACCGGCGCAGCCACCAGGCACTCACGGCGACCTGCCCCACGAAGATCGCCAGCGCGAGAAGCAGGACCTGTGCGGGCGGTGTGTGTCCCGCGAGGCCGAAGCCGGCACCGGTGAAGATGATGACGCAGACGAGCGACTGGCCGAGGTAGTTGGACAGCGCCATCCGTCCCGCCGGTGCGAGCGCGTCGGCGATCCACCGTCGCCGCTGGAAGAGGCGCAGCATGGTCGCCGCGTAGGCGGCGGCGAGGAACGGGGCGGTGAGCACGCTGACCATCAGGCTGGTCAGGTTGCTGGTGCCGCCGCCGACAGCGAAGACCGTCGCGCCGGCCAGGCCGACCGGGTAGCCCACCACCTCGATCCGGTGCAGCAGTGCCCGGTGGGCGGCGACGTCGGCGAGCATCCGCCGCTTGCCGGCCGCGAGCCCGACCAGGAACGCCGAGAACGCGAGCGGTCCCTGGACGGCGAGTCCGCCGAGCATGGCCGGGAGCGACCGCAGGTGCTCCAGGACGACGGAACCGAAGCCACCCTGCATCGCCGCCGTGGACCGGGCGCCGGCCTCGATGGCGGCTGCGGTGTCCGGCACGAGGGTGGTGCCGAGCACTGCGGCGATTCCGCTGAGGAACGCGATGAGGCCCACGATCCAGGCCGCCGCCAGCAGGGCGGTGCGGGGTGCGATCCGTCGTACGGCGAGCAGGACGAGCCCGAGCAGCGCGTACGTGGTGAGGATGTCGCCGTGGAAGAGCAGGACCGCGTGGAGCGCCCCGATCAGGAACAGCCCCGACAACCGGCGGAGGAATCGTGGCGTGAACGAGACACCGCGCCGGGCGGCCGACTCGAGCTGCAATGTGAAGCTGTAACCGAACAGGAACGAGAACAGCAGATAGGCCTTCATCGCGAACAGCAACTCGACCGCCATGAATACCATTCGGTCAAAATCGCTGTGGTCGGGGTCGCGGACCAGATGGAACGCGTATCCCGAGGCGAAGTAGGCGATGTTCACGAGCAGGATGAGCAGTAGTGCGCCCCCGCGCAGCGCGTCGATGTCGTTGATCCGAGCGGCCAATGCTGACTGTCGACGGCTGTTGTTCTGCCGTCCCTCCGTTGACGACTGCATTCTTCGAAGCTATTCGGACCGCGTGTGCGCCGAAATCCCGTAGTCCGGACGATCTCGGGTAGGGGTGTCCCTACCGCGCCGCGCGCCGTGGAGCCACCCTTGAGCCAACCGGTTGCAATCTGAGCCAACGTGGTGCCATGATGGTGCCATGGAGCTGAGGTCGTACGTCGAGAACCTGCGCAACGAGTTCGCGGTGGCCGCCGAGGGGGTGGACCCGGACGGTCGAGCAGTGGCCGAGCGGCTCGTCACCCAGTTGGAGGCGGCGACCCGTCTGACGGTGCTCGAAGCGCTGTCCGACGCGGCCGACGAGATCACCCGTGACCTCGCCCCCGGGTCGGTGCACGTCCGGCTGCGCGGGCGCGACGCGGACTTCGTGGTGACGCCGGCCAACCCGCCCGTTGAGGCCGCGGGCGGGGACAGCGGCCCGGCCCCGATGCCGGCCCCGGTGCTCGCACCCGAGGGCGACGACGGCGGCACGTCACGGATCAATCTCCGCCTCCCCGACCACCTCAAGGCCAGCGTCGAGGAGGCCGCCGGCCGGGCCGGGCTGTCGGTCAACGCCTGGCTGGTCCGAGCGGTCGCCGCTGCCGTCGCCGCGGGCGATCCGGATCGTCACCCGCCACGGCGGCCCGAGCCGCAGTCGCGATCCGGCCAGCACTTCACCGGCTGGGCGTGCTGACCCGCGCCCGTCCCAACCTCCAGCCACCGTCGCCGAGCACATCCCGGGAGACCACCATGCCTGTCTTCAACACACCAGAACCGATCACCGTCCAGGTCGAGCTGCCCGTCGGCGACGCCTGGATCACCGCGACCGACCGCACCGACACGGTCGTGGAGGTACGGCCCCGCGACGCGTCGAGCAAAGCCGACGTGAGCGCTGCCGAGCAGACCACCATCGAGTACGCCGCCGGGCGACTGCTGATCCGGGTGCCGAAGAGTTGGCGTCGCATCGGCTTCGGTAACGGGCCGTCGGTCGATGTCCTGATCGAGGTGCCGAGCGGATCACGGGTGCAGGCCGACGCGTCGTGGGCGGCGTTCCGCTGCGAGGGGCGACTCGGCGAGTGCCGTTTCAAGACCGGGGGTGTGATCCGGCTCGACCAGACCGGGCCGCTGGACGTCGACAACAGCTACGGCGACGTCCAGGTGGAGCGTGTCGTTGGTACGGCCCGGGTCAAGGCCGCCTACGGCAAGGTGCGCATCGGCGAGGTCGACGGCGCCACCGAGATCAAGAACTCCTCCGGCGACTGCTGGATCGGCCAGAGCAGCGGGGACGTGCGGGTCAACACCGCGTACGGCGACGTGACCGTCGACCGAACGACGGCCTCGGTGTCGGCGCGCACCGCCTACGGCAACGTCCGGATCGGCGAGGTCGTACGAGGCTCGATCGAGCTGCGGACGTCCTACGGCGCCATCGAGGTCGGCATCCGCCGCGGCACCGCAGCCTGGTTCGACGTGTCCTCAAGCCACGGCCGGGTGCACAACGCCCTCGAGACGACCGACAGCCCTGGGCAGACCGACGACAAGGCCGAGGTCCGGGCCAGCACGTCCTACGGCGACATCGTGATCCGCCGCGCCTGATCCCCCCGACACCGTCCGCACATGAGGGAGACCATGACCAGCCCCGTTAAACCCGCGATCATCACCACCGGCCTGCGAAAGTCCTACGGCGACAAGATCGTGCTCGACGGCATCGATCTGACGATCACCGAGGGCACCATCTTCGCGTTGCTCGGCCCCAACGGCGCCGGCAAGACCACCACCGTGCAGATCCTGTCCACCCTGATCCAGGCCGATGGGGGCCTCGCCCGCATCTTCGGCAATGACCTGACGCGAGACCCGGACGCGGTACGCGACCTCATCGGCGTCACCGGCCAGTTCTCGGCCGTGGACAACCTGCTCACCGGCCAGGAGAACCTGAACCTCATGGCCGACCTGCGCCACCTGGGCCGGGCCGCCGGACGCCGCCGCACCAGCGAGCTGCTCGAGCAGTTCGACCTGACGGAGGCGGCGGGAAAGCCGGTGGCCACGTACTCCGGCGGGATGCGCCGACGGCTCGACCTCGCCATGACCCTGGTCGGCGACCCGCGCGTCATCTTCCTCGACGAGCCGACCACCGGCCTCGACCCGCGCAGTCGACGCGGCATGTGGCAGATCATCCGTGCCCTCGCCGCCGAAGGGGTCACGATCCTGCTCACCACGCAGTACCTGGAGGAGGCCGACCAACTCGCCGACCGGGTCGCGTTCCTCGACCACGGCCGCCTGATCGCCGAGGGCACCCCGCACGAGCTCAAGCGGCTCATCCCCGGTGGTCACGTCCTGCTGCAGTTCACCGACCAGGAGGGGCTCGACTCGGCAGCCCGCGTGCTCGGGTCGACCGTCCGCGACGACGCGGCGCTCACCCTCCAGGTCCCGAACGACGGCGGGGTCGGTGCACTGCGATCCCTGCTCGACCAGCTCGACCGCGCCTCGATCGACGTGGCCGGCCTCACCGTGCACACCCCCGACCTCGACGACGTTTTCCTCACCCTCACCGGCCAACCCGACACCCAGGCCGGCCGACCCGACTACGAAAGGGCCACGGCGCGATGACCACTCTCTCCCTCGCCGTCCGCGACTCGAGCACGATGTTGCGGCGCAACCTCCTGCACATGCGGCGCTATCCGTCGATGACGCTCATGCTCGTCGGCATCCCGGTCATCCTCCTGCTGCTCTTCGTCTACGTCTTCGGCGGCACGCTCGGCGCCGGCCTCGGGCCCTCCGGCGACCGCGGCGACTACGCCAACTACGTCACCCCCGGCATCCTGCTGATCACAGTGGTCAGCGGGGCGCAGGGCACCGCCATCTCGGTCGCCATGGACATGAACGAGGGCATCATCGCCCGCTTCCGTACGATGGCGATCTTCCGACCGTCGGTCCTCACCGGGCACGTGCTGGGCAGCGTGATCCAGACGCTGCTCAGTCTCGCGGCCGTCATCGGTGTGGCACTGCTCATCGGATTCCGGCCCACCGCCAACCCCGTCGAATGGCTCGCCGCGACCGGCGTCCTCGCCATGGTCACCGTCGCGCTCACCTGGCTGTCCGTCGCCCTCGGCCTCGTCGCCGACAGTGTCGAGAGCGCGAGCAACCTGCCCATGCCGCTGATCCTTCTGCCGTTTCTCGGCAGCGGGTTCGTCCCCACCGACTCCATGCCGACGGCGGTGCGGCTGTTCGCCGAGTACCAGCCCTTCACCCCGGTCATGGAGACCCTCCGCGGCCTGCTGCTCGGCACCGGGATCGGCAGCAACGGGCTCATTGCGGTCGCCTGGTGCGCCGTCATCACCGTGGTCTGCTTCCTGTGGGCGAAGGCGCTGTACAACCGAAACCCCGCGCGCTGATCCATACCGCTCCGTACGGGGATCCCGGACGGCTGCCCGGACGCCGGCTGCGCTGGCAACCGGCGGGAACGCCTGGACTTCGAGGACCGGACCTGGACCGACAGGCGCCCCCGCAGCGTCGGCGACACCGGACCGCCGAGGCACGCGATAGGTGTGTAACCCGGGGAGGGCCGGTCATCCGCCCTCTGCGGCGGCAGCCAGCACGGCTTGACCGAGTGCCGTGACGGCGTGGTACACCGCTTGACCGTCCCGTCTGCTGGTGACCAGGCCGGTCGTGCGCAGGGTGGCTGCGTGCATCGAGGCCGACGCCGGGCTGATCCCGAGCGCTCCCGCCAGCCCGCTGGTGGTGTGCTCGACGGTCAATGTGCGCAGGACGCGCGTCCGGGTGGATCCGAGCAGGCCACGAAGCGCCTCGTCGTGCCCAGCGGTCGCCCGCTCCGAGTGGGTCCAGCAATCGGCGGGCATGGGGTAGACGAGAGTGGTCTCGCTCCAGGACCGGGCCACGCCGGGTCGGGTCCAGATGGACGGCATCAGGCGGAGCCCTCGCCCGCCGAGGTCGACCTCGGCGTGGAACGGCCCGTCGACCTCGAGCGCGCTCTGACGCCACCGGATCCCCGTGTGCAGCGTGTTCAGAACGACGGCCACACCCTGCGTCGCGAGTTGCCAGGCTCGGCGCTTCATCTCGAACGACATGGCGCGTCGGATCCCTGGCCAGAGTGGTGCCAGCACATTGTCGTGATAGATCCGCATGGACTGCCCGAGGTACTTCAACGCGGCCACGCGCCCCTGGGCGAGATCCCGGACCCACGGTGGGGGGCCCTGCGTCCACGGCAGCTCGGTCAGCTCGGCTTGGAGGCGTGCCGGATGTGTCGACTGGACGACGTCGAGCGCCTCGTCCAAGGAGCCGGCGCTCTCCGGTATGAGGAAATCGGGAATGCCCCCGCTAGCTGGAACGAGGTCCAGTAGTTGACGCGCTCGCGCCGGGATGTGTCGGGTGCGTCCGGCCCTGTGGAGGCGCCGGAACGTGCTTCGGGGCTGCTGGATGACCTGCGCGCTGACGGCCAGTTCGCAATAGGGGCCGGGGAGGGCGAGGGTGACCCGGGACAAATCATCAACATCGAGCCTGAGCCGTATCACCAATCTGCACCCCGTTTGATCGGCTGACAACGATGCAGTATCGCATCTACAAGGGAAAGTCTCAAGCATCATTTAGCGGAGGTTGAAAGGATTCCCGATGGGACGTCGCAGTGCCAAGGATTGTGGGTGGCGAGCAATCAACTGATCGATGGGGAGGAATGTAATGCGCTTACGTCAAGTGCTCACTGGGATGGGTCTTGGTGTTGTGCTCATCATCGGCGCGATGCCCGCACCGGCTCAGGCCCATCAATCGGCTGCCCACGAAACCGCGCCCACGTCTTCCGCGGCGGCCGCCTGTCAAAACCCGACGCCCAGGCTGGACAGACCGACCAACGGGACGGTCGTCAGTGCGAAGGCTCCATTGCGGATAGGCCCGAACGAGGTGTGCCGTCCGATCGGGACGGAGCTGAAAGATGCTTCTCTCATTTTCTACTGCTACGTGCGAAACAGCGCTGGAAATACGTGGACCTTCGTGGAGAACCCGCGAGTGCTCGCCTACGGCTGGATTTACGACAAGCACTTGAGCGGTAACGGCAGCGCAGTTCCCTGCTAGCCGAGCATTGGATGGTCGCAATCCATTTCTGAACGGCGTCCGAGATTATCCCTGAACGACGACGACGGCGGACGGTCAGCCCCGGATGGGGGAGGACCGTCCGCCGCCAGCAGGCGTGGTGCCGCGATAACCGCTAGAAGTTACCGGCCGAGTTGCACTTCACGCCCTGGTCGAGGCAGTTGCGCACCCGTGCGGCGAGCGCGTCGTCCTGCCACGCGTTGAAGAAGTCCGCGTGCATCGAGAACGTGGTGCCGGACGCGAGGGAGACGCCGTCGGTGTTCGCGCTGAGCGGGTACGAGATCACGAACGACACTGAGGGGACCGGCACCGGGTGGCTCGACGGGCAGGCGCCGGTGCGGTTGTCGAAGTCGGCCATGTGCGCCTTGTGGTCCGGGCTGTCCAGGTGCTTGCCGTCCCAGCAGTCCCCGAAGGAGATCTGCCGGACGATGTGCGCGGTCTTGGCGCAGACCGGCATGACCTTGTCGGCGCTCCGACCGATCTCGCCGCCGATGCCGGCACACCAGAAGTGGTTGCCCTGCTTGTCCGGGGTGTCGACCTGGTTCTTCGCGTTACCCGTGACCATGCGCAGGCCGAACGGGAAAGGCTGGGTCTTGCTCGGGTCCTTCAGGCGGGAACCGTAGTAGACGGTCACCTCATCGGGTTCGACGACCTTTCCCTTCTGGATCATCGTCGGGATCCAGTAGGCGGACTGGTCCTGGGGCGAGTTGCACGTGGTGGCGGTCGACGCTCGCAGCGACTCGGCGGTCGAGTTGGCGTTGGTCGACTTGTTGCCCCAGAACGTGTGGTTGTGCGAGGCGCCCTTCAGTTTGGGCAGCACGATCGGGTCGTCGTTGTTGCGGTGGCTGGTCGTGCAACCGACGTTGAACTCGGGCACCTTGACCGGGTTGCCGGTCACCGGCTTGGGCTTGCGGGCGAAGAACGCCTTGGTCGCGGCCGCCTGCGCCGCGGCGTCGACCTTGAGCCAACTGCCGGGCGAGGTGGGCGTCGTGTTGGTGGGCGGGGTGGCCGACGCGCCCGTCGCGGGTGGGGTGGCCGAGGTCGCCGTACCCGGTGTGGCCGAGGCGCTGCCCGGGGCCGCCGACGCCGACGCGGCGGGGTCGGTCGAGCCCATGCCCGAGTCACCGGACGGACCGGACGCACCGGGGGTGCCCGGATTCTCCTTGCATCCGCCCGCGAGCGCCACACTCAGCAGCAGCAACGCGGCGACCGAACGACGTCGTCTGGGGGTGGGTCGTACATTCATGTGGGGTCACACCTTTCATCCGGAAAGGAAGACTACGAGTGCGCCCCTGCTCATTTCGAGCCAGAATGTTTATCTCTTTCTTAAATCTCGCTCCGCGATCGGCGGATCTGCTTTCTGGAGCCACCGAGCTGTCGCGTCGATCTTATTTTCTCGGTTTCTCGCCAAAAACCGTAATCTGCGATGCCGCAGTAAGGTCGCCATTCTGCGGGCCCTATTCGCACCGCGGCTGCGTGCGCCTCGGCGGGATCACCACATCAGCACGCCGACGGTCTCGCCCTCACTCTGCTCGCCGGTCGGCCGGAAACCCAGTGTCAGGTAGAACTCCTCGGGCCCGCCGGCGCGAGGCTCCCAGGTGACGTACGCCCGGGTGCCGCCGCGGCTGCGGATCTCCGCGCACGCGGCCTCGACGGCGAATCGACCGTAGCCGTTCCTCTGGGCGTCGGCCGCGATGTTCAGCCGCCAGAGGCCGGAGCGCCGGTCGTCGGGATCGCGCTCGGGGTCCCAGGGCAGGTCGAAGAAGGCCATCAGGAAGCCGACCAGCCGATCGCCGTCGTAGATCAGCCTCGGCCAGGCGTGATCGGGGAAGACGTACGCCTCGGCCAGCGATTTCACCACCGGCGCGACCAGATCCTCCTGGTCCGGGCGCACGGACAGGGCGAGCGCCGCCTCGTAGTTCTTCGGAGTGATCCGCTCCAGCCGCATCGGCGGACCATAGCGGGCGGACGCGGGCTCAGCGAGCGGATTTGGGATGCGTGCCGCCTCGGCCTCCTCGGTGCGTCAGCCGCGCCGTCGGCCATGGCCCCGCTCTTCAGTCACCTGCCGTGCACGGCCCACAGGCATAATGCGCACGTGTCGCACGCCGATCTCACGTTCGCCGCCTGGATGGCCCTGCCCGACGAGGCCGCCGGTCGCACCGCCGCCGCCATCGCCCGTCGCATCGACGCCCGCCTGGTGGGGACAAGCCCGCAGGTGTACGCCAATCAGGTCGGCCGGGTCGCCCTCTTCGAGCGCGACACCATCCGCTACGCCCTGGTGCCCGGCGGCACCGTGCAACTCGGCTACGACGCCGACCGTTTCGCACCGAGCGACCGGCAACTCGCCGACTTCGCCGAGTCGGCCGCAGAGTGGGACCTGTCCGGGCCACTCAACCGTTTCGTCGCCGAGGTCACCTCGGCGCCGCGCCAGGTGGACCTACCGGCCCGGCTCGTCGCGGTGCGCTCGGAGGAGGCCGACGCGCTGTTGGCCGATCTCGACGACAGCGACGAGGCGTACGACCACGCTGGGCTGATGGCCGGCCTCGGCAGCCGCGGCCTCAGACCGCCGACCCCGGACGAGTGGGAGTACGCCTGCGGAGCCGGCGCCTCCAGTCTGTTCCGCTGGGGTGACGACTACCCCGAGGGCGAGCCGTACGGGGATGTGCCGCTCATTCAGGAGCCGAACCTGTTCGGGCTGGTCATCGCCGACGACCCGTACCGGTCCGAGTTCACCACCGAGCCGGCGGTGCTGGTCGGTGGTGATGGTGGCTCGGCTCTCTGCGGCGGCTACGGCAGTTTCCTGAGCTGGCTCACCCTCGCCACCGCGTACCGGGAAGCCGACTTGGCGGACGCCATCTACGACGGTGGCCTTGTCGGAGAGACCCCGGTGCGGCCCGTCCTGGAGATTCCCTGACCACGCTCCCTGGTCGACGGGTACGGGCGGTCACTGCATGGCGGTGGCGGCCGGGTGGTCGAAGGAGACCGGGCAGCGGAAGACGTACAGGGCATAGCCCCGGCCGATCTCGACGGCGGTGGGTGTGAGCGATGTGCTTGCCGGCTCCTCCTCCACCGGCCGCCAACTGCTGTCCGGCCCGTGTCGCTCGGTCGAGGCGGCGGTGAACAGCAGCGTCATCGCTGTGCCGCACTCGGCGCAGTCCATCGGGTGCGGGTCGGTCAGCGACCAGTTCGCGTAGCCGCCCACCTTCCAGCCCGGCGCGAGCGACAGGTCGCGCTGGTAGCTGTGCCCGGTCTCCTTCCTCCACGCGGTGATCCGAGCGTTCAGATCCTCGGGCAGCAGAGCGCCGTACTGGTACTCGCGGACCTGCTCCGGGTGCACGACGCAGGGCACCGGCAGGTAGGAGTCGCTGACCACGGGTGGCTCGGGGGCCGTGGTCAGCGGGTCGACCACGTCGGCGCTGCGTCGCCAGTACAGCCGTACCCGTGGGTTGTAGCCCTCCTCGGAGTGATCGAGCGGGCACCAGAGCACCTGGAGCAGGTCGGTGCCGTCCGGGCCGGCGAAGTCGGGAACGTCCCGACGATGCAGCTGGGCGACCGGGATCAGCGGGATCGGTTGGTCGAGCAATTCGTCCGGCTCGGAGAAGTCGTAGTCGGGCACCACGGCCCGCTCTTCGGCCGTCAACTCGTAGGCGCCGGTCGTGTCCGCCCGAAGCTGTGCCGCCGCGTAGATCTCCCGGCTGCGGCGGACGGTCGCTGGTGTGCTGAGTTGGTCGGCGTCGTGGGCGTCGCCGTCCAGGCAGACCGGCCAGGGCTCGTCGGCCGGCCAGAGTAGCGGGCCGCCGACCGAACTGTCGGCGGTCGTGGGCTTGCCGGGTCGGGGATGCAGCCGGGTGGCCGTCGTCGAATGGTCGCGCAGTTCTGGGAAGAGTGCGGTGATGTCCACCGGTCGCGGCGGCGTGGTGCGCGTCATGGCCGGCGATCATAGGGGCCGGGTAGGACCAAGGGGACCCCGAAGTCGCGCAGCGTGGCCCTTAAGGTCTGACTCACGCAGGCCGGTCACGATGTCGGCCCGGCCGATGCCGTTGGCCGGGTCGGCGCTATCGTGCAGCGCATGGCCGTTACCGGTTGGCTCGACGACACCCGGGCCTCCTACGACACGGTGGCGGCCAGTTACGCCGAGCTGTTGCGTGACGCTCTCGCCGGCGAACCGTTCCAGCGGGGCATCCTTGCGCTCTTCGCCGAACTGGTGCGGGCCCAGGGCAACGGGGCGGTCGCCGACATCGGCTGCGGCCCGGGCCGGCTCACCGGCTATCTAAACGGCCTCGGCCTGGACGCGTTCGGTGTCGACCTGTCACCGGCGATGATCGAGGTAGCCCGGCGGGACCATCCCGCCCTGCGTTTCGAGGTGGGCTCCATGACTCGCCTCGACCTGCCCGACGGTTGTCTGACCGGCCTACTCGCCTGGTTCTCCCTGATCCACGTTCCCGACGACGAGGTACCGAGAGTCCTGTCCGAATTCCACCGGGTACTGCGGCCCGGTGGAGTCGTGCTGCTCGGGTTCCACGCCGGCGACGGCAGTCGACTGAAGACCGAGGGCTACGGCGGTCACCCGATGCACGTCTACGTACACCGCCGCCCGCCGCACCGGGTCGCGGCCTGGCTGCAGGCCGCCGGCTTCACCGTCGAGGCCGAGATGACCCACCGGCCGGCGCCGAACGTCGAGGGCGGGTTCGTCTTCGCCCACCGCTGACAGGGGCGGAGGCATCCGAAACCGCAGACCAGACGGGCCCGGACGGCCCGCCTGCCCACCCCAGCGAAGGCTTGCGCCGTCCAGGATCCATGTCGGATGTTCACGCCCGACCGTTCGCCTGACGTGGTGCAGTGCCTACTCCTCGGCGAGAACTCGCTGGTCGTAGCCGTTCCTCAGTCTCCTGCCGCGACGCCCGATTCGCCGCAGATGCGGACGCTGAACGCGGGCGCGACATACTTGCTCCATGGATAGAGCATGGAGGCTTCGTCCAGCGCTGTCTGCGGACGCGGAATGGCTTGCTGACCTCAAGGCGCGCGCCATGCGCCCAGACCTGGAACGCCTGGGACTGTGGGATAAGGAGTGGGCTCGCCGCCGGTTCCTGGACACCTACGTTCCTGCCAACACCGACATCATCGAGGTCGACGAGGAGCCGGTGGGTGTCATCGCCGTGCGGCCCGAGGTCGATGCGCAATGGATAGAGCACTTCTATCTTGATCCTGCGATTCAGGGTCGGGGCATAGGCAGTCAGGTACTCCGGTACGTCATGGACGCCCACCGCGACGCGAGGCCTTTCCGGCTTGCCATCGACCGGGGTAGCACGGCGCGCTGGCTCTACGAGCGAGTTGGCTTCGTTCACCTCTGCGACGACAGCAACGGCGTGGATCAGATTTTTGGCGCTCCGGGAACCGCTGCCGCGCGAACGTGACGATCAGATCCACCCCCTGTCACGTCGGGGGTCCGCCTTCCTCCCCAAGCAGTAGGCGGCACAGCATCGGGCCATCGAGCACAAGACAGCACTGGATGACCCCGGCTTGCTGAGCCGAGGCGAGTGCACCGACATCGACATGTGCGGACGTCGACCGATCGGCAACCCGGATCACCGTGGCTGACTAGTCCCAGGCGTGGCCCATGGCGGTGAGCTGGTCGGCGTACTCGATCTGATCCTGCCAGTGCGCCGGCCAGGCCGCCATGCCCAGCGAGGCGCCGAGGAACGCCCCCGCCAGGCACGCGATGGAGTCGGAATCCCCGGACGTGGAGGCCGCGCGGGCCAACGCCGTCACCGGGTCATCGGCATGCCAGATGGCGCAGAGCAGCCCGGTGGCCAGGGCCTCCTCGGCGATCCAGCCGGCCCCGGTGACCCGGCAGGCGTCCCCGCCGTCGTCGGCCATGCTCAGGGCGAGGTCGAGACGGTCCAGGACGCCCAGGCACTCGTCCCAGCCCCGGCTGACGTAGTCGGCCGGGGTCTCGATGCCGGGCTGCTGCCAGAGATCGTCCAACCACGACAGTCGATAGACCGTGCGCTGCTCGTGCGAGCGGGCGCGGAGCAGGCCGGGCAGCGCCGCCACTTCGGCGCCGTCGCGCAGCATCCGGACGGCGTACGCGGTCAGCTCCGAGGCCGCGAGCGCGGTCGGGTGCCCGTGGGTCATGGCCGCCTGGAGTTGCGCCACCCCAGCGAGTACGTCGAGGTCGTAGTCGGGCACCAGCCCCACGGGCGCGACCCGCATGTTCGCACCGCACCCCTTCGAACCGGTGACCGTGGCCTGGGTCCAGGGCACGCCGAGCGAGAGCTCGCCGCAGGCTCGCAGGCACGTCATGCCCGGAGCCCGGTTGTTGTCTGGGCTCGTGGCCCACTGCACGAACCGCTCCCGCAGCAGCGCTTCCAGCGCCTCCGGGGAGGGCTCCCGCGCGTCCAACAGGGCGTGACCCACGGCGAGCGCCATCTGGGTGTCGTCGGTGACCAGTGCGGGAACCCCGGTCAACTCACGCGGGCCGTCGGGCCCGTACCGATTCTGGATCTCGGCGGTCGTCAGGAACTCGGTCGGCTTGCCCAGCGCGTCGCCGTACGCCAGCCCGAACAGACAACCTGCTGCGGTATTGGCTGCGGCCGGTCTCGTTTCCTGCACGCGGCATGTTACCCCGCCTCAGCCGGGCATTTTCGGCTTGGCGCCAGCGGAGGCGATTCATCAGGCGGTCCGCATTGGACACCCATTGCAACAATGGCGGCTGTGGTCCAGTTGCGCGAGGAGCAGGTGCCGTGCAGATCATCGAGGTGACCGATTTCGGAGTCCGGTCGGCGGTTATCCGCCTGCGGCGCCGTGAGACGGCGCTGCAGTTCGTGCTGTATCCGATGATCCACATGGCGAAGCCTGAATTCTATGCCGCGGTGACCACCCGGCTCAAGCGGGCCGACATGGTCGTGGTCGAGGGCGTGGGTGACGGTCAAGGGAAGAGCTCGGTGCTGGTCGGCGCGCTGACGCTCAGCTACACGGTGCTCACGTTCAACCGGCGGGTGAAGCTGGTCAAGCAGGACATCGACTATGCGGCGTTGGGCGTCCCGGTGGTACGCCCCGACGTCAGCCTGGACGAGTTCGCAGCCGGCTGGCGGCGTGTGCCGCTGGCGACGCGGCTGATGATGTGGTGCGCACTCCCCGTCGTCGTCGGCGCCCGCCTCTTTGGCGGTACCCGGATGATCTGGTCACGGTCGATGGAGCAGAACGACTTGCCCTCTCCCGAGGAGGAAGACCTCGCTGACTGGTCGCCGAAGCTGGAGGCCGCCTTCGGCGGCGAACGCGACGACCGTCTCCTGGCTGCCCTCACCCGTCTCCATGAGGAGCGTTGCGGGGAGGACATCGAGGTCGCCGTGGTCTATGGCGCGGCCCACGTACCGGCCATCGTGCACGGATTGCACCGGTACGGCTATCGAGCACGCGCCGCCGACTGGCTGACCGTCGCCGACCTGTGACCCGGCCGACGCTGCTGGTCAGGGCGACCGTGGCGCACCGCAGAGCCATCGCCGACGGAGGACTTGCGATCTCGTGTCGATCACCAGTCCGGCAAGCATCCCGCCAGGGTCTGGCGTCAATGTAACGTTGACGTGTGACGTCTGAGCTGGCTCAGTTGGCCGACGTGCGCGCTACCCGCGCTCGGTTGGACGAGCAGGAGTTGGAGCTCATCGACCGGGCGCGGCACTCCGGCGCCACGTGGGCGCAGATCGCGCAGGCGCTGGGCTTCGGCAGCCGCCAGGCCGCGGAGCAGCGCCGCCAACGCCTCGTGACCGCGCGGTGGTCGCGGCGGCAGCATCTCGATCTCGGCTACGCACCGCGGATCGCGGCACTCCGCGCCGCAGTGGCCGACCTGCGGCGGTGGATCGAGACGGATCGGCGGTGGGACGCGCGTTTTCGGCGGGCGGCGCTCGTCCGGAGCACCGTGGAGGTCGCCCTGGACGCCGCTCCGGGCTCGTTGTACGCGTTGGCACTGCACCTCATCGCTGATCTCACCGACGCTGGTGAGGGGCTGCCCGCCCCGGTGCGAGCTGCCGCGGCGGATATGGCAGCCGCGCTGTCAACGGACCGTTGACAGGCCGAACCAGCGTTGCTCCGCGCAGGCTCAAGAATGAGGATATGAGTCTTCCCGGATCAATCTGGAGGGCTCATGCGCCGCAATGCCGGCCTGTTCGTGGCGATCTCACTGCTGTCGGGCTCCGGCAGCAGCGCCATGTCGTTGGTCGCCGGCATCTGGATCCTGGATCTCACCGGGTCCACCAGCCTCGCGGCCCTCGCCGGTCTCTGCGTGTACGCCCCGGTGCTCGTCGGCCCCTGGCTGGGCGGACTGCTCGACCGGGCACCCCGACGGCCGCTGGTCATCGTCGTCAATCTCCTGCTGGCAGCCGTACTCCTGGCTCTCTTCGCGGTCCGCGGGCCCGAGCAGACGTGGCTCCTCTTCGCCGTCTCGGCTACCTACGGTCTCAGCTACGTGCTGATCGACGCGGGCGAGACGGCGCTGCTGCCGTCCGCGCTGCCACCGGCGGACCTCGGTGACGTCAACGGGTGGCGATCGAGCGCGCAGGAGGGCATGAAGCTCGTCGCCCCACTGGCCGGCGCTGGCCTGTACGCCTGGCAGGGCGGCCACGCGGTCGCCGTGCTCAGCGCGGCCATGCCGGTGCTGGTCGCCGTCCTCTACGCGGCGGTGCGCCTGAACCGGACGCCACCGGAGCAGCCGACACGGCAGCAGCGTGGCCTGCGGGCCGGGCTCGCCGTCCTGTCCGGGCAACGGGCGACGCGCGTACCGGTCGCGCTCGCCGCCGCCGCGATTGCCATGTCCGGCTTCTCGACCGCGGCGGTCTATGCGGTCGTCACCACGGATCTGGGCCTGCCGACGACGTTCCTCGGGGTGCTGGGCAGTGCCCAGGGCGCCGGCTCCATCGCTGGCGGTCTGATCGTGGGCCGGCTCCTCACGCGGCGCGGCCCCGTCGGGGTCGGTGTCGCCGGGACGGTGCTGTTCGCCGTCGGCTGCCTCGCGCGTTGCCTGCCGTGGTGGCCGGCCGCGGTCGTCGGTGCGGTGGTCGCCGGCATCGGCCTGCCCTGGACGCTGGTCGCAGCGGTGACCGCCGTGCAGACGCACACGCCGACGGCGCTGCTCGGCCGGGTCGCCGCGACGGCCAACTCCGTGATGTTCGGGCCGATCACGCTGGCGATCCCCCTGGGTGCGGTGGCCGTCCAGCTCGGTGGCCGTCCACCGCTCATCGCCGCTGCCGTGTTCTGCCTGGCGGCTGCGGTTGCCGCGTCCCACCGCCCGCGCGGGCAGTGGAATGCCGATGAGGCGCCGCACCGCACGGCGGTGCCACGTCAGACGACAGGATGACCCTGCACCGGATGGGTGGCTTGGAACGCGAGCCGGCGGTCGGCGTCGGCGCCGATCCGGTCGAGGATGTCGTCCAGGTCCAGGAACACCGACCACGGCTCGCGACCGGTGACGTCGGCCAGTCGGTCGACGAGCAACTGCTCCAGGTCGGTGACCCGCTTCCCCTTCCAGATCTTGTCCGCCAGGCTGACCAGCAGGTCGTCGACCTCGATCCCGGCTTCCTGCCAGGAGGCGTGGGTGCGCGCGTAGCGGGCCAGCGACGCGGCGACACCGTGCCGTAGCAGCAGTTCGTAGCCGGCGGGCTCGTGGGCGGAGCCGGGGCCGGACAACTCCTCCGGGTGCACGACCTTGCCCATGTCGTGGGTGGCGGCGCCGAAGAGCACCGCCGCGCGGTTGACCGGGAGCTGCGGGAAGCGGTCCGTCAACGCGTCCGTGAGCTGCGCGGCGACGTCGTGGACGGCCCGCAGGTGTGCGGCCAGGCGCGGCGGCGCCTGAAGTGTTTCCAGCAGGGCAACGACCTGGTCGGGGAGGGGCCGCAGCGGCGGGTCACCGGGCACGGTGAGGGCGCGGCGCAGCGCGTCGGAAGTCACCCTCGCAAGGGTACGAGCCGCACCGGACAACGGGCTTGGCGTCGGATGAGGGTTCACCGCGGTGCTCGCCACGGGACTCCCTCGATCGCGGATGCTTGTTAGACTCCGCCACTGATGATCATGGCGGGGGGAACATGAGCGCCGGCCTTGCGGGCGATGGTGGTGGACTGCTGGATCCGGACAGCGCCAGGGAGCGACTCTCGGCGTGGCAGGGCCGGATCGGCAAGCTGGCAGCCGACACCAAGGCCATGAGCGACCGTCTCGAGCACCTGCGGGTGACCGCGTCCGACGGCAACAGGCTGGTCGAGGTCACGATCGATTCCGCTGGGGCGCTGGTGGATCTGCGGCTGGGCCAGCAGACCCAGCGACTCGCCCCGGATGTGGTCGCCAGGACGATCATGGCCACGATCCGTGCGGCCAAGGAGGAGTTGGCCGACCGCTCACAGGAGATCATCGCGGAGACCGTGGGGACCGAGTCGGCGGCGGCACGCGAGATCGCCGAGCGCGTCGGGCAGCAGCTGCGCGGTCCGGACCCGGGCGCGGAGACCGGCGACGACTCTCGAAGCTGGCGGTGAGCCCGATGGACGACGGGTTCGCGGTCGAGGCGGAGGAGATCCGCACCCACGCGCACAACATCGAGGCGCTGGCGGAGCGCTTCGCGGCGGTGAAGGCCGCCAGCGCGCACATCTCGCAGGACGATTCGGCGTACGGGATGCTGTGCGGCTGGATCTCGGCGGTCCTGGAGGGCAAGCACACCCGACAGGACGAGCTGTTCGCCGAGGTGGAGGAGAACCTGAGGCTGGCCGCCACGGGCCTGCGTCAGACCGCCGACGGTTACGACGCGGTCGACGACGACAACGCCACCCTGCTGCACGGGGTGGGGAACCAGTTGACCCCGTGAGGACGGCGCGATGACCGACGGTTCGCTCGTCGCCGACGTGAACTCGACGCGTGAGGTCTGGACCGGCGCCTCCCTCGCCGACAGCGTCGAGAGTCTGGTCGACGCGATCAGGAGTGAGGGCTGGGTCGACGACCTGTTGGCGGGTGCCGCTTTCGGGCTCGACGTAGCGGCGAGCGTGATGGATCCGTTCAGCGCGCTGCTGGCCAACGGTCTGGGTTGGGCGATGGAATACTTCGAGCCGCTGCGGGAGATCCTCGACGATCTCACGGGGATGCCCGATGTGGTCGCCTCGCATGCCGCCACCTGGAACAACATGGCCACCGAACTGCACAGCATGGCCGCTGACCTGCGCGCACGCCTCGACGGCGACCTGCCCCAGTGGTGGGGGCAGGCCGCGATGGCGTACCACGGTCTGATGGACCACAACGTCGAGGCCCTCGGCGGCCTCGGCGCGGTCTCCGCCGCGATGGCGGCGGCCACCGAGGGCGCCGGCAACCTGGTGGCCTTCACCCGCGACATCGTGCGCGACCTCATCGCCGACCTCGTGGCGCGGGTGATCGTCTGGGCGGTCGAGGCCATCTTCGTCGTCACGATCCCGGTGGTCGCCGCGCAGATCGCGGCGGCCGTCGTCAAGTGGGCCGGCCGCATCCTCATGTACGTCGGTGCCCTGATCACCAGCCTGACCAACCTCACCCGCATCGTGAACGGATAGGGCGTCCATGGCGAAGCCCGGAAAGCCCCCCGGCGGTGGCGGTGGCGGTGGTGGCGGTGGCACCGGCAAACCCCCGAAGAGCTACGGCGGCATCAACGCGGGCAAGGGCATCTCCAGCGCGCAGCAGGCCACCGGCCAGGCATCGAAGCAGGGGCACCCTCCCGGCGTCGCCGGCCCGGGCTCGACCAGTTCGAAGCCGGCGAAGCCCACTCCGCCTCCCGCGCCGACCCAACCGCCGACGGCGGGTGGCGTCCACCACAGCGACGCGTCGAGGAAGCACATCATCGAAGGCGACGGCGGCCGGCAGGGCGGCCACCTCGCGGGCACCGGCTTCTCCAACAAGACGGAGTTTCCGAAGAGCTGGGATGAGACGAAGATCCTCGACGCCGCGCACCAGGTGACGCAGCAGGGCCCGCCCTCGAAGGGGCCGTACCTGACCAAGGACGTCAACGGCAACCCGGCGTGGGCGTACGACTACACGGGCGTGGTCGACGGGGTTGAGGTCAAGACGACCGTGCTCGCCGACGGCGAGATCCGCACCGCGTACCCCCCGGACAAGTCCAACCCGGGCGTCATCAGCAACCCCCCGGCGCCGAACCCCGCTCCGCAGGGAATCCCGAACGCCGTCCCGCCCCGTTACAGTAATCCCGCTGCCGGCGGCGACGGCAGTTGGACCTGGGAGGGCCCGAAGGGCGGCCGGATCATCCGGGTGGTCCAGGACGACCAGGGCAACGTCACGAAGACCGATCTCGGCGAGTACAAGAAGAAATGAACACCATGGATGCGAAGACCTACGCCGCGGCCGCCGAGGTGTGCAGGCGGCTCGCGGGCCGGCTGTCCGACGACGTCCTCGGCACCGTGCGGGAGAACTACGCGGCGGGCGAGCTCGACCTCGGCGACACCGCGCTCCTGCTCAACCTGGCGTACCAGGGCGTCGGCATCACCCTCGAGGAACAGGCCCTGATGCGGTCCTTCCTCGGCGACCCCGACGGCCCCGACCTGGCCGAGGTGCCGGTCATCGCCGAGGTGCCGCCACCCCCGTACCGGTTCAGCCCGACCGGCCCCGCGCACGCCCCCGACCCGACCCGGGCCGACACCCTCCTGTCCGCCGCCGCCCCGCTCCGGCACGGCCGCAGCCTCCACCGCGCCTGGCGGGCACCCCTCGACGGGGCACCCGACGGGGCCGCGTGGTCGTACGTGTTTCAGGTGGCCGAGGGTACGGACGAACTCGCGACGTACTCGGGCGTGATGGCGGAGCTGTGGGTCTCGCTGCAACTGAAATGGCCGGTCGAGGTCATCGTCGAGAACTCGCCGCGGACGCCCTACCAGGCCGCCGCGCTGGCCGCCGCGTCCCCGGTCTGGCAGGCCTGAGGCGCGACCCGCTGTGCCGCGGGTTCGGCGAACGTTCACCGACAGCTTGTGGCGAGGACATCGCCCGGGGCGCCCGCCTGCCTAGCCTCACCAGGGCAAACGCACCCCAAGAGCTGAGGTACCCGACTCATGTCCCCACGTCTGTCCCTGCGCCACCTCCTGGCGGGCCTGGTTGTTGTGCCCGCGCTCGCGGCGCCGGTAGCCGCGCAGGCGGCACCCGCCGACAACGCCAGCGCGCTGCGCCCGCACAAGGCGAACTTCGACCTGCAAGCGCACCGCGGTGGCATCGGCATGACCACCGAGGAGTCGCTCCAGGGCTTCGCCAAGGCGATGCGCCTCGGGGTCACCACGCTGGAGCTGGACACCCAGATCACCAAGGACCAGAAGGTCGTCGTCAACCACGACCGCCAGATCAGCGCGCAGAAGTGCGTGGACACCTCGCCGGTCACGCTCGGTGACCCGATGTACCCGTACGTCGGCAAGTACATCAAGGACCTGACGCTCGCCCAGATCAAGACCATGGACTGCGGCTTCCAGCAGCTCCCTGGGTTCCCCGAGCAGGAACAGATCAAGGGCTTCCGGATGGTCGAGCTGAAGGACGTCCTCGGCCTGGTCAAGAGCTACCGCGCCAAGGACCTCAAGCTCAACATCGAGACCAAGGTCGAGGCGGGAGCGCCCGAGCAGACCGCCCCCCGCGAGCTGTTCGTCCGACGGGTCTTCGAGGAGATCCGCCGTTCCGGCATCGAGAAGCAGGTCACCATCCAGTCGTTCGACTGGGGTGCGCTGAAGGAGATGCACCGGCTCGCGCCGAAGTGGCCGCTGGTCGCCCTGACGAACTACGACTTCCTCCAGGTCGGCAAGCCCGGCGCCTCCCCGTGGCTCGGCGGCATCGACGCGGACGACTACGACGGTGACTTCGTGAAGGCCGCCGCCGCCATCCGGGGTGTCACGGCCCTCTCGCCGAACTACGGCTTCCCGCAGAACGGCACGATCAGCGACCCGAACTTCCGCTTCTACCCCGACAAGACCATGGTGGCCGAGGCGCACGCCCGCGGCCTGAAGGTCATCCCGTGGACCTGCGACGACCCGGCCACCGTCTCGGCGCTCATGGACATGGGTGTCGACGGCATCATCACCAACTACCCGAACCGGGTCCGGCAGATCATGGCCGACCGGGGCATGCGTCTGCCGCAGAGCTACCGGCCCCGCCACTGAGCCAGTAGTAGGCACGAGAACGGCCCCATGAGCGGAAACGCGCTCCGGGGCCGTTCTCGTCGCGGTCAGGCGACCGCCACGGGCTCACCCTGGTCGGCCGGCTCGTCCTGATCGAACTGGGTGCGGTACAGCTCCTGGTACCGGCCGCCGGCCGCGAGCAGATCGGCGTGTCGCCCGCGTTCGACGATCCGACCGTCCTCGACGACGAGGATCTGGTCGGCCGCCCGGATCGTCGACAGTCGGTGCGCGATGACCACGCTCGTCCGGCCGGTCAGGGCTTCGGCGAGCGCCTCCTGGACCGCAGCCTCCGACGTGGAGTCGAGATGCGCGGTGGCCTCGTCGAGGATGACCACGCGGGGCCGCGCCAGGAGCAGCCGCGCGATGGTGAGTCGCTGCCGTTCGCCACCCGACAGGCGGTAACCACGTTCACCGACGACGGTGTCGAGGCCGTCCGGGAGTGACCTGATCAGGCTGTCGAGTCGGGCCCGGCGGAGGACGTCCCACATCTCCTCCTCGGTCGCGTCCGGGCGAGCGAACTCCAGGTTGGCGCGGATGCTGTCGTGGAACAGGTGCCCGTCCTGGGTCACCACACCGAGCGCCGTACGGATCGAGTCGGCCGCCAGGTCGCGTACGTCGACGTCGGCGAGCTTCACCGTGCCGTCCTCGACGTCGTAGAGGCGGGGGACGAGCTGGGCGATCGTCGACTTGCCCGCGCCGGAGGAGCCGACGAGGGCGACCATCTGGCCCGCTTCGGCGCGGAACGACACTCCGTGCAGCACCTCTTCGCCGCCGCGCGCGTCGAGCTTCGCCACATCCTCCAGCGAGGCGAGCGACACCTTGTCGGCGGCCGGGTAGCCGAACCGGACGTCCTCGAACTCCACCGCCACCGGCCCGTCGGGGAGCGGCCGGGCGTCGGACTTGTCGAGGATCAGGGGCTTGAGGTCGAGGACCTCGAACACCCGCTCGAAGCTCACGAGCGCGCTCATCACCTCGACCCGGGCGCTGGCCAGCGACGTCAGCGGCGCGTAGAGGCGGGACAGGAGCAGCGCCAGCGCGACCACGGCGCCGGCGTCGAGGCTGCCCCGGAGGGCGTACAGGCCGCCCAGCCCGTAGACCAGCGCGAGCGCCAGCGAGCCGACCACGGTGAGGGCGGTGATGAACACCCACTGGAGCATGGCGGCGCGGATGCCGATGTCGCGTACCCGCCGTGCCCGCGCCGCGAACTCGGCGGACTCCTGGGCCGGGCGCCCGTACAGCTTCACCAGGGTCGCCCCGGGTGCCGAGAAGCGCTCGGTCATCCGGGTGCTCATCGCCGCGTTGTGTTCTGCCGCCTCGCGCTGCAACCGTGCGAGCTTCGACCCCATCCGCCGCGCCGGCACGATGAAGATGGGCAGCAGTACGAGCGCCAACAGCGTGATCTGCCACGAGAAGCTGAGCATCACGGCCAAGGTCAGGATCAGCGTGACGATGTTGCCGACGACGCTCGACAGCGTGTCACTGAAGGCCCGCTGCGCTCCGATCACGTCGTTGTTCAACCGGCTGACCAGCGCACCGGTGCGCGTACGGGTGAAGAACGCCACCGGCATGCGCTGGACGTGGTCGAAGACGGCGGTCCGGAGCTGGACGATCAGCCCCTCGCCGATGCTCGCGGACAGGTAGCGCGTCACCAGACCCAGGCCGGCTTCGGCCAGCGCGATCAGGGCGATCAGCACCGCCAGACGGATGACGACGCTGGGATCGGCTCCGTCGACGATCGCGTCGACCACCCGAGCGGCGAGAACCGGCGCCGCCACCGTGAGGACCGCCGTCACCACGCTCAACATCAGGAACCTGATGATCAGGGAGCGGTGTGGTCGCGCGAACCCGGCGATGCGCTTCACCGTGGCTCTCGACAGTGGCCGTTCGTCCTGTGCGTTCATCGCGCGGTGCAGGGACATCCACGCGGTAACTTCCATGCTCATGCCGTACCTCCGTAACGGAGGTTAGAACCTCACCCAAGCTTGAGGTCAACTCACCGCGCCGGGTGCTCCACCTCCGCGCGGATCTGGCCGAACAGTTCGTGCGGGTTGTCCGTCTGCTTGAAGCCGAGGAAGGTCACCAGAGCGAGCGTGTGCTGGTCGACCCACACGCAGACGTCGCCACGGATGCCCGTCTCCGTCCGGCCGACGCCGCATCTGGCCGCACCACCCAGCGGGCCTGGCGCGATCGGGGTCACGGCGGTGACGTTCGGCAGTCCGGTGAAGAGCTTGTCCAGGGTCGCGTCCGGGTCGGTGATCGTGCCGGAGACCCCGCTGACCAGGATGACGCGCTGATCGTCGCCGGGGATGTGCAGCCCGAGGTCTCGGGAGTAGACCTCCTCGGCTCGAACGTAGGCGGTGCCCACCGCGCTGGTAGGTGCGCCGGCGAGCAGCTTCTTGAAGTTGCCCATGTTCTGCTGGGCCTGGCCGTGCAGGACTCGGTCCACGGACTCGGTCCAGGTGTCCAGGAGCTTGGTTGGCTTGTCGAGGCGCATCGCTGCCGTGGCGGGCGAGGGCTGCGTCACCGCTGCGGGCTCGGGGGCGCCGGCCGGCCCCGTGCATCCGGTCACCGCCAGCAGAATCGCCAGAGTCAGCGCGTTGGCAATCGCCACGCCGGCCGGCCTTGTACGCGTCATGAGTCCCGTCCCCGTCTCGTGTTTCGCGCGCAAGATATCGCAGCCGCCGCTGGCTGCCGCGCGGGGCGTCGCGGCGGTGGTGCGTGATCGACACGGGGTCAGGGTGCGGCGACGACCTCGCGGCCGAGGGGCCAGAACGCGGCCGGGACGAGCTTGAAGTTCGCGATGCCGAACGGAATTCCGATGATCGTGACGCAGAGCGCGATGCCGGCGAGGATGTGGGACAGGGCGAGCCACCAGCCCGCCAGCACCACCCACAGGACGTTCGCCAGCCCGGAGGCGACGCCGACGCCCGGCTTGGGCACGAGGGTACGGCCGAAGGGCCACAGCGAGTAGACGGCGAGGCGCAGCGACGCGACGCCGAACGGGATGGTGACGACCAGGACGAAGCAGATCAGCGCGGCGAAGCCGTAGCCGATGGCGAGCACGATGCCACCGCCGAAGATGAGCCACAGCACGTTCAGCACGAAGCGAATCACCTCTCCATCATGAGCGACGCTCGCCATTCGGAACCGGATGGGCCCCTGCGGTGTCCTGACAGAGTCGGGACTGGCCGGCGCGACCGTGATTCGGAGGCGCGAGATGGGTGCATGGCACAGAGTTCTGCTGGGATCGGCGGTTCTGCTGCTGGCGGGGTGCACGGCGCCCGCGGGCCAGTCGGTCACTTCGACGAGCGCCCCGGCCGGCTGCGGCCCACGGATCGAGACCGGGCCCCTGCCGGACTGGGCGGACGCCGGGTTCCACGGCGACACCCGGGCGCCGCACGTCTTCGGCGCCAAGGGTGACATCGTCGCGGTGCTCTTCGGAAACCCGCTCACGCACGGCAGGAAGGACGGGGCCAACAACAAGATCCTGTGGGTTTCCCGGCCGGCCGCGACCTCGCCCGACCCGGCGTCGCCGGCCGCTCTCGCGATCACGGCGACGCTGGACGGCACGCAGACGCGGGTGACCCGCGAGGTCGCCGGTGGCCCGGGCCCGTCGATCATCGACATGCCGCAGGCGGGCTGCTGGCACCTCGACCTTCGATGGTCCGGGCGCACCGACACGATGGATCTCGTCTACGCCGCCGGCTGATCAGCCGATGCGGTACTGGTCACCGTAGACCGCGAACACCAACGGCGTGGTCAGGGTGAAGTTGCCGTTGTTGAGGAACACCCGCTGGGCCGTGTCGACGCGGGAGGTGTCCGAGTGGGCCTCCTCCTTCTTCATCTCGATGACCCGCTCGTCGAGGAAGGCGTTCAGCCAGGTGCGCTCGTCGCCGCCCTGCGCCGGCGGCTTCGTCCGGGCGAGGGCGCGGCTGCGGATCTGCCGCATGCCCTCGTACCCGTGCATCACCGCCGCGTCGTAGTAGGCGAACTGGCCGAGCGCCCGGACCCCGTCGGTCTTGCCGTCGCGTACCGAAGGGTTGAAGTACACCCGGTCCCGCTCGGCCTCCTGCGCGGCCCGGAACACCGAGTCGTTGGCTGCGGTCCGCCAGTCGCGGGGGTAGTTGGGGTCGAGGCCCGCGTGCGAGTCGCTGCCGTCGACGGCGCGCAGCGCCGGCAGGTACGAGGCCAGCACGTTGCCCGGCTTGGTGCGCGTGTACGCCTCGACCAGTTCCAGCATGTCACCGGTGCCGGAGCAGAAGCCGATGATGCCGGCGGTGTAGCCCCGCCCGTCGCCGATGTCCTCGATGTAGGAGAACTGTGCGCGCCAGTCGAGCGACGAGTTCTCCGCCGCCGAGACGATCTGCATGGCGATGTCCTTCTTCGCCGGATCGTCGAGGTTGACCCCGCCCGGGGTGGTGGGCGGGGGAGTGGGCGTGCCACCGCCGGGCAGCGTCCACCGCTGGTTGGTGCCGCCGGAGCAGCTCCAGATCTGCAACCGGGCACCGTTCGCGGTGCTCCGGTCCGTGACGTCGAGGCACTTGCCCGAACCGGTGTTGACGAGCGCGCCACCGCTGGCCGTCCACTTCTGGGCGGCGGTGTTGTTGCAGTCGTACAGCTGCACCTTGGCGCCGTCGGTGGTCGACGCGGCGGTGACGTCCAGACACTTGCCGAGTGCCCGGACGGAGCTGTCGGTGTTGCCGACCGTCCAGCTCTGGGCCGCGCTGCCGTTGCAGTCCCAGAGCTGGACCGGCGTGCCGTTGGCCGGGTTGGCCCCGGCCACGTCGACACACTTGCCGCCGAGGCCGGTGATCGGGCCGGCGGTCGCGGCGCTGGCCGACGGTAGGCCGAAGCCGACCGCCGCGGTGCCGATCAGCAGGGCACCCACGGCGTAGGCGGCTGTGCGTTTGCGAGACATGGTGCTCCTCGGGGGAGTGGCGGCGTGCCGCCGGCCGGTCGTCTGCCCCCGTGCGACGGATCGACCCTGGCGGGTGCCGCGAGCACCAGGAAACATTATTAACAAATAACAGTACGTCGATGCGCTGTCAAACGGTGGACAGTGCCTCAGGCCGGTCAGCGCAGCCCGGCGAAGAGGTCGTCCTCGGGCAGCGGAGCGCCGGTCGTGTCACGAACCCGGAGGAAGGTCTCCGTGCCCATCAGCTCGGTGAACCGCTCCCGGCCCAGTTGCAGGAAGAAGATGTTCTCGGTCTGACTCGCGTGCGCGGCCAACGCGTCGAACTTCTGCCCGGCGTAGCTGGTCGTGTCCACCCAGGTGGTGATCTCGTCGTCCGGCAGGCCGAGCTGCGGCCCCGGCTCGTCCGCCGCCTCCGGGTCGGCCCACTCGACACCCAGCTCCTGCATGATCCGGCCGAACTCGGCGAACATGGTGCGCGGCACCGTGGTCCAGTAGACCTTCGCGGGGATGTCCGTCTGCGCGACGGCCGCCATGGTGATCCGGTGCGCCTGGATGTGGTCCGGGT
This sequence comes from Micromonospora sp. CPCC 205539, assembly GCF_036906815.1. Classification (NCBI taxonomy): domain Bacteria; kingdom Bacillati; phylum Actinomycetota; class Actinomycetes; order Micromonosporales; family Micromonosporaceae; genus Micromonospora; species Micromonospora sp. CPCC 205539. The sequence continues at coordinate 35,097 of NZ_JBAKHW010000001.1, read as the reverse complement.
GGCCGTAGAAGCCGTTCTCGTCGTAGGTGACGATGACGTCCGGCCGGTACTGCCGGATCAGCTCGGCCAGCCGGTCGGCCGCCTCGGCCACCGGAGTCGTCCAGAACGCGCCGGGCTGGTCGTTGGTCGGCCAGCCCATCATCCCGGAGTCGGCATAGCCGAGCGTCTCCAGGTGCGTGACCTTCAACGCGGCGCAGCTGACCTCCAGCTCACTCTGGCGCATCGCCACCACGGCGGCCGGGTCGTGCCCCGGGTCGCCGGGCTTGACCCCGCCAGGGCCGTCACCGCACCGCCCGTCGGTGCAGGTCACCAGCACCGTCGTGACGCCTTCCGCCGCGTAGCGGGCAAGGACGCCACCGGTGCTCGTCGCCTCGTCGTCGGGGTGGGCGTGCACCGCCATCAAGGTCAAAGGTCGTTCAGCCATGCCATCACCCTACGAGGCTCGTCGTCGCCGCACGGGCCAGCTGACCAAGCCGCCCCCGGGGGCGCCGCTGTCCGCGCTGCAACCAACGTGGCATCAGTGCGGGGCGCGTACCACCAGAGTTTCGACACATGTCAATCTGCCTGGGGATGCCCGGAGGGCGGTCGATTTCTATAGTCCGATTAGTGCGCCGGAGTCGCCGGCACAACCATCGGGAAAGAGGGATCCACATGGGACGAAGAATTTACGGAATGGTGGGGGTCGCACTGATCTCAGCCGTCGTCGCGACAGTCGGCCCCGCCGCGTCGGCGAATTCGGCTGCGCCCGCGAGTTCTGCCGCAAAGGCGAGTTCGGTCGCACTGGTACAACCGCAGGCCAGCAAGGCCCCCGAGCACAGCGAGGCGGTGGCCGGGAGTCCGCCGAGCTCGTTCGACTCCTGCGTGAACGGGCCGAACGGCAGGTCATGCTTTCAAAAGTACGGGGACAAGATCTGGGTGCTGGACACGTACGCGAACGGCAGGGGTCACTTCGCGTCCTGGAGCAATTGGCTGTGGGACGGAAACAGTTGGGAGCTCTATCGGGAGGGCTTCTGCAATAACGGACTCACCGCGGGAGTGTGGGGCTACTGCGACAAGGAGTTCTACGAGGACAGCACAAATCCGAACCCGTACGGAAACAAGGGTAGCGGCCTCAGAATCTCCTCGTGTGATGCCCTGATCGGTTGCTCGGACTACTTCTGGATCCGCAACAACGGCTGATCGCCGACGGAACGCCTCAGCCGTCCCGGAGGGCGTCGTCGACGCCGGTGTCGGGACGGCCGAGGTGGGCAGGGTCACGGCCGGAGAGCAGATCCAGCGACGCTTTCAGGCAGGCGCCGTACTCGCGGGCGGAGCTGACCCGCCACCGCTGCGCGTACCGTTGCGCGGTCTCGTCGCCCACGCCGTTGGCGTCGATGCCGAGGCGCCGGCACAGCGCCACGGCCCGGGGCAGGTGGAAGGACTGGGTCACCACGGTCGCGCGCCGCACCCCGAAGATCCGCTTCGCCCGCGCACACGAGTCGTAGGTGTCGAAGCCCGCGGGGTCCAGCACCACCTTCTGCACCGGCACGCCCCGGTCGACCAGCCAGCTCAGCATCGCGGCGGGCTCGTTGTAGTCGGCGTTCCGGTTGTCGCCGGAGACCAGGATCGCCCGGACCTTGCCGCTGGCGAGCAGCCGCTGCGCGATCTCCAGCCGGGCGGCGAGGAACGGTGACGGCGTGCCGTCCAGCTCCACCTTGGTGCCCAGGACCAGGGCGACCGGGGCGTCCGGCACGCTGGCGCCGCTGTAGAGGTGGCCGTCCGCGCCACTACGGATCCACGCGACGCTGGCCGCCACGGCGCCGCTCAGCAGGACCGCACCGACGACCATCGTGACCAGTGCGCGGCGGACCAGCCGACGGTGCTCCACGTACCACTGTCTCACCGCACCACGTCGCCCCCGCATGCTGCGGGATTATGCCCGGTGATCGTTGTGGAACGGCGAGGCGCGTGCCGCCGGCCCGCCGCCGGCCGAGGAGATCGGTCGGTGACGGGCCGGCAAGGGCGCTGCGCGGGTGCGCCTAGAAGGTCGTCAGCCCGAGGCTGATCGTCTTGGTGAGAGTGGCGTTGTCGTCGTCGCCGTCCAGCGACCAGATCATCGCGCCGGCCAGGCCGGTGCGCCGGATGTAGAGCATCTTCTGCAGCACGACAGCGGGGTCGTCGTACGTCCAGAACGTCGTACCGTCGAACAACCAGGCGTGCCCGGCGCGGAGGTCGCGGTGCACGGTGAAGCCGTTGCCGGCCAGGTTCTTGAGTTGCTTGTAGTCCTCGTAACCGGCCTCGAACGTGGCCGGCGCGGGCGCGGTGGCGGGCTGGAACAGGCCGTTGCCGCCTCCGGTGATGCCGGTCCAGCCCCGGCCGTAGTACGGGATGCCCAGGACCAGCTTGTCGCGGGGCGCGCCGCGGTCGATCCAGCCGTTGATCGCCACCTCGACGGAGAAGTCCGGGTTGTCCGGCGAACCGGCCGGCACGCGCAGCGCGGACTGCTGGTTGGCCACCGCCTCCCAGCCACCGTGGAAGTCGTAACCCTGCACGGTGGCGAAGTCCAGGTAACGGAAGATCTTGCGACCCTCGAACCCGGCGTCCATTGCCGCCGGGTTGGCCGGCAGGAACGCCGTCAGCGGGTGGTGCGTGCGGGTCGTGCGGCCGTACGCGTCGAGCTGCCGACGGAACTCGGCGAGCAGCTTGGTGAAGTTCTCCCGGTCCTCAGGGCGGACGACATTGCCCGGCTCACCCGCCCAGTTCGGCCACTCCCAGTCGAGATCGATGCCGTCGAAGACACCGGCGGCGGCACCCGGACCGCCGCTGCCACCGGCTGCCGGCAGGTTGCCCTTCAGGTACAGGTCGATGCAGGAGGTGACGAACGCCTTGCGGGAGGCGTCGGTACGGGCGGCGTTCGAGAAGTACGTCGACCAGGCCCAGCCACCCAGCGAGATCAGAACCTGCAGGTCGGGGTGCTTGGCCTTCAGCTTGGCCAGTTGGCCGAAGTTGCCGTTGAGCGCTTGACCGGGGGCGTCGGCGACACCGTCGACGCTCTCCTCCGCGGGGACGGGACGCTGGTAGTCGGCCCAGGGATCGCCCTCACCCGGCCCGCCGTCCAGATAGCAGCGACCGTCCTCGGTCACGTTGCCGAAGGCGTAGTTGAGGTGGGTGAGGCGGCTCGCCGCCCCCGAGGTCTCCAGCTTCTTGACCGGGAACGCCCGGCCGTAGATGCCCCACTGGGTGAAGTAGCCGACCCGGTGGTAACCGGTCCGGTGGGTCGGGCGGTCGCTCGCGCTCGCGGCGGCCGGCGGTGCGGCGGTGACCAGCAGCGTCGCCAGGGCGACGAGGGCGGTGAGGCGGCGGTGGCGGAATTGTCGCATCGGCACTCCCACGAGGATGGAGCAGAAATAGTAAAGACACTTATCTGATTGATGAAGCTAAGCCGATCACCGTCCGCGGTCAAGAGTTGACGCGCCAACCGTAGCCAGCCGCACGGGGGATTGTGGGGGCGTTACCAGGTGGTAACGATGTCGTGTCATGGACTCCGCGCTGACTTTGATCGGACTACCCATCGCCCTCGGCATCATCATGCTGGGTCTGGGGCTCGGACTGACCATTGCGGATTTCCGCCGGGTGGCCAGCTACCCGAAGGCCGCCGTCATCGCGCTGGTCTGCCAGGTGCTGGTGCTGCCGGCGCTCTGCTTCGGCCTGGTCCTCGCCTTCGACCTGGCGCCGGAGTTGGCCGTCGGGATGATGCTGCTGGCCGCTTCCCCCGGCGGCACCACGGCCAACCTCTACAGCCACCTGTTCGGCGGGCACGTCGCCCTGAACGTCACCCTGACCGCCATCAACTCGGTGCTCGCCGTGGTCACCCTGCCGGTCCTGGTCAACCTGTCGGCGCGCTACTTCCTGGCCGACGGGACCGACATCGGCCTGCAGTTCGACAAGGTCCTACAGGTGTTCGCCATCGTGCTCGTCCCGGTCGCGATCGGCATGCTGATCCGAGCACGGGTGCCCCACCTCGCCGAACGCCTGGACCGCCCGGTACGGATCCTGTCCGTCGTCGTGCTGGTCGCGGTGATCACCGGGGCCGTGCTCGGCGAACGCGAGAACATCGCCGACTACTTCGTCGCGGTCGGCCTGGCCGTGCTCGCGTTCAACATCCTGAGCCTCGCGATCGGCTACGGCGTGCCCCGGCTGGCCGGCGTCGATCGGCCCGCCGCGACGGCGGCCGGGTTCGAGATCGGCATCCACAACAGCACGCTGGCCATCACGATCGCGCTCAGCCCGGCGCTGCTCGACAGCACCGAGATGGCGATCCCCGGGGCGGTCTACGGCATCGTCATGTTCTTCACCGCGGCGGCCTTCGGCTACCTGGTGACCCGCACCGGCACCCGGCCGGCCGCCGAGCCGGGCGGGCCCGCCGTCGAGCCGGGCGGGTCCGCCACCACCTCAGGCGGCGCCGCCGTCACCTGAGCTTCGCTCGACTAGCGCGCGACCCCGCGCAGGATGTCGACGACGAAACGGTGGTCGTCCAGTTGCGGCAGCCCGGAGACACCGATCCAGCCCACCACGCCGGTGCCACGAACGTGCAGCGGCAGCGCGCCCCCGGCGGCCGCGTACCGCGAGGCCGGCAGGCCGTACCGCTCGGTCAGCGTCACCTGCTTGTCCCGGCAGAGCCGCGCCATGTACAGCGAGGAGTGCTCGAAGCGCGTCACCACCCGACCCTTGCGACGCAGCCACCCGTCGTTGTCCAGCGTCGAACCCGGCAACCCGCAGTGGAACAACTGTCGCCCGGCCCGCCACACACCCACCGCGATCGGGAGTGCCTGCTCCCTCGCGGCGGCGACGGCCCGCATCCCCAACTCGTACGCGTCCGACTCCGACAGGGTCGCGAGCTCCAGCGCGGCTTCCTCCCGCAGCAGCTCATCCAGCGTGGGCCACGGGGCCTGGTCGACTGACATGCGAACCTTCTTCTCGTCGAGCGCGTGCCGCGGTACGGCTCGCAGTGGCGGACCGAGGACTGCCCCGGTTGACCAGGACAGCTGCTCAATCTAACTACGTCCGATCGTCGCCGCGTTCGCGGCCACTCAGTCGAGGCCTGGCCGGTCAGGGCAGGAACTCGACGTACCCGTCGCTGCCGTGCACGCGGATCCGCTGCCCGTCGGCGATCAGCCGGGTGGCGTCCACCACGCTGACGACCGCCGGCAGGCCGTATTCCCGTGCGATCACCGCGCCGTGTGTCATCTGGCCGCCGACCTCCGTCACCAGGCCCGCGATGGCGACGAAGAGAGGCGTCCAGCTCGGGTCCGTATGGGCCGTGACGAGGATGTCACCCGGCTCGAGGTCGGCCTGAGCCATGTCCAGGATGACGCGCGCACGCCCTTCGACGGTCCCGGCGGAGACCGGCAGGCCGACCAGGGCGCCCGCCGGTACGTCGTCGCGTCGGTACGTCCCGGTGACGACCTCGCCCTCCGACGTCAGCACCCGGGGCGCCGTGAGCGCCTGGTACGACCGGAACGCGTCCTTGCGCTGCTGGATCAGCCCCTCGTCCACCTGGTTCGAGCGCACGACGTCGTGGAACTCCTGGAACGTGAGGTAGAAGACGTCCTCCTTCTCGGGGAGCACGTTGGCCTGCACGAGGCGCTCGGCCTCGTCGAGCAGGGCCTGCTTGTAGACGAAGTAGCGGCTGATGATGTCGTACTTCGGGTACTCCCGGTAGCCGATGAAGGTCCGCACCCGGTCGATCATCCGTTTGGTCTCGTCGGCCTTCTGCTCCCCGTCCGGCAGCGCCCGCAGGCGTTCGAGCACCTCCCGCTCTTTCTCCTGCGCGTCCTGCCGTCCCTGCGCGAAGCGCCGCTCGGCGGCGCCCGGCTCGAAGAGCTTGATGTTGTCGAGGATCACGGGAACGAGCGTCGTGGGCTGCTCGCGCCAACGCGGCCTCGTGATGTCGATCTCGCCGACGCAGCGCACGCCGTACCGGTCGAGGTACGCCTCGATGGCGTCGCGCGCTTCGGTCCCGCCCGCGCGCTTCGGCAGCTCGTCCAGGAAGCTGTCGTCCTCGACGCCCCGCAGGAACGCCACCACCTCCGGATGCGGTCGGATCACGTCCGCGACGTCGAGCAGCGCCAAGCCCATCTCCGAGGTGATGTTGCCGGGAGCGGACAGCGTGAGGGTGTCGGCCGCGTTCCTCTCGCCCAGCCATTCCTCCAGCCGGTCGTTGAGCCACCAGGTGGCCTCGATTCCGGCCATGACCGCTTGCATGTTCAATCGATCGCTGAGCACCCGCTTGTGCTCCTGAAAGGCCTCCAGCAGGAAGTCGAACAGCGCCGGGCCGCTCAACGTCGCGATGTCACGCCGCAGAGCGGCGATGGACACCTGACTGCGCTCGATCAGCTCGTCGACGATGGCCGGATCGTTCTCGATCGGGGCGGGCGGCCCGCCGGCCGGCGGCCCGCCGGGTTCGGCGTCCGGGAGCGCCGGGACGAAGTCGGGGCGGTCGAGGAGGGTCTCCAGCGCGTTTCCGGTCAGGGGATCGGACCTCCCCGCCATCTCCAGGAAGCTGGCGCGGCTCGCGGGCGAGGCCAGGAGCCGGGTCGCGTCGACGAACAACCTCCCGCCGGCCTCGTGCATCGGCGCCAAGGCCGTCAGCTGCCACATGGAGAGCCCCAGGGGCTTCATGGGGTCGGTCATCATCTGCTGATGACCGACGGAGAGGTAGACGTGGTTCTCCTGGTCGTGAGCCACCGGGACGGGGAACAGCGTGGTGATCGGCCGGCTCTGCACGATCTCGAAGTCACCGTCGACCAGGCACCATTCGATGTCCTGCGGACGGCCGAAGTGCGCTTCGATCCGTCGCCCGAGCTGCACGAGCCGCACGACCTGCGCATCCGTCAGCGCCGGCTGCTCCTGCCGCTGCGGGTCGATCGCGACCTCCTGCGTGCCGCCGGTCGGCAGGGCGAGAACGGCACGTTGTTTGGCGGCGATCTGCGTGGCGACGACCTCGCCGTCGCGCACCGTGAAGACGTCCGGGTTCACCAGGCCGGAGACCAGGGCCTCGCCGAGGCCGAAGCTGGCGTCCACGGTGGCGATCTTCCGGTTGCCCGTGACGGGCTCGGCCGTGAACAGGATGCCGGCCGCTTCCGGGACGACCATCTGCTGGACGACCACGGCCATGAGGACCTTCCGGTGGTCGAAGCCGTTCCGCGTGCGGTAGGTCACCGCACGCTCGGTGAACAGCGACGCCCAGCACCGGCTGACGTGCTGGAGGATCGCCGCCGGCCCCACGACGTTCAGGTAAGTGTCCTGTTGGCCCGCGAACGAGGTCGTCGGCAGGTCCTCTGCCGTCGCGCTGGATCGCACGGCGTAGGCGCCCTGCTCGCCGAGCTGGGTGAGTGCGCGGGTGGTCGCCGCCGCGAGATCGCCCGGGATGGCGATCCCCTCGATGGTCCGGCGGATCTCCGCGCTGAGTGCGCGGATCGCCTCCCGGTCGTTCGGGTTCAGGCGGGCCAGCTGATCGAGCCGGTCGTCGAGCGCCGGCGCTTCCGCCATGATCCGCCGGAAGGCGGCCGTCGTCACGCAGAACCCGGCGGGCACGCGGACGTCCGGAATCCGCGACAGCCCGCCCAGGTGCGCGGCCTTGCCGCCCACGACCGCGGCCTGCGACTCGTCGATTTCCTGAAGATCCAACACGTACTGCTCGGTCAACGACAACGCACTCACGTCGTGCCCCCAATTACTCGGCGGTGCCGAATCCAGCCGCCGATTCTGCGGCAGGACCGGGGTCTTGCCGCAAGCCCCCCTGTGCGCTATACGTTAGAAGTGGAGGGAGCGAGATTTGCTGTCTCTGCGGTCGGCGACGCGTAGATCTCACCGAGATTCGAGCAGCCCTCGTCCGACTATGAAGGCTCGCAACGTTTCGGCGTCGTCGACGGACATCAAGCCGCGTGGGATGACCGTCGCCGGCATCTTGCCGACATACACGATCCAGAACTCAGGCGTGTCCCTGACCTGGGTGACCCCGTCCCAGGCGATGCCGCCGGATTCCGAGCCGCTGCGCATCATGATGTTGTCGTCGGTGATGTCGTAGCCGCCTTCGACGGCATAGCGACTCGAGCGGCGGCGGGCGCGCAACCGCACCCACGGCGAGTAGAGCATCGACAGCAGGCCACCGATGACCAGTGCCAGGCACAGCGACGAGACCTGCTCACCCCAGGTGAGCCCCCGCGAGACGGCGAAACCGATCGCCCCGGCCGCCGTCAGCACCGCGCCGATATAACCGTACTTGCGCAGCCGAACACTGCTGAGCGCTGCGGCCACGCGGCCCGGGTAGGCGGGATCGGCTGGGACGTCAAAGCGGATGTGCACGCCAGAACGATAGTGCCCCCACCTGATGGTGCGGCGTCAGGTCGGCGTGGTGCTCTCCCCCGAGGAGCACTACGCCGACCTGGCGTTTCTCAGTAGTCGCAGGTCGGCGAGTTCATGATGTCGATGGCCACGGCGTAGCCGTAGGGCTCCAGGTACGCGAGCTCGTCCGGCTGGACGCAGACCCAGCCGCCGCCCGAGTAGTAGATCTTCGCGCCGTCGTCGTTCCGGCTGTTGTAGACCCAGTCCGCGCCTTTGCTCCGCGAGCCGAGCGTCTGGTACCAGTTGTCCTGGAACGACGCGGTCGGCGGGTTGCCGTTGTACGGGCTTCCGGTGACCCAGAAGCAGACTCGGGGGTAGTTGCAGCCCATTCCCGAACCGGCCTGTGCCGGTGTGGCGACGAGCCCGCTCGCCGCGGTCATCGCGCCCGCGGCGAGCGCGGCGGACAGAAGTCGACGGGACCGGGTGAAGGTGGTTGCGCGCATCGTGTGACCTCCTGCTGAGAAGAGTGGGGCGCTGGATCGGCCCCGAAATCACGATGTCAGCGGCCGTTGCGGGCAACCAGGAGCTTCACCGGCGGTTGACCGGCGGTTGGGTCAGCCGGTCTGCCGGACGGTGAACGTCGCCGATCCGGTCTCGTCCGCCCACGGGTCGAGCACGAGGGTGTACGTGCCGCGCTTCGGCAGTGGGCCCGTCTCGAACCGTCCCGTCCCGCCGATGACGCATCCGCTACCCACCACGTCACCGTCCGGGCCGGTCAGGGTCAGGATTCCGCACCGGTCGGGCAGGCTGGCGGCAGTCGCCTCGACGGTGAGCCGTCGACCGGCGTCGGCGGGAAACCGCAGGCGGCTGACCGCGCCGGGGCGGCTGATGGACAGCGTGCTGGCCCGCCCGTCCGGGACGGTGTCGAGCTGGTCGTCGTGGGCGTCGCGGAGCCGTACGTCCGCCCAGCCCGTGTCGGTCGAGTAACCGTCGAGGTCCAGGACGTACCGACCGGTGGTCGGCAGGACGAACCCGTCGACGAATCCCTGGCCGCCGATCACGCACCCGGAGGCCACCTGTGTGCCGGCCGGGTCACGCAGGCGCAGCAGATCGCATCGATCCGGCAGGGTGGCGCCGGTGACCTGGAGGAAGACCTTCTGGCCGGCGCGCCCGTCGAACGCCAGGCGGCTCACCGCTCCCGGCTGGGCGAGCGTCGCCCGGACCGCGGGCCCGTCGACGGTGAGCGTCCGGTCCTCGTCGGTCACGGTGACCACGCGTACGGTCGCTCGGCCCAGGTCGGAGTCCCACAGGTCGAGCACCACCTGGTGGTCGCCGGTCGCGGTCAGCGTGGTGGCGTCGATGAAGCCGACACCGGAGATGACGCAGCCGGTCGCCAGGGTGCGCCCCTGCGGGTCGAGCAGGAGCAGCACGCCACACCGATCCGGAACGGTGGCGGCGGGGACCTCGACGAAGATCTTCTGACCGGTGCGGCCCGGCACCTTGAGCGCGGCGGTGGCACCGGGCCGGGTCACCTCCAGGTCGACGTCACCGGCGGCGGGGGCGTCGCGCTGCGCGCGGGCGGCGTCCGCGGCGAACGCCACCTGCCCGGTGAGGCCGACGTCGAGTGCGCAGTCCGCCAGGGTCTGCGGGTCGGTCACACCGGCCCGCCGGCAGATGAGTTCGGCGGTGGCCCGGTTCGGCAGGTCACCAACGGTGAGTGACCGCTGCGGGAAGCGCCGATCGGTGAACGTGCCAGTGTCCTGACCCGGCTCGTAGTCGAACAACGACCGCCCAGCCTCGACCCGCCAACTGTCGGCGAAGCCGGGGTAGAGCGCCTCGAACGTCGGTGGCTGGGCCAGCTTCGCGCCGTTGCGGACGATCAGGTCGTCGCCGGGGTTCCCGTCGTGGTCGCCGAGCAACCCCTCCAGCGCCCCGGCCCGTCCGTCGGGCGCGCTGACGCTCACGCTCATACCCCACACCCCGATCGGGCGTACGTGCAGCCGCGCGCCGTCCGGCCAGTCCACGGTCACCGTGCCGTCGTACTCGGTGGTGACCGTGCCACCGTGGGGCAGCTTCACGCCGGCTGGCCCGGAGGTCGGCGCCGCGCCGTTGACCCGGGTCACCGGCCCGTCGGGTGTCGCGTACACGCCGACCCGGTCACCGGCCACCCGGACCGCGACGGCGGAATTGACGGACACCACCGAGCTGGCCGGGAACATCGTCTGGCGGGCCTGCACCTCGAAGTCGTCCTTGGTCGAGCGGGCGAGCACGAACTCCCCGGCGGCCTGGAAGTCGTACCGCAGGCCGTCGAAGGTGAGCAGGTGCGGGTCGCCATTGCTGTTCGCGCAGCGGTAACCCTTGCCGACCACGGAGATCGAACAACCACCACCGGGCCGCGGCGGCGGAGGCGGGTCGCAGTCCTTGCCGTTCGCCGGCAGCTTCATTCCGCTGTACGTCGTGCGCTCCTGCAGGCCGGCGGCTCGCCGGTAGGCGTTCTCCGCCAGCACGGCGTGCACCTCGTCGGGGTCGACGGTGCTGACCTGTCGACCACCCTGGGTGCAGAACGTGCCCCGTTTGGTGTCGTTCGCCTCGTCGAGCGCGTGGTTCATCTCGTGGATGAGGGTGGCGCACTGGTCCTCGGTGAAGCCGGCGCCCTCCTCCGGCAGCTTCCGCCCGTCGTTCTCCGGCCACCAGTTGATCTGCACGTCGCTGCCGGGCACGTACGTCGTGGTGCTGCTCTCCGTGCCGATGATCGGCCTGCGTACCTTGATCTGCTTGCCCGAGCGCTCCAGCGCGTCGAGCACGGCACCGTTGCCGGAGCCACGGATCTGCCCCACGCAGCCCGCGTACTCCGTCTGGAGGTCGGTGTTGACGCTGACCACGGCGGACGCGGCCTGCGGGGCGAGCAGCACCAGCACCCCCGCCAGCACCACGCCGACGCGACCCGCCCGCCCACCGACTCGCCACCGCACCCCGGTCACCCGCCCTTCACCTCGAACGCCACCGTGCCCTGCTCCACCGTGGCGGCGCAGGCGTCCGCCGCGACCCCCCGCAGCGGCGCCCGCAGATAGCCCAGCACCAGCCGGTACGCCCCCGGCTGGTCGACCGGCCACCAGGTGACGGTGGCGCCGCCACGGCCGTCCGGGGCGGAGGTGGTCAACGCCGCGCCGACCGGGCTCTGCGGGTCACTGTTCAGGGTCAGCTCGACCGACCCGCGCGGTGGCACCCGCACCAGGTTCTCGATCAGGTACGCGGTGAAGTCCCGGTAGTACGCGGCACCGCCGACCGTGGGCGCCACCGCCGCGTCGTCACGGGTCAGCGACAGCACCGTCACCGCCCCGTCCGGCACCCGACTGAGCTGGCACTCGGCATCCCGCTTGTTGACCAGCTTGATCCGAAGGCCGACCTGCTCACCGACCCGGTAGGCCGGCTGCGACGCGCCGACGGTCAGGCCGATCGACGCCGCGCCACCGGCGGGGGAGGGCGTCGGCCGGGACTTGCGGCACCCGGCCGCCGTGGACACCAGCAGCAGGGTGAGGCAGCCGGCGAGCGCCGCTCGACCCATCGACCCTGCCCGGGGTAGGCCCATCGCCGTGTGCCTCCTCCGGGTGCCGACGTCCGTGTCAAAGATCCCGGCCAGCCTGCACCGGGTCACACGGCGACGCTGTCGTGATGCGGACCGGCGGATGTCCGCTAACCGACGCGCCGGGCGCCGAGGGCGCGAACGTCGGACCCCGGCGTCAGGTCAACCACCGAGATTCAAGTATCCACCATGGACGGTATGCTCCGGGCTCGGTGGCGCGGAGAGGTGGACGATCATGACTCAGTCGGAGCCCGGGGCTGGCCTTCAGCCCGACAAGCCGAACGCGGCGAGGATGTTCGACTACTACCTCGGCGGCAAGGACAATTTCGCCGCCGACCGTGCGGCGGCCGCCGCGGTGCTGCAGGTCGCGCCGTGGATGCCCGAGGCCGCCCGGCAGGGCCGTGGCCTGATCGCCCGCACCGTTCGCCACCTCGTGCAGGAGCGGGGCATTCGGCAGATCCTGGATCTCGGGTCCGGCCTGCCGACTCAGGACAACGTGCACGAGATCGCCCACCGCATCGACCCCGAGGTGCGCGTCGTCTACGTCGACGACGACCCGGTGGTGTGCGCGCACGGCCGAGCCCTGCTCGCCGACGCGAAGACCGTGACGGTGGTGCAGGCGGACCTGCGCCAACCCGAGCAGGTCCTCGGCCACCCGGAGATCACCGCGGCGCTCGACTTCGACAGTCCGGTCGCGATCCTGATGATGTTCGTCCTGCATCTGGTGCCCGACGACCAGGATCCGCAGCGGATCGTGGCGACCTACCGCGACGGCCTCGCCCCCGGCAGCTACCTGGCGCTGTCGCACGCCAGCACCGACGTGCACCCTGATCTGATGTCGCGGATCTCGGCGATCTACGAGCGCGCGAACAGCCCATTCGTGCCGCGCAGCCACGCGGACATCTCCGACTTCTTCGGTGACTTCGTCCTCGAGCCGCCGGGGTTGGTCAACATGTGGCCGTACACCGAGCCGCCCTCCACCGAGGACCCGGACGTGGCCCGCACCGGCTACAGCGGCGTCGGCTGCAAGCCTCAGCGGAGTTGACCGCCCGGTGCGGACCGCCGCCGTCGCGCGGGAGGTCGGCACCGGCGCGCCAATGGCCGGAGGTCAGCCGGTGATGACGCTGACGGCGATACCGACGGTCGCGGTGTTGTAGATGAACGACAGGATCGAGTGCGACAGGATCTGGAGTCTGATCTTGGACGTCTGCGTCTCCACGTCCGAGACCGAGAACGTCGCACCGAGGGTGAACGAGAAATAGGTGAAGTCGATGAAGGTCGGCCGATCCGTGTTGGGAAAGACCAAGTGCTGCGTCGGCAGGGCCGCGTAGTAGCCCTGCGCGTACCGCTCCGCGTAGCCGAAGTGCAGAATGCCCCACGCGAGCAGTACGGCGGGGATGCCGACGACCTTCGCGAGCAGTGTGTCGTCCGCGTTGTCGCCACCAATGACGATCAGCAGACCAGAGACGATTCCCACGACGCTCGCGAAGATGGTGAAGAGCAACCCGACGCGTGGCCCGAGGGCACGCTTGAGCCACTCGTCGTCGTCGCTCACCCTCTTGTACCGGAGGCGGTTGATGCGGATCGCCAGGTAGATGATTCCGATGCAGTCCCAGAGCGCGATGTATTCGGCAACATCATCGGACGCGATGACGAATATGCCCAGGACGATAAGCGCGACCTCGATCGTCCGGGACACGGCGAACGACACTCTTCTGGCCATGATGAACCTCACAATTATGTGCGGAGAGGTGACGCCATGGTGATTTCCTCGGTCATCCACGGCGAGCGAGGATTTTACTGCACACGCCGAGGAGTGACCTGCGGGGCCGCAGCCCATTAACACCCAGAGTGGTCGCATTATCGCGTTACTGTCGAGTACGCGATTTGCTTATCGACTGAGCACCGGTCCAATGTGGCGGGCGACACGTGCACGACAGCGTGCCGACCCATTCCGGTGATCCGGCACACACCGGTGATTCCGTAGGTCGCCAGCGGCATATTTCGTTAGTGGATGGTGTGGTCGGCCGGGGGTGCCACGCACGCCAGGGGCGGGGACCGTCATCTCCGGTGCCCGCCCCTCGTCCTGGTGGTGGCCCCGCGTCCGGGCCGCTGTTTCGGCTGCGGTCAGCCGTCGACGCTTCGGAAGGTGGTGCTCCGGCAGTAGGAGCCCCTTGTGTCGTCTGGGCCGTCCGCCCCGCAGATCTCCATCCTGACCACGTCGTTCGCGTAGACCTGAGTCGGATCCCAGATGACCGACGACCCGGAGCCGCCGCCGTTGTACTTGTAGCCCTTCAGGACGTCGTCCACGTAGACGAGCGCCATGACCCCGTCATTGTTGCCGCACGTGTCCCGCAGGACGAAGTAGTCGTCATTCATCCCGCCGCCGGGCGCACCCTCACCGTAGTCGACAAAATTGAGGATGCCGGCCTGGCAGGAGTTGCCGGCATCCCAGGCCGTCACGGCGTGGTCGTCGTTGACGGCGGCGGAGGCCGGTGAACCGGCGCCAAGGAGTGCGGCGGCCACCGCGAACGCCATGGACAGTCTGAGCGCGAGAAGCTGGACTTTCATGTGCACCTCCATGAGTGTCGGGATCGGGTCGATGGATTCGGCGACCGGCTCAGCGTATTGATGCCGCTCGAATGATCGCCATCGTCGACCTTTGTTCCGAACGAGCACCGAACTGTCCGGCCTGATTGATGGCGTGTTCGGTCGTGTCCCGACCAGCCCGTTCGCCGTACGAAAGCGGGGAGCCGGGTGTCCCCGGCTCCCCGCTCCCGTTGCGTGGTCAGTCTCAGCCCACCAGCGACCGCAGCGGGATCGAGGCGGCGCGCAACGCGCGTACCAGATCCCTCAGGAACGGATGCTCGTCGGCCTGGCGTCCCTCCGGGTTCGGGATGACCAGGTGGGCCGAGCCGCCCGTCACGGACGTGCGGGCGTCCGTGGTGAAGCGCCCGACGATCGCCTGGGTGCGCGGCAGGTCGGTCGCCGCCACCTCGATGCTGATCGGCCGCCACCCGCCGCTCAGGTCCGGCGTCACCGGCGCGGCGGCGGCGCTGGCGCGCGCCGCGTCGACCCCGGCCGCGCGCCGTGGGGCCGCACCCTGCGTCGCCGGGTAGAGCAGCGCGTTGGCCACCAGGTGCAGACCATTCTCGTTGTACGCGCGGAAGAGCGGGTTGTACGCGAACAGCACCGCCCGGCCAGCGCCGGTCGGCTCGTCGACCACCGCCACCGTCCCCTTCAACGTGTCGGCGCCGACGGTGTAGCCGTTGGCCCAGAAGGTGGCACCCGACGGGTAGCTGAGCACGTTGGTCCCGGTGCTGGTCGGGGTGAGGATCGGGTCGCTGTTGTTGAACTCGAAGTCCTCCGCCGGGCGGCCCAGCGCGACCGGGCTGTCCTGGTCGACGTCGACCCGCAGGTGCGAGCCGATCACCAGGTAGTCGTCCGGCTTGGCCTTTTCGGTGGTGGAGGTGAGCCCGGCGGCCCGGGCCACCCGGGTGCCCTCGTTGCGCAGGCCGACGTAGGTGTGGCCCTGGGCGATCCAGTCACGCAGGTTCGCCTGACCGGTCGCGGTCAGCCCGCCGGTCGGGCTGCTGCCGTCCGGCACCAGCAGCACCGTACGCCCGGTGAACGCCGCGGTGTTGTCGTTGATGTCGGCCGTGGTCACCGGCGTCAGGTCCAGGCCCCACCGCTTGCCGAGCACGTACCGGGCCTCGCCGTGCGAGCCGGACGTCGTGGAGATGCCCGTGCCCTGGAAGAGCCCGACGTCGGGCAGCTCGACCCGGGTCCCGGTGGGCGCCCCACCCGGGGTCAGGCTCACGCCGAGCGATTCGGCCAGCTCGTCGACCTCGCGGCTCAGTCTGGTGGCGGGTAGGGCGACCGCGCCGGTGGCCAGGTCGCGTACGAGTGGCACGCCCCGGCCGAGCAGGGCGAAGGTGAACTCGGCCGCCGCCGCCGAGTCCAGCGGGTACCGGTACGAGCCCCAGGGTCGCGCCGCCGAGGTCCGGCCGCCGGAGATCTCCCGTACGAGCTTGGCCTTCGGCCGTACGGTGTCACCGGTGTAGATGGTGGACACACCCATCAGCAGCGGGTTGCTCCAGGACGACACGTCGTAGAAGTAGGGGAAGGGCGTGTACGGGTCCTCGCCCATGATCGCTTGGATCCAGTGCTTCTGCGGCTGGTCCATCGGGATCCAGTACGCGCCCTTGGGCACCGTGACGTCGCGGGCCGTCCGGCCACCGAAGATCCGAGCGGTCGGCACTCGGGTCGGCCGCTGCACCTCGTACACCTCGACGTCCATGCGGCGTAGCCGCTCGACGAGCTGGCGTACGTCGGCGAGCTGCCGGTCGGGCAGCAGGAAGTACGAGCGGATCGTGATGTCCGGCACCGGGAACTGGACCTCGTTGGTGGGCTGGACCACCTCGTTCGGCTCCAGCCTGCCCGCCCGGCCCTCGGTGAGCGCGTCGGTCCAGATGTCGAAGTAGTCGCTCAGCAGCTCACGCTTGTTGGCGGCGGCCCAGCCCAGCGTCGACCACTGGGTGTGGAACTGCTGCTGGACCCGGTCGGCGACCGCCGACGCGCTGCCCTTCTCGTAGGTCATGCCGGCCGCACCGAAGCCGGCGGTCGGGACCGTGTCGCCGTACCCC
The DNA here is from genome assembly GCF_036906815.1 of Micromonospora sp. CPCC 205539. Classification (NCBI taxonomy): domain Bacteria; kingdom Bacillati; phylum Actinomycetota; class Actinomycetes; order Micromonosporales; family Micromonosporaceae; genus Micromonospora; species Micromonospora sp. CPCC 205539. Next base: position 18,543 of record NZ_JBAKHW010000001.1, on the reverse strand, counting down.
ATGAAGAACATGTCGTACGTGTCGTAGTTGAAGTAGCACTCGGTGGTGACGACCTCGTCGCAGGCGCCGTTGTAGCCGAAGCCGCTCTTGTTGGCCTCGCCGATGCGGTTGATCCAGTCCACCGCCTCGCCGGCGATCTCGTGGTGGATCGGGTCGGCGTTCGGCGGGAAGAAGTACTGGCGGCCACCCATCTCGTGGGCGTCGATGAACACCTGGGGCGGGTAGCGCCGCAGCAGTTCGAGCTTGCCGTCGGTCTCCTGCTGGGTGCGGGCGAACCAGTCCCGGTTCAGGTCGAAGCCGTACTCGTTCTGCCGCCGGGTGGCGTCGCGGCCGTCCGGATTCTGCGTCGGCACGATGATGGTGACCAGGTTGTCGTTGCGGTCGGCGACCGCGCAGGACAGGCCGGCCGCCAACTCGTACAGCGTCTTGAGCGCGGCGTCCGTGCCGCTCTTCTCACCGCCGTGCACGTTCGCGGTGACCCAGACGATGGCCGGGCTGTCCTTCGCGGTGCCGGCTGCCCTCCTCGGGCTGGTCCGGCGCGGGTCCCGCAGGTCCCGGACGTCGTCGACGATCCTGCGCAGCGCGGACGGCCGGACGTTCCGCTCGTTGGACACCACCGCGTACGGCAGCGGCTGGCCGAGCACGCTGCTCGTCATGACGCCGGTGGTGACGCGGTCGGACGCGCCGTCGACGGCCCCGAGATAGGTCCGGACCTCGTCGTTGGTGACGACCCGCTGCTGGCCCAACCCGAGGGGAAAGCCGAGTACGGCCTCCGGGGTGGGCACCGTGCTCAACCGGGCGGTCGGGTCGGTGCTGCAGGGGGAGTGCCGCGGGGCGCTCGCGGCGGGCGTGCCGCTGAGCAGGGGAACCATGCCGAGCAGGAGTGTGATCGTGGCGGCACTCGCCAACCGCCTCGAGGGGACCGTCCAGGACGGGCGTATCGATGGGGCCATGTCTCGTGTTTCCCTTCTCGGGAAAATGGATCACAGTGGCCGGAGCTTATGAATCACCGATGGCCTGGTCAAGGCGACAACGTGATCGAACGTGGTCGAATTGTTCCGCGAGTCCAGATTGGTCGGTCGGGGGGGTGCGGCCGTCGGCACTCGTACCGATAATGGTTCTTGCCCGCGCTGGTTGTCCGTCGGGAGGGGGAGACATTGCCGGTCTCACTGGAGACGATCACACTCTGGGTGTATCCGGATCTTCCGTCGGCCGATGCCCGCCGCTCGCTGGCGTCCTGGCTGCGCGCCGAGGACCGGCTGCGCGGAAAGGTCACCGCGGCCGCCGCGCCCGACGCGACGCCTGAGCCCGACCAGATGACAGCTGGCGTCACCGATGTGCTGCTGGTGGCCGTGGGCAGCGGTGGCGCGGTCATGGTGCTGGTGCAGGCGATCGCCGGTTGGTTGGCGCATCGCCGCGAGGACGTGACGGTGAGGCTCACCCATCCGGGCGGCTGGTCGGCGGAGTTGGACATCCGGCGGGCTCGCGACATGGATCAGGTCGTCGCCCTCATCGAGGCCGCGGTGCGGGCGTTGGACCACGAGGGGCCGTGAGGCGCCCCGACCCGGCTCGGTCGACGGCCCTGTTGATCGGCACCGCGACGCACGACCAGCAGGCGCTCGAAGACCTCCCGGCGGTGCGGGCGAACGTGACCGAGCTGGCGCGTCTGATCACCACCGGTCCGGTGGACCTGGTCGCGCTCGAACGCTGCACCCAGCTCCTCGACCTTCCGCACCCCCGGGAGGCCGGCGTCACCATCGCGGAACGCTGCGGCGAGGCAGACGATCTGCTGCTGGTCTACTACGCCGGCCACGGCCTCCTCGACGACAACGGTGAGCTGTTCCTCGCCCTGCCCGGCACCGACCCTCGACCGGACTGGCTGAAGTACACCGCGATCCCGTTCAGCTGGATCCGCGACGCCATGCGCGAGAGCCCTGCCCGCACGCGGGTGCTGATCCTGGACTGCTGCTTCGCGGGCCGCGCGCTCAACACCATGTCCCCGGTGGACGTGGAGAACGGGCTCGCCGACCGCAGCGAGATCCAGGGCACGTTCACCCTCACCGCGACCTCCGACAACGTCGCTGCCATCGCCCCGATCGGCGCCGAGCACACGGCCTTCACCGGCGAGCTGCTGCGCCTGTTGCAGCACGGGCCACCGGTGCGCGACGGCCACCCGGACGGCGAAGCCCTCACCCTGAGCGCCGTGTACCGGCACCTGGTGGTGACCCTCCCCAGCCATGGCCTGCCGCGCCCGCGTCAGCGCAACACCGACCTCGCGGCCGACCTGGTGTTGCGACCGGCCCCGCCGGTTGTCGCCGCCGGGCCGACGCCGCTCGACGATCAGCCGGCCGAGCCGGACGCCACCGCCGTCACACCGGCCAATCTGCCCGCACTTGTCGAGCCTCGGCCGGTGATCGACACGCTCCGCAGGCCCCAGCGACTGCTCCACCCCTGGCACCGCACACTCCTGGCGGCGCAGTGGCGACGGTTCGCGTTGTACTTCGTCAGCTTCGTCCTGTTCACCGCGTACCTGGTGGCGTGGATCGTGTCGTTGCAGAGGGCCCCGGAGGTGAGGACTCCGTGGGGCGCCGTCAACCTGCTGGCCGTCCTCCTCGAGTGTGGTGCGGCAGGCGTCGCCACCGTGCTGGCGGCCACCGGCATTCGTGACACGAGCGCCGGGTTCTGGCGGGACGCGAGGATCAAGTGGCAGTTCGCCATCGTCGTCTGGGGCGTCGTGGTGGTCGTTCTGGCCTGCAGCGTGTTCATGCGTTCCTGGGCGTCACGGGCGGGCGAGGCCGCCCAGGTGCTCGCCCTCATCTTCATCGTCGCCGTCGTCGGCCTGATCCTCTGGTCGATGCGGTACCGCTATGGGAGGCCGACGAGACAGGATTCCGAGCGCTCTCCGGCCCGCCAGTTGTGGTGGAGCACCCCGGCCGCGATCGCCTTCACCCTCGGGACTCTGATCGCGGCCCTCACCGAACCGGACGAGACGCAGGGCCAGACCAGGGTGGGTCTGCTGCTCAAGACCCACACCCTCGGCGCCTCGTGGATGGTCGTCGTGTCCCTCCTGGTCGGCGTTCTGGTCGCCGTCCGGCTCTACGACCTCGTGACCGGTCATCTGGCGCTGTCGCGACGGACGCTCACCGTCACGCTCGCCAGGCAGGGCATCGGCATCCGGACCAGCGCCCGGAACAGGTTCATCGCCTGGCATCACCTGGACCGGATCTTCGTCGCCGGCAACGTCCTCGCCATCGCCTTCAAACGGGACTATCCCGAGGTCGACAAGCCGCGCGAGTTCAGCTACTCGGCCGAGCTCGGCGGGTTCCCGGTGGCCGACATCCGGCACTTCCCGCACACCCGCGCCGAGATCCTGCACTCCCTTGCCCACTTCGCGGGCCCGACCCTCCACGGGGTCACCCCACCAGGTCCCGAAGACGATCGCCTGCCGACACGCACGGACGGCAGCCCGGCCGGGTGGTACCGGGAGCGGTGGAGCACCTAGTGATCCGGGCCGGTCAGGTGGCGTCCGGATCGCCGTCGAGGCGATCGGCGCCGGCGCGCCGCACCCGGGCGACCAGTTGCTCCAGGGCGGTGATCTCGGCGCGCAACGCCGTACGGCCCTGCCGGGTCAGTCGCAGCCACGTCGTGGGGCGCCGGCCCTCGTACCCCTTGATGACCCGGAGCAGGTCGGCCTGCTCCAGGACCCGCAGGTGTCGGTTGAGGTTGCCGTCGGTCAGCTTCAGCTCGTCCCGGAGGGTCGAGAACGTGCACTCCTGCGTTTCGCTGAGCACGGTGAGAATCGCGAGACGGACGCGCTGGTGCACGGTGTCATCCAGCGCCAGCGCCGGGTGTGGCGGCGGCGAATCAGTCATCGTTGGCCGCCCGCCAGCTCTGCCAGCCGCGGATTACCGCGAACATCAGCAGGGGCAGGGCCATCAGGATGAGCCAGAACCCGGGTCGCCAGTCCAGCTGCCCGCCCAAGGAGTTCGGGCCCCCGCCGAGGTCACCGCTCAGGGCGTCGGCGGCCCAACCCGGCAGGTATCCCATCGGGAACCAGCCGCACAGCCAGACCGTGAGCGCGGTGATCCATCCGCCGGCGACCAGCAGCCCTCGGCTGCGCTCGGCCCAGCCGAGAGCCAGCACGGCAGCGGCGACGGGCAGCAACGGGGTCAGCAGCCCGGGCAGCCAGAACTCGTGCCGGATCGCAGCCAGCGCCCCCTCCTGGACCGGTGCCTGGGCCGGCACGGCCGCGAGCACGGCCAGCAGGAGCAGGACGCCGAGGCCGGTGCCGACGAACAGGGGCCAGGCCACTCGCAGGCCCAGCGCACGGGACCGCCATCGGTACCAGGCTCCGACCGCGGCGAACACGAGCGGTGTGCCGAGGAACCAGAACAGGTACGACGCGACCGGGCTGAGTTGCTCGTCGGGAAGCCCCGCCCAGAAGGGAGCGTCGGCGGAGATGCTGTTCGTCCAGGCGTACGGGTGTCGGTAGAGCGCGCTGCTCGCGAGCAGGAGCGCGGCGATGGCGAGGGCGGGCAGCCAGGCGCCGCCGTGCGCCCGCGTCCGGGTCCGTCGCCGTAGTCGCTCCAGCTCGGCCAACGTCTGCGTGGCCTGCCGTTGGCTCGCCTGCTCCATGAGTGCTCCCAACTTTGCGTCAGCAATGCACTTTGCAATGCAGAGAGTGTAACCATGCGCTGGCTCTTGTCGGTAGACCGACAGTCAGAAAGGGTGGGATCGTCGCGGGCCCGACCGGGCGGCGATCGACGTTTGTGCAACGATTCGTCGGGCCGTTCCGCGGACCGGCCGTCCCGCCAGCCTGCCCGCGTGCTGGTCGCTGGCAGGCATACCTCGTACCCCTTGGAGAGCACGATGTCCCTCTCCCCGGCTCGGGTCTTCGCCGCGCTCAACGCAGTGCGTCCCCCCGACCAGGCATCCCCGATCATGGGCAAGGCCGTCGTGATCGGCGGCAGCGTCGCTGGCCTGCTGGCCGCGCGGGTGTTGTCCGACCACGCCGAGAGCGTCCTCATCATCGACCGGGACGACCTCCAGTCGACCGGCGAGCGGCCCGGCGTGCCACAGGGGACGCAACTTCACGCGTTGCTGCCCGGCGGCCTGCTGCAGCTCGAGCAGATGTTCCCAGGGTTCCGGGAACAGGCCGTGGCCCAGGGGGCGGTCGAGGCGCGGCCGGAGGCTCGGCGGAACTACCTCGACGGTCGCCTCAAGGTCGTCGTGCCCGACGACGCCGACACCCTGGCCGGCAGCCGTCCGCTCCTGGAGGGGTTGATCCGCCAGCAGGTGCTGCGACTGCCCAACGTCAAGACGGTCAGTGCCCGCGCCACGGGTCTCGTGTGCGACGGCGACGTGGTCACCGGTGTCCGCTACGAGGTTGGTGGAGACTTCGGCGTCGAGTCCGGCGATTTCGTGGTGGACGCCATGGGGCGTTCGAGCCGGTTGTCCGAGTGGCTGGAGGAGGCCGGCTGGGACCGGCCCGTCACGCGGCGGATGACCGTGCACCTCAACTACGCGACCGCCCTGTTCCGACGTCCGCAGGCGGCCCCCGACGCGGCGGTCGTCATGGCGCTGCACACACCGCGGACAGAGGTGGATGTGGCCGGGGCGGCCGTCTTCGCCATCGAGGATGGCCGGTGGATGGCCATGATGGCCGGTTACGGGGACGACCGCCCGGGGCGCACCGAGGAGGACTTCGTCCGTCGACTGCGGGAGCAGTTCCCGCCGGAATTCGGCGCGGTGGCCGCGAACGAGATGCTCGGCGACGTGCAGACCTACCGCCACGCAGACAGTCGTCGGCGGGACTTCCACGCGCTGAACCGTTTCCCGGCCCGGCTCGTCAGCGTCGGTGACGCCGTCGCGTCGTTCAATCCCGTCTACGGGCAGGGGATGACGGCGGCGGCCCTGCACGCGGCCTGCCTGTCGACGTACCTGGGGTCAGGTCCGGCCCTGAACCAGCCGGCGCGTGACTTCCTCGCCCTCCAGAAGGTCGTGGTCGACGCCGCCTGGTCGATATCGACCAGCGCCGACCTGGCGCTGCCGCACGTCGACGGCCCCTACCCGCGCGGCTACCGGATCTCCCGCTGGGCCAGCAGGCAGATCATCGCGGCGACCGTCACCGACGTGGCGATCGCCCGCCGCTTCAACAGCGTGGTCTCCATGCGTGCGCACCCGGGCGCGCTGGCCACACCCGGCGTCCTGCTGGCCGCCCTGCGGGCCAACCGGCGGGCGCGCTGATCGATTTCCGCACGCGCCGGACATTGACGAGAGCCGTTCAATTAGTACGTGATCCGACAGTCGGTGGCGACGTCGCCGTATAGCCTCTGACCAGGGCAAACACTCCGGGCTGGGTGTTCGCGACAGCCCGTGCCCCGATGCCACTGCCGGGCATTCCACGTACCCCCGCACCAGGAAGGCTCCGCAATGCCCAGTGTCTTCAATCGAGGCTTACTCGTGACCGGTCTGGCCGTCGTCGTCGCGCTGTCGACGACATCGGCGGGAGTCGCTGCCCGGCCGGCCACAGATCCGGTCGCGCCCTCCAGCTCGTCGTCGTTGAACGCCGTCCGGTGCAGCGTCCTGTGGGACCTGCTGAACGCGGGCGGTCGCAACGGGCCGGTCGCGGTCGGCCTGACGCAGGACCAGCGGCTGATCAAGTTCGCGGTCAACCGCCCGCAGTCGGCCTGCACCATCGGCGCGATCAGCCTGCCCGGCATCAGCCCTCTCGTCGGCATCGACTACCGGGTCCAGGACGGCAAGCTCTACGGCGTCAGCACCACCGGCGCCATCTACACCCTGTCCACCAGCACCGCCGCCCCCACCTTCGTCAGCCAGCTGACCGTCGACCTCAACGGAACATCGTTCGGCGTCGACTTCAACCCGGCCGCCGACCGTCTGCGGATCGTCAGCAACACCGGCGCGAACCTGCGACACAACGTCAACGCCGGTGGTACCACCGTTGCCGACACCGTTCTCACGTTCCCGCCGCTCCCGGCCGCCGCTCTGGGAGTGGCCGGTGCGGCCTACACCAACAACGACCTCAGCCCGGTCACCGCGACCACCCTGTTCGACATCGACACGGTTGTCGACCAGGTCGTCCTGCAGTCACCGGCCAACGCGGGCCAACTGGTCCCCACCGGCCAGCTCGGTGTGGTCGCCGACCCTCGGGCCGGCTTCGACATCTACAGCGCCCTCCGCGGCGGTCGAGCCGTCAGCAACAGCGCCTATGCCGTCTTCAACGGCACCGGCCTGAGCCGGGTCTACAAGATCGATCCGCTCACCGGTGAGGCCCAGACGACCGGCGCGTTCGGCGCGAGCGACCTGGTCACCGACCTCGCACTGCAACTCACCCAGTAGGGCCCAGCGACAGCCAGCCGAGTCGACCCCTGGGCCGACTCGGCTGGCAGCGGCGCGAGTCCCTCGTCCGGCCGTAGCGAGGCGGTGTCCGTCTCCGGCGGCAGCGGGGCGGCTGCGCGGGGACTGACCGAGGTAGATTGCCAGGAGATTCCGGATCGCTCGACCCGGGGGCCGGGAGGTGGGTCGATTCCGATGACGCCCACGCAACTGCGCGCCTACGTCACCGTGGTCCGGCTGGGTTCGGTCAAGCAGGCCGCCGCGCAGTTGGAGGTCTCCGAGTCGGCCGTCTCACTGCACATCGGCCAGCTCCGCAAGGAGCTCGGCGACCAACTCTTCTCCCGGGCGGCGGCCGGGCTCGCGTTCACCCCGGGCGGTTTGCGGCTGGCCAGCCGCGCGGCGGAGCTGCTGGGCCTCCAGGACCGTACGGTGCACGAGGTGAGCGCCGCGGGCCGCGGCCGACGACTGCTGCGCGTCGCCGCGTCCAGCCTGTTCGCCGAGTTGGCCGCGCCGGGGCTGATCGAGTTGTTCGCGAAACGCGCCGCCGACCTCGACGTCGAGTTGAGCGTCCGCAACCCGGGCACGTTCGAGACGTTGCTGCTGACCCGTGCGGCCGACATCGCCATCGGGCCGCCACCGCCGGTCGTCGACCAGGCGATCGCCGGCCGACCGGTGATGAACTACCGACTCGTGCTCGTCGTCGGCCCGGACCATCCGCTGGCTGGCGTACCGGCCTCGCCGGGTCAACTGCGCGACCAGACGTGGCTGCTCGGGCCGTCAGCCACCGCCGACCGAGGGGCCGTTCCAGGGTTGCTGCGTCGGTTCGCCGTGCCCGACGACCGGCAGCGGATCTTCCAGAGCCACGCGGCCGCCCTGGCGGAGGCCAAGCGGGGCAGGGGCGTCGCGCCCGCGTTGTCGTTCACCGTCGCGCCGGACGTCCGCGCGGGTCACCTCCAACTGCTGGGCGGGCCGCACGCGACGTTCGAGGCCGTCTGGCACTCGCTGGTGCTCGCCAAGCCGGACACGCTGCCGGCCGCCGCCGAGCTGTCGCGGTTCGCGTCCACACCGCGGGCGATTCAGGCGATGATGCGCGGCGCGGGTGTCAGCGTCGGCCGCTTCAAGCCGTCCGTGCACGTCACGCTCTGGAGTTGACGGGCGGCGTCGGTCAGATCCTGGAAGGTCCCGGCCGGCAGCAGCCGGTCGCAGTAGGGCAGGGCGGCGGCCATGCCCGCGACCCGGGGCGCGAAGCCGGGGATGCCGGCGCGCGGATTCAACCAGACGATCCGGTACGCACGGCGACGCAACCGGGCCATCATGGTGGCCAGTTCGGCGGGCGGGTCGCTGTCCCAGCCGTCCGAGCCGATCACCACGATCGCCCCCCGGACGGCGTTACCGTGCCGCGACGCGAGCAGGGCGCGCAGATTCGTGGCGATCCGGGTGCCCCCGAAACGGTCGGTCACGACCGCGCTGGCCTGCGCGACCGCCGCAGCCGCCGAGGTGTGCCGCAGCGCAACCGTGAGCCGGGTCAACGTCGTCGCGAACGCGAACACCTCCGCGTCGGCGACCACCGCGAACGCGCGCATCAGATGCAGGTACGCGGTCGCCTGCGCCCGCATGGACTCGCTCACGTCGCAGAGCAGCACGACCCGGCGCGGTCGTCGTACGGGCCGCTCGCGCACGACCTCGACGGGTTCCCAGCCGGTACGACGGGCCCGGGCGATCGTCGGTCGGAGCGCCACCCGACGGCCGGCCCGACTGGCGACGTGTCGCCTGGTACGTCGCGTCGGCCAGCCGGCGACGGCCGCACGGAGGGCGTCGCCGAGCAGCGCGAGCTGGGCGCTGTCCAACTCCTCGAACGGGCGCTCGGCGAGCGTGGCGAGTGCGCTGGGTCGCCGCTCGGGCAGCCGGAGCGGGGCGTCCGGCTCCCGCGTCTCGGCGACCGCCGGTGGCAGTGTGGCCCAGGGCAGCCCGCCGCCCGGGCCGGCGTCGTCCGTGGCGGCGGGCACCGGCACGTGTACGTCGTCGCGGCGGCCCGTCGAGCCCGCGGACCGGGCCAGCGGCAGTGGCGGGGCGTCGGCGAAGACGGCCGCGAAGACCTGATCGAACGCGGCGAGGTCGGTGTGCCGCCGGACCAGGCTGATCCGGGCCGTCCAGTAGAGCGTGGACATCTCCACCGGCGGGCTGGCGGCGAGCGCCCGAACGAGGTCGTCGACGTCGGTGAGCCCGGCCGGGACGCCGGCGTGCCGCAGCCGATCGACGAAGGCCACCGCGAACGCGGCCCGGTCGACTCCCCGCAGCACGGTGTGGTTCACCGACGCGCGACCAGCCAGACGATCACCGCGCCGACCGCGACGACGCCGACGGCCACCGGCAGGAGCCGCTTGACGATCGAGCCACCGGCGATGGTGAGCAGATCGAGCGCCTCGGGCTCGGCGGCCGGCTCGGCGCGGGCGCTGCCGCTCGACGGCGTGGCGAGGGAGGTCGGCGCGGACGACGGGTCGATGGTTGACGGCTCGGCGGGGGAGGTCGGCGCGGACGACGGCTCGATGGTGGACGGCTCGGCGGGGGAGGTCTCCACGGGGGACGGCTCGACGGCGACGGCGGGTGCGGTCGCGACTGCCGTGGCGGACGCGGTCGGCACGGGCTCCGGGTCCGAGCGGGGGGCTGGCGTGGCCGGGATGCTGGCCGCCTCGGCAGCCGGCGTCGCCGGGTTCGGCTCCTCGGCCACCAGCTTCGCTTCGAGGTTGGTGACGAACTGGGCCAGCAGCTTGCCCGACACCTCCTTGATCATGCCGCTGCCGAACTGGGCCAGCTTCCCCGAGATCTTCAGGTCGGTGTCCACACTGACCAGCGTCCGATCACCGTGCGGGCGTAGCTGCGCGGTGACCAGTGCGGCCGCGTTGCCCGCCGACCGGGTGTCCCGGCCCTTCGCGTCGATCACCCCGCGGTGGTGCGCGTCGTCCCGCTCGACGAACCGAGCGGTGCCCGCGAACTCGGTGATCACCGGCCCGACCTTCACCCTCACCTTGCCCTGATAGACATCGCCGTCGACGCCGGTCAGTTGGGCGCCGGGCAGGCAGGGCGCGATCCCCTCGAGGTCGGTGAGCACCGCCCAGGCCCGCTCGATCGAGGTGTTGACCGTGAACTCGTTGGTGATCTTCATGGCTGGCTCTCCTGGTGGCTGCCGAGCGCGGCAGCAACGGCGGCGCGGTCGTCGGGGGTCTTGGCGATGGTGCCGATGGTCCGTACGACGTCGTCCGCAGCGAGGTCGGTGACGCCGAGCACGGACAGCGCGGCGACCCAGTCGATGCTCTCGGCCATCCCGGGTGCCTTGTCCAACTCCAGGCCGCGCACCCGGCCCACGAACTCGGTGGCCGTACGGATCAGTGGTTCGGCGGCCCCCGGCACGGCGCGGCGGACGATCTCGGCGGCCCGGCTCGGCTCCGGGAAGTCGATCCAGTGGTAGAGGCAGCGGCGGCGCAACGCGTCGTGGAGTTCCCGGCTGCGGTTCGAGGTGAGGATGACGACGGGCGGCGTACTCGCGGCGATCGTGCCCAACTCGGGGATCGTGATGGCAGCCTCGCCGAGGAACTCGAACAGCAGCGCCTCGAACTCGTCGTCGGCGCGGTCGATCTCGTCGATCAGCAGCACCGGCGGGACCGGCCCCTGGTGGCGTACGGCCCGCAGGATCGGCCGTTCCTGGAGGAACTCGGCACGGAACAGGTCGGCCTCGGCCAGCGGCGCGTGCTGTGCCTCGGCGAGCCGGATCGCGAGCAGTTGCCGCTGGTAGTTCCACTCGTAGAGCGCTTCGCCGGCGGTCAGGCCCTCGTAGCACTGCAGCCGGATCAGCGTGGTGTCCAGTGCCCGGGCCAGCGCCTTGGCCGCCGTCGTCTTGCCGACGCCGGGCTCACCCTCGAGCAGGAGCGGCTTGCCGAGCTTCAGCGCCAGGAACAGTGCCATCGCCATGCCGTCGTCGACCAGGTAGTCGACGGCGTCGAGGCGGCGTTGGACGGCCAGGGTGTCCTTCACCGTGCCTCGCCCGCCAGGAGCCGCTCGTAGTCCGCTCGGGTGTCCACGTCGATCGGCACCGGGCCCTCGACGGGCACCTCGGTCACCGGGTGGCGACCGGAGTGCAGCAGCTTCCAGACGGCCTTGTCGCCATGCAGGCCGGACAGCTCGGGAAGGACCTCGCGACCGAATCGGAACGGATGGCCCAGCCCGTCGGAGTATCGGCACACGGCGAGCGCTGTGGTCGCCGAGGCGACCCGGCGGACGTCGGCGGCGCGTACGCCGGGCTGGTCGCCCAGGAGCAGGACGAGCGCGTCCGCGCGGGGATCGACCAGTGCGGCGGCGGTGCTGATCGACGACCCGCAGCCGGTGCTGAATGCCGGGTTCTCGACGACCTGCACACCGCTGAGGTCCACCCGGTCGCGCACCTGGGCCGCCGAGCCGCCCAGCGTCACGAGCACCTGGTCGAAGCCGCACGAGCGGGCCACCGCGAGCGTCGCGTCCAACAGCGTCCGCCCACGGTACGGCAGTAGTTGCTTGGCCTCACCGAGGCGGGTGGAGGCCCCCGCCGCGAGTACCAGGCCGGTCACGAACACGGGTCACGCCGCAGTGAAGCTGGCGAGGCAGCCGGCGCAGCAGAACCAGTGGTCCTCCCCGTCGACGTGCGCGTGTGGCGTCTCCGGCCCGACCAGCACGGTCATCCCGCACACCGGATCGGTGGCCTGCTGGGGCCGGGTCACCGCCGCGCCGAGGGCCGGCGCCAGCCCGTCCACCCGAACCGCGCGGACCACCTCGCTCATGATCGACAGGGCGATCTCCTGCGGTGAACGCGCCCCGATGTCGACCCCGGCGGGGGAGTGCACGCGGGCCCGTTCGGCGTCGGTCAGCCCCAGTTCGTCGAGGACGACCGCCCCCCGCTTGCGGCTGGCGACCAACGCGACGAAACCCACCCCGGCATCCAGCGCCGCCCGGATCGCGTCCTGCTCGCCCTTGCCGAGCCCGGCCACCACGACCGCGGTGGCCCCCGCGTAATCGCTTGAGGTGGTGACCTCGAAGTCGAGGAACGCGGCGAGCGTCGCCACCGCGGCACTGATCGGAGTGCTGCCGGCCAGCCCCAGCACGGGCGCGGGCAGCACCGGCCGCAGGAAGATCTCGATCGCGCCGCCGGAGTGGCACGGGTTGACCACGACCCGCGCCCCCGGCGCCTCGGGAAAGGCCGCCGCCTCGTCCGGCAGCACCCGCAGTAGCAACGGGGTGCCCTCCCGCAGGGTGTCCAACGCGGCCGCCCGCACCGAACTCTCGGCGCACACGCCGCCGACGAAACCCTCGATCGAGCCGTCCGGCAGGATCACCGCGGCGTCACCCGGCCGGGCCGACGTCGGCTCCTGGGCGCGTACCACGGTGGCGTGCACGAACGGCGAGCGTGAGACGGTCAGCTCGTGGGCGCGGTCGGCGATCGTCGTCATCGGTGATCCCCCTCAGATCGGCGGCCGGGCGTTGCCGCGCATCGCGTCCCAGACCCGCGACGGCGTCAACGGCATGTCGGCGTGCCGTACGCCGAAGGGCTTGAGCGCGTCCACGACCGCGTTGACGATGGCCGGCGGCGAACCGACGGTGGCCGACTCGCCCACGCCCTTCGCGCCGATCGGGTGGTGCGGCGACGGCGTGACGGTGAAGCCCGTCTCCCAGTCGGGCACCTCCAGCGAGGTCGGGATCAGGTAATCCATCAGCGACGCGCCGAGGCAGTTGCCGTCCTCGTCGAAGGCGATCATCTCCATGAGAGCCATCCCGACCCCGTCGGTCAGGCCGCCGTGCACCTGCCCCTCGATGATCATCGGGTTGATCCGGGTGCCGCAGTCGTCGACCGCGATGAACCGACGCACCTTCACCTGCGCGGTGCCCGGATCGATGTCCACCACGCAGATGTACGCGCCGTGGGGGTAGGTCAGGTTGGACGGGTTGTAGCAGATCTGCGCCTCGAGCCCGCCTTCGACACCGTCGGGCAGATCGCCGGCGCCGTGGGCGCGCATGGCGATGTCCTGGATCGTGACGGACTTACCCGGGTCGCCCTTGACGTGGAAGGCGCCCTTCTCCCAGTCCAGGTCCGCCACCGACACCTCGAGCATGCCCGAGGCGATGATGCGGGCCTTGTCGCGGACCTTGCGGGCGACCAGGGCGGCCGCCGCGCCCGACACGGGCGTCGACCGGCTGCCGTACGTGCCGAGGCCGAACGGCGTGTTGTCGGTGTCGCCGTGCACCACGTCGATGTCGGCCGGCGGGATCCCGATCTCTTCCGCGACGATCTGCGCGAACGTCGTCTCGTGCCCCTGGCCCTGGGACTGCACACTGAGCCGGACGACGGCCTTGCCGGTCGGATGCACCCGCAACTCGCAGCCGTCCGCCATGCCCAGGCCGAGGATGTCCATGTCCTTGCGGGGCCCGGCGCCGACGGCCTCGGTGAAGAACGCGATGCCGATGCCCATCAGCTCGCCCCGGGCCCGCTTCTCCTGCTGCTCACGGCGCAACTCGTCGTAGCCGGCCATCTCCATCGCCAGCCGCATGGTGGGCTCGTAGTCGCCGGAGTCGTACACCCAGCCGGTCTTCGTCGTGTACGGGAACTGCTCCGGCTGGATGAAGTTCTTCAACCGCAGCTCGGCGGGGTCCATGCCCAGCTCGTCGGCGAGGCAGTCGACGATCCGTTCGACCAGGTAGACCGCCTCGGTGATCCGGAACGAACAGGCGTACGCGACGCCGCCGGGCGCCTTGTTGGTGTAGACCGCCGTCATCCTGCAGTACGCGGCCTCGATGTCGTAGCTGCCGGTGAAGACACCGAAGAAACCCGCCGGGTACTTCACCGGCGCGGCCGTGCCGTTGAAGGCGCCATGGTCGGCGAGCACGTCGGTGCGGATGGCCAGGATGCGGCCGTCCCGGGTCGCCGCGATCTCGCCCCGCATGATGTAGTCCCGGGCGAAGCCGGTGCTGATCAGGTTCTCCGAGCGGTCCTCCATCCACTTAACCGGCTTACCGGTGACGATGGACCCGACGATCGCGCAGACGTACCCGGGATAGATCGGCACCTTGTTGCCGAACCCGCCGCCGATGTCCGGCGCGATGACCTGGATCTTGTGCTCGGGGATGCCCGCCACGATGGCGTACAGGGTGCGGTGCGCGTGCGGCGCCTGCGTGGTGGACCAGAGCCGCAGCTTGCCCTCGACCGGGTCGAAGTCGGCGACCGCGCCGCACGTCTCCATCGGCGCCGGGTGCACCCGGGGATAGACGAGATCCTGACTGACCACCACGTCGGCGCGGTCGAACACGGCTGCGGTGGCGGCCTCGTCGCCGGTCTCCCAGTCGAAGCAGTGGTTGTTGGCCTTGCCCTCGAGGTCAGTACGGATCAGCGGGGCATCCGGTTCCAGCGCCCGGCGGGCGTCGATGACCGGGTCGAGAACGTCGTACTCGACGTCGATCAGCTCGAGTGCGTCGCGCGCGCCGTACCGGTCGTCGGCGACGACGAACGCCACCTCCTGACCCTGGAAGCGCACCTTGTCGGTGGCGAGCACCGCCTGCACGTCGTTGGAGAGAGTCGGCATCCAGGCCAGCCCCTGCTCGGCCAGCATCGCGCCGGTCACCACCGCCCGGACCCCGGGGGACGCCTCGGCGGCGCTGGTGTCGATGCTGACGATCCGGGCGTGCGCGACCGGCGAGCGGAGGATCGCGAGGTGCAGCATGCCGGGGAGTTGGACGTCGTCGACGAACCGGCCACGGCCACGGACGAACCGTGGGTCCTCCTTGCGCAGCATCCGGCCGTGCCCGACCGGCTTCTGATCGTTGTCGTGGAAGGTGTCCAGGCGCTCGTGCACGGTCGTCATGCGACACTCCCCGCGGGCTGGCCGGCGTCCGCGATCTCGCCGGCCGTGCTGGACTCGGTGGTCTCGACGACCCGGGCGGCAGCGGCGGCCTCGTGTACGGCGGCCCAGCGCACCGAGCGCACGATGGTGGCGTAACCCGTGCACCGGCAGATCTGGCCGGAGATCGCCTCGCGGATCTCCGCCTCGGTCGGGTCCGGATTGGCGTTGAGCAGTGCCCGCGCGGTCATCATCATCCCGGGAGTGCAGAAGCCGCACTGCAGGCCGTGGCACTGGATGAAGCCCTGCTGGATCGGGTCGAGCTCGGCGCCCTTGGCCAGCCCTTCGACCGTACGCACCTCATGGCCGCCGGCCATCGCGGCGAGCACCGTGCACGACTTCACCGGCTCACCGTCCAGCCAGACCACGCAGGTGCCGCAGTTGCTGGTGTCGCAGCCCCAGTG
The DNA here is from genome assembly GCF_036906815.1 of Micromonospora sp. CPCC 205539. Classification (NCBI taxonomy): domain Bacteria; kingdom Bacillati; phylum Actinomycetota; class Actinomycetes; order Micromonosporales; family Micromonosporaceae; genus Micromonospora; species Micromonospora sp. CPCC 205539. Next base: position 2,867 of record NZ_JBAKHW010000001.1, on the reverse strand, counting down.
CGTGCCGGTCAGGGCGAGCGTGTCCCGGAGGAAGTGCACCAGCAGCAGCCGGTCCTCGATGTCCCGGGTGACCTCGACGTCGTTGACGGTCATGGTGACCTGCATGCTCAACTCCTCGCCCGCTCGACGGCCCGGCGCAGGGTCCGTTTGGTCAGCTCAGCGGCCAGATGCCGCTTGTAGTCCGCGCTGCCGCGCTGGTCGGTGACCGGATCGCAGCTCCGCGCCGCGATCGCCCCGGCCTGCTCGAAAAGGTCTTCGGCCGGCTCCCGGCCCCGCAGCGCCGCCGAGATCTCCGGGATGCCCGTGGTGTTCGGGCCGACCGCGGCGAGCCCGACCCGGGCGTCCACGATCACTCCGCCGTCAAGCCAGACCGCCGCGCCGGCCGAGACCACGGCCCAGTCGCCGGCCCGCCGTTCGACCTTCTCGTACGCGCTGCCGCCACCCGGTCGGACGGGCAACCGGATCTCCACCAGGATCTCGCCGTCGCCGACGGCCGTCTCGTACGGGCCGACGTGGAACTGCTCCATCGAGACGACGCGCTCGGCGCCGCCCGGTCCGCGGATCACACAGCTCGCGTCCAGCGTCGTGCAGACCGCCGACAGGTCCTCGGACGGGTCGGCCTGGCAGAGCGAGCCGCCCAGCGTTCCGCGGTTGCGCACCGTCGGGTCGGCGATCACCCGTTCGGCCTCCGCGAAGATCGGGAACGCCGCGGCAAGCTCGGTGGACTCGAGCAGCTCCCGGTGCCGGGTGAGCGCGCCGATGCGCACCTCGTCCGGGCCGGAGCGGATGTAGCCGAGCTCGGCGTGGAGATCGTTGATGTCGATCAGGTAGTCGAAGTTGGCCAGCCGCAACTTCATCATCGGCAGCAGGCTGTGCCCGCCCGCGACCAGTCGCGCGGTGCTGCCCAACCGCTCCAGCAGGGCGATCGCCTGATCCACACTGGTCGCACGTTCGTATTCGAATGGTGCCGGGACCTGCATGTCACACCTCCGCGGTCCGGCAAAATCTGGCCCGCGCACCCCGCAAAGTCAACGCCGACCTAAGCAAGTACTTAGGTGGGCGTTGACGGTGCCACCGCGGTTCACGGATCGTGCGGCCATGCGGGACATCGTCGACGGGTTGACGGCCTGGCGCGCCAGCGGCGTCGCGTTCGCCGTGGCCACGGTCGTACGGACCTGGCGGTCGGCACCCCGGCAGCCAGGTGCGGCCATGGCGGTCAACGCCCGCGGCGAGGTCCTGGGCAGCATCTCCGGCGGTTGCGTCGAAGGCGCCGTCTACGAGCTGTGCCAGGCGTCGCTCGACAACGGCAAGGCACAGACCCAGACGTACGGCGTCAGCGACGACGACGCGTTCGAGGTGGGCCTGACCTGCGGCGGCCTCATCGAGGTCCTGGTCCAGCCGGACGTCGCACTGACCCAGCTCGACGAGGTGCTCGCCGCGATCCGCGACGGCCGGCCGGTGGCCACCGCGTCGATCGAGGACGCGCAGTTGGTGGTCTGGCCCGGCCGGGTCGCGGGCAGCCTCGGCGAGCCCGACCTCGACCACGCGGCGGCACAGCAGACCGCCGGCATGCTGGCGCTCGGCACCACCGGCACGGTCCGGCTGGGCGCGCACGGGGAGCAGCGGCGCGACGAGGTGAGCGTCTTCGTCCAGTCGTACGTGCCGCCACCCCGGATGATCGTCTTCGGGGCGATCGACTTCGCCGGTGCGGTGGCCCGGATCGGCCGGTTCCTCGGCTACCACGTCACGGTCTGCGACGCCCGTCCGGTGTTCGCCACCCGCAACCGCTTCCCGGACGCCAATGACCTCGTCGTGCAGTGGCCGCACCGGTATCTGGAGTCGACGACCGTCGACGAGCGCACGGTGCTCTGCGTGCTGACCCACGACCCGAAGTTCGACGTGCCGCTGCTCGAAGTCGCGCTGCGCACCCCGGCCCGCTACATCGGCGTGATGGGCAGCCGTCGCACCCACGCCGACCGGCTACGCCGGCTACGCGAGGCGGGGGTGGACGAGGCAGCTCTGGCGCGGCTCTGTGCCCCGACTGGCTTGGATCTCGGAGCGCGGACGCCAGAGGAGACGGCCGTGGCGATCGCCGCCGAGATCATCGCGCGGGCCTGGGGTGGTTCGGGGCGTCCGCTCACCGAGCTCGACGCCCCGATCCACCCGTGAGGTCCTTCTGACCGGCGTCAGCCGATCTGGCTGTTGTCCTTCTGCTCGCCCCAGCCGTGCCAGCGGTCGACCTCGATCAGGGCACTGAACCGTGCCCGGTCCCGCCGCGGGTACGCCCGACCGGTGTAGTGCTGGGACAGTCGGTCGATGTCGGCGAGGCCCTCGTCCTCGCGCAGCTCGGCGACGTGCCCCACGATGCTGACGTGGGTGTACCAGCCGCTCTCGTCCAGGACGGTGAGGGCGACCCGGGGATCGTTGCGGATGTGGGTCAGGCGACGACGACTCTCGTCCATGTTCACCAGAATCCGGCCGTCCTCCCACAGATACCAGGTGGCCGCCGAGACGGGCTGACCCTCCGCCTGCAGGGTGGTCATCACGGCGGGGTTCGGCTTGCGCAACATGGCGACCGCGGATTCGGGTAGCGGTGGCTTGGACATGCAGTCTCCTTCTCGCGACAGCGTTACCCCCGCACGTTACGCACCTCCAGGCCCGCTGGAGATCAGATGGGGACCTTCGCGGGCGCCGGCGATGACGGACCCGCTCGTCGTTGCACCGCAAGCGACAACCCCTACCAGTTCCACCGCCGCTCAATCAGAAGAACCCTGCCGCGCCTCGCCCTGCCGCGCCGCGCCCTGCCGCGCCGCGCCCTGCCGCGCCGCGCCCTGCCGCGCCGCGCCCTGCCGCGCCGCGCCCTGCCG